>JACQVS010000183.1 GCA_016209605.1 Planctomycetota bacterium
GTTGTATACCCTATGAAAACGACCAAATCCCTTACCCCCGCCGATCCTTCGGTCCGCAAGGTGATCCGCAGCTTCACCGCTACCTTGCGGGATCTGGAAATGCTCGAGGCGATTTCCCATTACCACGGTTTTTCGAAAAGTGCTACGATAACCAGCTTGGTGCGCAAGGAGTTCTGGCGGATCTTCCCCCGCGGGACGGGGGGGATCCGCCCCGATCCGGGCGCGCGGGTGGTTGGGATGGAGGTGACTCATGAAGACGACCATTGAAGCTAAAATTTCTGCCGGCAGCTTCCCGAAAATCGATTTTCAGGCTCCCAGCCCGTGGAACGAGCGCTATGAGGATCCCGCGTACGCCGAGCGGCTCTTCCGCGATATCCGCGAGCTGGCTCGGAAAAAATGCGCGTTGATCCTCGCCCATAATTACCAGCTCCCCTTGGTTCAGGAGGTGGCCCACTTCGTCGGCGACTCCCTGGCGCTGGCTCAGCAAGCCCAGAAGACCTCGGCCCGCATGGTGGTTTTTTGCGGCGTCCACTTCATGGCGGAGTCGGCCAAGATTCTCAACCCGGAGAAGAAGGTGGTGCTGCCCAACCTGGCGGCCGGCTGCGCCCTGGCGGACTCGATAACCCCGGAGTCCCTGGAGGAGTGGAAGCGGCGCTACCCCGAGCACGCCGTGGTGACCTACATCAATTCCTCCGCCGAGGTCAAGGCCCTCTCCGATATCTGCTGCACCTCGGCGAACGCGGTTAGCGTGGTGCGCAGCCTGCCGCAGAAAAAAATCCTCTTCACCCCCGACCGCAACCTCGGAGGCTGGGTCGCCCGGCAGGTGCCCGAAAAGGAGGTGGCGGTCTACGACGGCGCCTGCCCGACCCACGACGTGCTGCGGGGCGTCACCGTCGAGAAGGGGATCTCCCGCTACCCGAACGCCGTGGTCATCGCCCATCCCGAGTGCCGCGAGGACGTCCTCGCGCAAGCCGATGAAATTTGCTCGACCTCGGGGATGCTGGCGGCGGTGGAGCGCCATCCCGAGGCCAGAACCTTCATCATCGCGACCGAGTGGGCGCTCATTTACCAGCTCAAGAAGAAGTTCCCCGACCGCGAGTTCATCGCCGCCGATGGCTGCATCGGCTGCCGGCTGCACTGCCCCTACATGAAGATGATCGACCTCGAGGCGGTCCAGCGCTCCATCGAGGAGGAAGTGTTCGAAATCTTCGTCCCGGAGGATGTCGCCAGAGGGGCGCGGCGGGCCCTCGAGCGCATGCTGGCGGTGCCTCGCGACCGTTGAACGGTTGGCGCCGGATCCAAGGACGCCGCATGAACCTGATCCTCAAATTTTTATTGCTCATCGAGGCCTTTCTGCTCGCGGGGGTGATTTACCTGGGCCTCGAAGCCGACTCGGCCCAGTCCACCAACCTGCACGCCAGCATCGGCATCGCCAGCGCCATTTACACCCTCTTCATCCACTGCCTGGCGCTCTTTTACCTGATCGGCTCGCACCGCGCCATCAAGCAGGTGGTGACGGGCATTCCCGAGTTCGAGCAGGAATACATCCCCCTCATCCGTCGGATGAAAAAGAGGATGTTTCCCCTCGCCACCTTTGCCCTCATCGCCATCTTGATCGCCTCCTTCGCCGGCGGCTGGGTGCACAGCGAGATCCTGGCGGCGCGGAATCCGTCAGCCCAGTTCCCGGTGCGGGCGGTGCCGGGCTGGTGGCTGCATCTGGCCCTGCTCTTCCCGGCCCTCTTCATCAACCTCTGGGCCTTCCTCCGGGAGATCCAGGTCGTGGGTGAGAACGTCGGCGCCATCGAGCAGCTGAACCGCAAGCTGGCCGAGTCGCTGCCGGCGGGGAAGTGAGGGCCTCGGTTGGGATTCTTCAAATCCCCTTCTGAAATATCCGAAAAATCTCCGAAATCCCGGAAAATCCCACAAAAAATCATTGCAAAACGCGGAACAAAAATTACCATTGGATGTCTTTGTGAAAAATGGCACGGAGTGCTCCATTGCCTCCCGGTCGTCTCCCGATCGTCCCCTCGGGGGAGGACTTGGGGAAAACGGAGCAAACGGTGCTGGATCGGAGCGGATCTGCCGGCCTCATTGTTAAGCGGCAGAAGCCTGAAATCCTTCAGTTAAGTTAAGAACGGCGTTTTGGCGAGTCATGCTTCCTGTCGATATGGCGCTTCAACCGCTTTTGCTTTTCTTCATGGCGCAAGCCCCCGCCGGGCCGGCAGCCGGCTCCGGACTTCCGGCGCGTGGCCTGGGGTATGATCTCACTACCCTTTTCATCTTCACCATCTTCGGCATCGCCTTCGTGGTGGTCGCGGTGTCGGTCCTGAGCCGCATTCTGCGCCCGCGAGCCTCGCCGGAAAGCGAACCGGCCAAGGCGGAGACTTACGAATGTGGCGAACCGGCCATCGGCAGCTCCTGGGTGCGATTCGATATCCGCTTTTACATGGTCGCGCTCATTTTCCTGATCTTCGACGTCGAAGTGGCCTTTCTCTACCCCTGGGCGGTGATCTTCAAGGCCCTGCGCCAGGGGGGCATGGGGAGCTTCGTGTTCCTGGAAATGTTCCTGTTCATTGGCATCTTGCTGGTCGGCTTCATTTACTGCTGGCGCAAGGGCGATCTCGACTGGGTGAAGTCGCTGCAGTCGCAGGAGGACGTCCGGCCGGCGCCAGCGGAGCGGGCCCAGCCGGCTGCCGAGGCACCCAGCCGGCCGGAGGCCAAGCAGCCCGCCCTTGCCCGCTGAGGCCAACATCGGAGAACTGATCGGAATGACCATGGGAAACGTGCTCGAAAATTTGAATCCGGACTCGTTCACGAAAGATACTGTCTTCATCAATTCGCTGGAAAACCTGATCAACCTCACCCGCGCCAACTCGGTCTGGCCCCTTACCTTCGGCCTCGCCTGCTGCGCCATCGAGATGATGGCCACAGGCGCTTCCAAGTACGACATCGACCGGTTCGGCTCGGGGCCCTTCCGCGCCACCCCTCGCCAGGCCGACCTGATGATCGTCGCGGGGACCGTCACCCACAAGATGGCGCCCCGGGTGAAGCGGCTCTACGACATGATGCCCGAGCCCAAATATGTGCTTGCCATGGGAGGCTGCGTCATCCGCGGCGGGCCGTACGTCAAGTACGGCTACCACGTCGTCAAGGGGGTCGATTTGATCGTGCCCGTGGACGTCTACGTTCCGGGCTGCCCGCCCCGGCCGGAGGCGCTGCTCGAGGGCATCTTCAAGATCCAGAAGCTGATGATGCGCGAGAAGATCGGCGACCGGGCCCGCAAGTCGACCAAGCCGGAAGTCTACCAGCCGGCTTGAGGCCGCAAGAAATACACCAGGGAGAACCCAGGAGGAGCGCGAGAGAACATGGCGGAAGCAGAAAAAAGCGGCGCGGCAGGAGCGGCGGCAGGGAAAGCGGCCGCTCCCAAGGGGCCGGGCGCCTTGAGCCGCAGGATCGCCAAGGGAAAGGCCGATGCCGCGAAGCTTTTTCCCATCCTCAAGGAGAAGTTCGGGGCGGCGATCCTGGAGGAGCAACCGCAGGTGGTCGAGCCGTTCGTGGTGATCGACCCCGAGATCCTGGTGGAGTTCGCCGCCTTCTGCCGCGACGACGCGCGGCTTCAGTTTGACCTCCTGTCGCTCATCTCCACCGTCGATTACCCGCCCAAGGACGCTGAACGAGGCACCATCCAGGTCATTTACTTCCTGGACTCGACCGCCCATCGCCATCGCTTGATGTTCAAGGTCAAGCTGCCGCGGGACAACCCCCGCGTCCCGAGCGTGGAAAACCTCTGGCGGGCCGCGGACTGGCACGAGCGCGAGGCCTTCGACCTCATGGGGGTCATCTTCGAGGGCCATCACAACCTGGTGCGCATCCTCTGCGCCGAGGACTGGGAAGGCCATGCCCTGCGCAAGGACTACGTCATCCCGGAGACCTACCACGGCATCAAAAACGTCATCTACTGACCGCCACCCTTCCCGTCCCCCCTGAGGGGGGGCGGTGGCGTCATCGGAGTACGTAGCAAAGAAGACCGAATGAGAGACATCCGCACCGAAGAAATGCTCCTCAACATGGGACCGCAGCACCCCAGCACCCATGGCGTGTTCCGGGTGGTGATCCGGACCGATGGGGAGATGGTGCTCGAGACCGAATCGCACATCGGCTACCTGCATCGCTGCTTCGAAAAGGTGGCCGAGAACGTCAGTTACGTCCAGGTGGTGCCGTACACCGACCGCATGGACTACGTGTGCTCGATGATCAACAACCTCGGCTGGGCCGAGGCGGTCGAGAAGCTGCTGGGGATCGAGGCTCCCGAGCGGGCGCAGTACATCCGCGTCATGGTGGCGGAGCTGAACCGCATCGCCAGCCATCTCCTCGCCTTCGGCACCTACGGCATGGACATCGGCGCCGTCACTCCCTTCCTGTACGCCTTCCGCGACCGCGAAAAGATCCTCAAGATCTTTGAAAAGCTCTGCGGGCAGCGGCTCAATTACACCTACGTGCGCGTGGGCGGCGTCTCCTTCGACATCACCGACGAGATCCTCAAGGACATTGAAGACTTCTGCAATTACTTCGAGCCGGACATCATCGACGAGTACAACCGGCTGCTCTCCTACAACGGCATCTTCATTTCCCGCACCGCCAACGTCGGCGTCATTCCCAGGCAGATGGCCATCGGCTACGGTTTGACCGGCCCCAACCTCCGCGGCTCCGGCGTACGGCGGGACCTGCGCAAGGATGAGCCTTACTGCATTTACGACCGCTTCCAGTTCGAGATTCCGGCGGGGAGCGGCGAGCAGGGGCAGACGGGGGACTGCTGGGACCGGTACATGGTTCGCATCCGCGAGATGACGCAGAGCATCATGATCGTCCGCCAGGCGCTCAAGGGCATTCCCTCCGGGCTGCACCTCGACAAGAAGCTGCAGCTCAAGGTCAAGCCGCCCAAGGGGGAGGCTTACCACAAGGTCGAAGGGGCGCGCGGCGAGCTGGGTTTCCACATCGTCTCCGACGGCAGCGAGAAACCGTACCGCGTCAAGACGCGCGGCCCCTCGTTTTGCAATATCAGCGTCCTGGATGAACTGACCAGGACCGGCAAGTGCATGGTGGCGGACATGGTGGCGATCATCGGCAGCCTGGACATCGTCATGGGGGAGGTGGACCGTTGATGGCGTCGATCCCGCTTTTTCTGAGCGCTGCATTCCATTCCTGCTGGCTGGCGCAGGCGCCGGCGCTCGAGACCTCGAAGAGCAGCCCCAACGGCCTGGAGGCCTTGCTGCAGCGGCTGGTTCACAGCTACCCCGCCGAGGGGACGTGGTGGGGGGCGATCGCGGCCATGCTCATCGCCTGCCTGGCGGTCTTTGCCTTCCTCAACCTCTTCGCGCTCTTTGCCGTGTGGCTCGAGCGCAAGGTCTCGGCGCACATGCAGTGCCGCCTCGGCCCCATGGAAGTGGGGCCGCACGGTGTCCTCCAGACCATCGCCGACGGCATCAAGCTGACCGTGAAAGAGGACATCATCCCCCGCGTGGCGGACAAGGTCCTGTTCATCGTCGCGCCAATTATTGTGTTTACCGGCACCTTCATCCGCTTCGCGCCGCTCCCCTTCGGCGACTACCTGGTGGCGAGCGACCTCAACCTCGGACTCTTTTACATCGCCGCCGTCGGCTCGGTGGAGGTGCTGGGGGTGATCATGGCCGGCTGGTCCTCCAACAACAAGTGGTCGCTCTTCGGCACCATCCGCACCGCCACCCAGATGGTGAGCTACGAGATCCCCATCGGCATCGCCTTCGTCACCGTGGCGGTGAGCGCCGGCACCCTCTCGACCATGCAGATCGTCGAGCAGCAGAGCGGTTGGTTCTGGCACTGGTTCGTCTTCCGCAACCCGTTCCTGATGGTGCTTTCCATCATTTACTTGATCGCCAGCCTGGCGGAGTGCAAGCGCTCCCCCTTCGACCTGCCGGAGGCGGAGTCGGAGCTGGTCTCAGGATTCCACACCGAGTACACCGGCATCCGCTTCGCGCTTTTCTTCCTGTCCGAGTATGCCGCCATGTACCTCGTTTCGGGTGTGGCGGTGGTTGCCTTCTTCGGGGGCTGGTACCTCGGCATCCCGGTGATCGATCGGATCGGCGCGGCCCCGGACTCCTCGGCACTGGCCTTCGTCATCGGCCTCCTCATCAAGGCCCATGTGCTGATCGGTAAGGCAGTGGGGCTCGTCTTCGTGCAGATGTGGGTGCGCTGGACCCTGCCGCGTGTGCGCCTGGACCAGATGATGTCGCTGTGCTTGAAAGTATTGCTGCCCATCTCGCTGGCCTGCCTGGTCGGCTCGGCGCTGTGGGACCTGTTCATGGGATCGCTGGCGAGCGGCAAGGAATACTCCATGTTCTTCTGGCTGGAATAGGCTTTTGGAAATTTAGGTGCCGAGAAACGAAAATGGCTTTGGGAAAGTACTTTTCTGACATCTTCAGCGTCGGGAAATCGATTGGCATCGGCATGGGGATCACCCTCAAGTACTTCATCGAGTCCCTGCTTTTCAAGAAGCACACCTGCACCATCCAGTATCCCCGCGAGAAGGACGTCATTCCCGAGCGACACCGCGGCATACATTTCCTCGAGACCGAAAAGTGCGTCATGTGCTGGAAGTGCGCCGACATCTGCCCGGTGGACTGCATTTACATTGAAGGGGTGCGCGGCGCCGACGGCATCCTGGCGGGCGGCTGGCGCGGCCGCAAGGCGACGCTCGCCAAGTTCACCGTCGACTACACGGTGTGCATCTTCTGCGGCCTGTGCGAGGAGCCGTGCCCGACCCAGTGCATCCATCTCGGCCCGGACTACGACTACCACGCCACCGACCGCCGCATGATGGAAAAGAACCTGCTCACCGATGCCGTCTACACCGAAGAGGATGAGATGTTCGTGCAGTGGGCCCGCCAGGAGAACGAGCGCCTGCGGGCGCTGGCTGGGCAGGCCCACGGCGGCGCGGGAGCAAAAGAGGGATCCGGGTAAGTTCAAGAATGGAGCGGAAAGAATGAGGCGACACGGATGACAGGATCGGGGATTTTCAATCAAGTGATGTTCTGGCTTTTCGCCGTCATGGCGGTGGCGCCGGGCTTCGGCATCCTCCTCGCCAAGGACATCGTCCGGCAGGCCTTCTGGCTGCTCCTCAGCCTGGTCGGCTTCGCCGGGTTGTACTTGCACCTGGGAGCGGACTTCCTGGGCTTCATCCAGGTGCTCGTCTACATCGGCGGCATCCTCATCCTCTTCCTCTTCGGTGTCATGCTCACCTACCGCATGGACGTCCCGCTCAAGGAGGTCAAGGGCTGGGGCCTGGTCTTTCCCGGGATCATTGCCGGGATCTTGACCGCCTCGGCGCTGCTTTACGTGGCCAGCCGCACCCCCTGGAACGCCGCCGCCAAGGCCACGGCTCCGACGGTGAGCGCCGTCGGTAGCCGCGTCATGAGCACGTTCATCCTGCCTTTCGAAGTGATCTCGATGGTGCTGCTCGTGGCCCTGATCGGGGCCACCTACATCGCCCGCCGCAAGGAAGACAAGGGAAGGAGCGAAGAATGAGCGCGTTGACGGCGATCTTCTCCATGAGCGGAGCCCTCCTGGCCGCGGCCCTGGCCCAGGCCGGCAGCGGGGCCGGTGCCGCCTCCTCGGCCGCCGCGGCGGCCGAGGTCGTTCCGGCCGCCGGCATCGGCCTGGTCCACTACCTGGTGGTCAGCGCCATGGTGTTCACCCTGGGCATCGCCATCATCATCATCCGGAGGAACGCCATCGCGGTGCTCATGGGCATCGAGCTGCTCCTCAACTCCGCCGGGCTCAATTTCGTCGCCTTCTCCAGGTACGTCGCCAAGGACGGGATCGACGGACAGGTGGTGACCATCTTCATCATCGTGCTCGCCGCCGCCGAGGCGGCGCTCGCGCTGGCGATCATCTTGAACATCTATAACAACCTGAACACGGTCGACGTGGATGAGGCCGATGCCTTGAAGGGCTAGACGGAGATATTTCCGTGATTTTTCTGGGAGTTTCATAGCGACATGCCGACTTCAACTGCGAACACCAGCCTGTGCCGGGAAGCCCTGATCATCCTGGCGCTGCCGCTTCTGGCCTTCGTCATCCAGGTGTTCTTTGGCAAGCGCATTCCTCCCAAGCACCGGGAGGGGGACTGGATCCCGACCCTGGCGATGTTCGCCGGCCTGTGCATCGCCTTGAAGATGTTCTTCGCCGACCTCCTGGGGAGCCCGGAAGGCATCGAGCGGCAGCTGTGGTATCCGCTCTCCGGGCTCGATTGGCTGGATATCGGCAAGGCGGGCCAGACCGCCGGCGGCCTCTTCCACATGGACTTCGGCATCCTCGTCGACAACCTCACCATCGCCATGCTCCTGGTGGTGACGCTGGTGAGCTTCCTCGTCCACCTCTATTCCTGGGGCTACATGCACGGCGAGGCGCGCTACAACCACTTCTTCGCGTACCTGGCGCTCTTCTCCTTCTCAATGCTCGGCCTCTGCATCACCTCGAACCTGCTCTTCTGTTTCATCTTCTGGGAGCTGGTGGGCGTCTGCTCCTACTTCCTGATCGGCTTTTACTTCGAGAAGAAGTCGGCGTCGAACGCCGCCATCAAGGCGTTCCTCACCACCAGGGTCGGCGACCTGGGCTTTTTGCTGGCGATCCTCATCATCGCCGCCACCGTCCGCTCCCTCGAGTACGATGACATCTTCAAGAGCGTCCAGGAGAACAAGTGGGGCTTCGGCCTCGCCGCCGTGCCGCTCACCTTCGTGGCCATCAGCCTCTTCTTCGGTCCGATGGGAAAGTCGGCGCAGTTTCCGCTGCACGTCTGGCTTCCCGACGCCATGGAGGGCCCGACGCCGGTGTCCGCCTTGATCCACGCCGCCACCATGGTGGCGGCCGGCGTGTACGTGGTCGGCCGCATGTTCCCGTTCATGGCGGGGCCGGGCTACTTTCAAGGGGACTTCTTCCACAGCACCCCGCTCCTCGTGGTGGCGGTGACCGGCAGCTTCACGGCGATCTTCGCCGCCTCGATCGCCTTCTCGCAGACCGACATCAAGAAGGTCCTGGCTTACTCGACGGTCTCCCAGCTCGGCTACATGATGCTCGGCCTCGGGGTTGGCAGCGTCGCCGCCGCCCTCTTCCACCTGACGACGCACGCCATGTTCAAGGCCCTCCTCTTCCTCGGCTCGGGAAGCGTCATCCACGCCGTCCACTCGAACGAGATGGCCGACATGGGCGGGCTGTGGAGGAAGATGAAGGTCACCTGGTCCACCTTCTTGATCGGCACCCTGGCCATCTCCGGGCTGCCGTACCTCTCGGGCTTTTTCTCCAAGGAGGCCATCTTGACCCAGGCGAAGGCCGTCGCCGACCACCATGGCGGCTGGTACCGCGTGGCCTTTTATCTCGGCATGGCCACCGCTTTCATGACGCCGTTTTACATGTTCCGCATGTTCTGGAAGACCTTCCACGGCCGCCCGCGCAACCACCACGCCTACGAGCACGCCCACGAGTCCCCCTGGACCATGACCGTGCCGCTCGTCATCCTGGCGGTCCTGTCGATCGGCATGGGCGGATTGAAGGGGGAATGGTTCGAGGAGCGCGTCAATTCGCTCAAGGTCACGGAAAACCTCTTCAGCGATCCGCAGCGGCAGGTGTTCATCGCCAGCGAAGCCTTGAACGCGATCAAGGAGGCCCACGGCCACGCGCACCACGAGGTGCTGCTATTGTCCCTCGCGGCGTTCCTTCTCGGCCTCTTCGGCTCCTGGGTCTTCTTCGGCCCCCGGAGCCCCCTCGCCTCCCGCGACCTCCTCAAGCCGGGGACCCTGGCAGGCGCGGTGCTCGGCCCCCTCAACCACTGCTTGAAGAACCTCTGGTTCGTCGATGCGCTGTACAACCTGGTCTTCATCAACCTGGTGCATTTCCTGCGCGTGCTCTGCGGCGCCTTTGACATGTACATCATCGACGGCCTCGTCAACCTGCAGGGCCATCTCTGCAAGTTCCTCGCCTGGGTGGTCGGCATCGCCGACTACGAGGGCGTCGATGGCACGGTGCGCGGGCTCGGCGGCGTCACCTTGTGGGCCGGCCGGTTGATGCCGCGGCTGCAGACCGGCAACCTGCAGGAGTACGTGTACGCCTCGGTCTTCTTCGCCACCGGGGTGCTGCTGGTGTCGGTGGCCCTCATCCGGTTGTTGTTGTAATGAAAGACCATTTGATTTATTAAAATTTTGTCGAATCGGGATTGACCGCTTATGTATACATTGACCTGGTTGACCTTCTTTCCCCTGCTCACGGCGGGGGTGATCCTGCTTCCCATCTGGCCCAAGAGCGTCATGAAGTTCCTCGCCGTGGTGGGGGCCTTCATCACCTTCATCATCGCCACCGGCATCGCCCGCGACTACAGCGACGCCGAGCGCTCTCCGGGGGCGGCGCAAGGGCCGGCGCGCGGCGCCGATGCCGTCCTCAAGGAACTGATCGAGTCGGAGCTGGTTCAGCTCGGAAGCGGCTTGATCGACCAGGTGCGCGCCCGATTGCCGAAGTCGGCCGATGAGGTGAAGTCGGTCAGCGAGGACACCAGGAAGGCGCTGCTGGTGGAGCTGGGGAAGAAGGGCTTCCACGCCTGGGAGCGGGCCAGCGAGCTGGTCGTCGCCTCAAGCGTCCCGCAAGCGAGCCGCCTCCGCTATGTCGAGTTCGCGCCGTGGATCGGTCAATTCAAGATCAACTACTTCATGGCCGTCGACGGCTTGAGCCTGCCGCTGGTGTGGCTCACGGCGCTCCTCGGCGTCCTCTGCCTGGTCTACTCCTGGACCATCGACCAGGGGACCAAGGCTTACTACGCGCTCTTCCTGATCCTCGAGACCGGCCTCATCGGCGTCTTTTGCGCCCTCGACTTCTTCCTCTTTTACGTCTTCTGGGAGATCGTGCTCCTCCCCATGTGGTTCCTCATCGGCATCTGGGGCGGCCCCAACCGCATCTACGCCGCCATCAAGTTCTTCATATACACCCTGGTGGGATCGGTGATCATGCTCCTCGCCATGCTGGTCTTTTACTTCAAGACCGAGCCCCACACCTTCAACATCATCACGCTCATGGGCTTGACTCCCCTTACCTATTCGCTCCAGCTGCAGACCATGCTCTTTCTCGCCCTCTTCATCGGTTTCGCCATCAAGGTGCCGGTCTTCCCGTTCCACACCTGGCTGCCGGACGCCCACGTCGAGGCGCCGACCGCCATCAGCGTGGTGCTGGCCGGCGTCCTCCTGAAGATGGGCGGGTACGGCTTCTTCCGCTTCTCCTACCCGCTCCTCCCTCAAGCCGCCACCCAGCGCGGCATGATCTGGTTCATCGCCATCCTGGCCTTGATCAACATCGTCTACGGCGCCTTCTGCGCCATGGCGCAGAAGGACTTCAAGAAGCTGGTGGCTTACTCCTCGGTCAGCCACATGGGCTACGTTCTCCTGGGCCTGGCCTCCTTGAGCTACATGGGCATCGACGGCGCGGTCCTTCAGATGTTCACTCACGGCATCTCCTCGGCCATGCTCTTCTTCATCGTCGGCGTGATTTACGACCGCGCCCATCACCGCGACCTCGACCGCTTCGGCGGCATCGGCTTGCAGATGCCCTGGTACACCGGCATCGCCACGGTGGGCTTCTTCACCTCGCTTGGCCTGCCGGGCCTCTGCGGCTTCATCAGCGAGGTGCTCGTCTTCCTGGGCTCCTGGGACACGAGCATGAGCCTGATCACCACCCCCGCCGGCGATAAGGGTCTGGGGGCGCGGTGGATCGTTTACGTTTCCCTCCTGGGCGTGGTGCTCGCGGCGGTCTACATCCTCTGGACCATCCAGCGGGTCTACCTCGGCAACGTGAAGGATGAGCATTACAAGCACTTCCCGGACCTCTCCTTCCGCGAGGTGGTGGCCCTGGTGCCGCTGGCCTTCCTGTGCGTCGTGATCGGCCTGCTGCCCAACCCGACCATCTTGAACCACATCGATCCGTCCCTGCGCGAGCTCACCGACATGGTGCGCAAGGCCGCCGGCCTGTAACTGATTGAGGTAACGGATGCTGCTTCTCGACATCGATTTAGAGCAATTTCGCGAGGTCTTCGTCCCGAGCATAACCAAAAGCCTCCACTTCTTCGGGCCGGAGTTTCAGGTCGCCATAGCGGCCATGGTGATCCTCTTGATCGACCTGGTGCTCCCTCGCAAGGCCTCCAGGCAGCTCGCCTGGCTGGCGGTCTTCGCCTGCTTGTATCCGGCCTTGTCGGTTCTTTCGCTCTATGAAGAATCGCAATCCCTCTTCATCGCCGACCATGCCGCCGTCTCGGCGGATGGGGCGAGCGGCATGCTGGCCATGGACAGCTACGCCAACTTCTTCAAGCTTTTCTTCCTCCTCGGCGCCGTTCCGGTGATCCTCCTATCCTATGTCGCCAAGGAGCTGGAGGACCGGCGCATGGGGGAGTACTACGCCATCCTCCTCGCTTCCATCCTGGCCGGCATGCTCATGGCTTCGTCGGCGCATTTCCTCATGGCCTTCATCTCCCTCGAGTTCCTCAGCATCTGCTCCTACATCCTGGTCGGCTTTCACAAGAACAGCCGCGCCAGCTCGGAGGCGGCCTTGAAGTACATCATTTACGGCAGCGTCGCCGCCGGCGTCATGGGCTATGGCCTGTCGCTCCTCTACGGCCTCACCGGAACGGGCGACCTCCAGAAGTTCGGCGAGCGGCTCATGGCCTCGATCGCCAATCCGGAAGCCGCCGGAACTCTCAATGTGACCGCCGTTGCCGCCACCCTGGGCCTCTTGATGACCTTCCTCGGCCTGGCCTACAAGATGGCCGCCATCCCCATGCACTTCTGGTGCCCCGACGTCTATGAGGGCGCGCCGACGCCGATCACGGCCTTCTTGTCGGTGGCCTCCAAGGCCGCCGGGTTCGCCCTGTGCCTGCGGTTCTTCTCCAACCTCAAGTTCGCGGATGCCGCCCTCGACCAGGCCATCAGCTGGCCGGTGGTGATGATCGTCATCTCCATGGTCACCATGACGGTGGGGAACTTCGCCGCCCTCTGGCAGGAGAACCTGAAGCGCCTCTTCGCCTATTCCTCGATCGCCCACGCCGGCTACATGATGATGGGCGTGTCGATCCTCGGCATCCCCGGCGCCAGCACGGGAGGCGTCCAGCTCATCGCCTACTACCTGCTCGCCTACCTGGCCATGAACCTCGGCGCCTTCGCGGTGGTCATCCTGATCGAGAACCGCACCCGCTCGGTCAACTTGAGCGACTATAACGGCATGGGTTGGCGGGCGCCGTTCCTGGGCGTGGCCTTGACCGTCTTCCTCTTCTCCCTGATCGGCATTCCGCCCACGGCCGGGTTCACCGGCAAGTTCCAGCTCTTCATGGGGGTGCTGGAGCGCGCGGCGAAGATCGGCGGGCATCTCGGGACGCTCCTTTACATCCTGGCCGTGGTCGCCGTCATCAACACCGCCGTGTCGGTGTATTACTACGCCAGGATCATCCGCAACCTGTACCTGACGAGGATCGAGGAGGGGGGCGAGAGGGTGAGCGTTCCTTTCCTCGGAACGGCGCTGGTGGCCGTCCTCGTGGCCATGACCTTTTACCTCTTCTTCTCGGCGGAGAGCATTCTCGATAAAACCTTGAACCTGAAAATCCTCGGCGTGCTGCCATGAAAGATCCGATCGCCCTTCAAAGTTTTGAAAAGATCCACCAGCTGCAATCGAAATCTTTTCTCCGCTACGTGGTGGAGGCGGCCGCGGCCGGCGTCCGCGACGAGTGGGACCGCAAGGCCAAGGGCCTGGCCGAGGCGTGGTACCGCGACAGTCAAGGAAACCTGGGAGTCCTCGAGCGCCTGCTTGCGGAGGAGGACGTCTCCCCGCGCCCCATCCCCTGGCCGCTCGGCTTCTCTCAGTACCATTACTGCGACGCCTCCTACCTCCTCGGCCCCTTGAAGAAGCGCATGGAGGCCCATTACCAGGAGATCGAGGCCGAGGCCCGCAACCTCGCCGGCTGGCCGGCGGCCCAGGCCGCGGTGAAGAGCCTCCTCGACCAGGAGCGGCCCTACGTCGTTCGGGCGGCCAAGCTGGAGGCCCAGCGCCCCCAGACCGGCCCGCCAGCGCAGCGACGAAAGGTGAGTGCGAATTGGTGGTAAAATCTTCTTCTCTGTCCATGGAACCTTGGCGCGCCGTCTTCGGCGCGCCAAGGTTCCATGGACTTTAGCCCTGTGGCCGGCGCCGCCCAAAAATTTAAATGAGACTTTTCCCTCTCCCTCCGGTACCCTCTATTCTCATGCGCCGAGCGACCAATGACTGGATGTGGATACTCCTGCCCCTTTTCTGTATTTTGGTCTCCGGCCCAACCGCCGCCCAGCCCGGCAAGGCGCAGGCGGCCCTGCGGGACCTCGAGAAGGCGTCGCGCGATCAAAATACCGAGAAGTTCCTCGCCGCCCTGGACGCCGGGCTCGAGGGGGACGCGGTCAAGGCGCTGCCCAAGGTCCTCGAGTGTTACGGCAACTTCGATTCCGGCAGGAACGGCCTCGAGGCGGGCGAGTACTACCGCTTCCACTCCGCGGTGGCGCACCGCCTCGGCAGGCTCAGGAGGATCGCCGAGGTGAACGAGATGAAACGCCTCATGAAGAACTGCCCGCGCTGGCAGGGGCGCCTCCTCCTCCTCGATGCCTCCCTCGCCTTCGGCAGCTCGCGGTCGGATCGCCTCGACATGGCCTTCGAAGCGCTCGAGGACGGCGCGCCGGCGGTGATCCGGCGGGCGCTCTTCTACCTCAAGAAGGTCGCGGATCTGAAGACCGTCGATGCGATCCTCTCGCGCTTCCTGGAGATCGACCGGAAGGAGGGGGCATACAGGGGGGATGACTGGGACCGCGCCCGCTTCGCCTGCCGCGATGCGCTCACCGCGCTTCTCAAGATCAGCTTGCCGGCCGCCGTCGATTATCAAAATTACCTCAGCACTCGCCGCGACTGGCCGGACCTCTTCAATCCCGCCCGGAGCGGGGAGGGGGCCAGGACCGCCCTCACGCTCTTCGGCACCGAGGTCACCGGCAAGAACATCGTCTTCGTTATCGACGTCTCGGGCAGCATGATGGCCACCGATCCGATCATCCTGACGGGCCGCGAAGAAGAAAAACACAAGACCGAGGTGGTGCGCAAGAAGAAGGACCGGGAAAAGGACGGCGGCAAGGAGAAGGATGCGGCGAAGGAAGAGGCCAAGGTCGAGCCCAGCGTCGTCACCGAGCGCCGGCGCATCACCCGCGCCAGGAAGGAACTGGTCAAGGTGATCCGCGCCCTGCCGGAAGGGGTGAAGATCAACATCATCGCTTACTCGAGCGACGTCGCCTCGTGGAAGGTAAAGCTCGTGCCGGCGACTCCGGAGACGCGCAAGGAGGCCGTGGCCTTCGTCGAGACACTCGATGCGGACGGCATCACCGTCACCGACCGAGCGCTCGAGTCGGCGTTCGAGGACCTGTCGGTCGACACCATCTACCTCATCACCGACGGCGCCCCGACGCACGTGGGCTCCACGGGCCCGGAGCTGCCGCCGGATGCCAAGGAGCTGATCGAGGCCATCCACAAGCGCATCCGGGAACTCAACTTTCTCCGCGGCGTGCGCCTCTTCACCCTCGGATTTCCGGAAGCTGAGGAGGAATTTCTCAAAAAACTGGCGGCCGACAATTCAGGAACGTACGCGCCGATCCGATAAAACTAGTGATTATGCCAAGCGAAAAGACCGTTGTCATTCTAGGCGGTGTCCGCACCCCCTTCGCCAAGGCGGGGGCGGCCCTTGAGGGGACGAGTGCCGTCGAGCTCGGCTGCCGGGCTGCCGCCGAGGCCATGCATCGCCTCGAGTTGCCGTTCGATGCCGTCGACGAGGTGATTTTCGGAAACGTCGCCCAGCCGGCCGATGCCCCCAACATCTCCCGCGTCATCGCCCTGCGGGCCGGCTTCCCCATGGGCATTCCGGCTTACACCGTGCATCGCAACTGCGCTTCCGGAATGGAGGCGGTCACCAGCGCCTGCGAAAAGATCCGCCAGGGCCAGGCGGGCTTGATCCTCGCCGGCGGGGTGGAGTCGATGTCGCAGATCCCCTTCCTTTACCCGCGCGACTTCCAGCGCAAGCTCTTTCGCGTCCTGGGGGCCAAGAAGCGGTTTGAAAAACTGGGCGCCTGGCTGCGCTTCCGTCCTCGAGACCTGAAGCCCATCTTCGGCCTCGAGGCCGGCCTGCGCGATCCGGTCTGCGGCGCCAACATGGGCCAGACGGCCGAGAACCTGGCGCGGGAGTTCGGCATCGGGCGCGAGGAGCAGGACCAGTTCGCCCTGGAAAGCCACCAGAAGACGGTGGCGGCGCAGTCGGCGGGTCTCTTCAAGGAGGAGATCGCCCCGGTCTACGCGCCGCCGGACTTCAAGGAGGTGGCGGAGGACGTCGGCCCGCGCGCCAACCAGTCTCTCGAGGCTCTGGCCAAGCTGCGGCCGTACTTCGACCGCGACTTCGGCACGGTGACGGTCGGAAACGCCTGCCCGGTGACCGATGGCGCCGGCGCGCTGCTCGTCGCGAGCGAGGAGCGCGCTGCGGAGCTGGGGATCGAGCCGCTCGGGCGGATCGTCGCCTATGCCTACGCCGGCTGCCCGCCCGACCGCATGGGCCTGGGGCCGGTGTTTGCCACCGCGCGAGCGCTCCGGCAGAGCGGCCTCGGCATCGAAAACCTGGACCGCCTCGAGATCAACGAGGCTTTCGCCGCCCAGGTGCTCGCCTGCGAGCGCGCTTTCGAGTCGGAGGAGTTCGCCCGGCGGGAGCTGGGCCAGGAGAAGGCGGTGGGGGCGCTTGACCGCCGAAAGCTCAACGTCAACGGCGGCGCCATCGCGCTGGGGCATCCGGTGGGAGCGACCGGCGCGCGCCTCATCTTGACCCTGCTCCTCGAGCTCAGGCGCCGCAGGCTGCAGCGCGGCCTGGCCACCTTGTGCATCGGCGGCGGCCAGGGCGGCGCGGTCATTTTGGAAAGGATGGCCGGATGATGGGAACGGCGATGGAAGCGGCGGTGAGAGCTGGCCAAAAAGCGTTTCGGCTGGAGGAGGACGGCGACGGCATCGCCATCCTCACCTTCGACCTCCCCGGCGAGAAGGTGAACAAGCTCACCGGCCAGGCGCTTCTCGAGCTGCGCAAGCTGATGGAGGAGATCGCCCAGAACGGCAAGATCCGCTGCTTGATCATCCAGGGGGGGAAGGAGGAAACGGGGGTGTTCATCGCCGGCGCCGACATCGAGGAAATCCTCTCCATTGCCGATCCGGCGGAAGCTTCCGCGAAGGCGCGCCTCGGCCAGGAGGCGATCAGCCAGCTCTCCCGGCTGCCGCAGCCGGTGATCGCGGCCGTGCACGGCAAGTGCCTGGGCGGTGGGACGGAGCTGATCCTCTCCTGCGACTTCCGCATCGCCTCGGACCACCCGGCGACGGCGATCGGCCTCCCCGAGGTGAACCTCGGCATCATCCCCGGCTTCGGCGGCACCCAGCGGCTGCCGCGCTTGATCGGCCTCCAGGCGGCGCTCGATCTGATCCTCACGGGGAAGACCGTCGACGCCCGCAAGGCGGCCAGGCTCGGCCTCGTCGACCAGCTGGCGCCCCTGCCGCTCCTCGGCCAGGCGGCGCTCCGTTTCGCCCGCCAGGTGCTCGAGAAGGGGGGCAAGAAGTTCCGCGCCCGCCGGCCGCGCCGCCGGCTCGGCGCGCGCCTTCTGGAGGGAACCGGCCCCGGCCGGAGGCTGATGCGGCGCCTGGCGGAGAAGGAGGTTGAGAAGCGCACCGGCGGCCATTACCCCGCGCCGGTCAAGGCGCTTCAGGCGGTCTTCGAGGGCATCCGGAAGCCCCTCGAGGACGGCTTGCGGCTCGAGGCCGACCTCGTCGGCGGCCTCATCGCCAGTCCCGTCTCGAAAAACTTGATCGACATCTTCCAGGACAGCGAGAGGCTGAGGCGGGGGAAGAGCGCCGCGCCGGCATCCGCCGCCGCGAAGGAAATGACGCCGCCCGAGGCGGAGTGGAAGCAGGCGCCGCGCTCGATCGGCATCCTCGGGGCGGGGGTCATGGGCGGCGCCATCGCCGCGCTGCTGGCCCAGAAGGGCTTCCGCGCGCGCTTGAAGGACATCAAGGGTGAAGCCATCGCCGCCGGCCTGCGGCAGGCGAAAAAAGCCTTCGATGCCCTGGTCGAGAGGCGGCGCATGAAGCCGGGCGAGCGCGACAACGCCCTCGCCGCCATCATGCCGTCGGCGCAAGCGACCGGCTTCCGCCACGTCGAGTGCGTCATCGAAGCGGTGGTGGAGGATATGAAGGTGAAGAGGGCGGTGCTGGAAGAGATCGAGCCGCATCTCGCGGAGGCGGCCATTTTCGCGACCAACACTTCCTCGCTTTCGATCGATGAGCTGGCGCAGGCGGCCCGGCGGCCCGAGCGCGTCGCCGGCTTCCACTTCTTCAATCCCGTCCACCGCATGCCGCTCATCGAAGTGGTGGTGGGGGAGAAGACCTCCGAGGGAACGCTGGAACGGCTTGAGGACCTCGCCCGCGAGCTCGGCAAGTACCCGCTGCGGGTGAAGAACGGCCCCGGCTTCCTCGTCAACCGGCTGCTGACGCCATACTTGAACGAGGCCGCTTACCTCTTCGAAGAAGGCTACCGGATGGAGGCGATTGACCAGGCGGCGCTCCGGTTCGGCTTGCCCATGGGGCCGTTCCTGCTCCTCGATGAGGTGGGTCTTGACGTCGCCGGCAAGGTGGGCCATTACCTGCACCAGATCCTCGGCGAGCGCATGGCGCCGGCGGCGCTCCTCCCCAAGCTCCTCGAGCTGAAACTCCTCGGCAAGAAGGGCGGCGCCGGCTTTTACCTCCACCGGGGGAGGAAGGAACCTGCCCCGAACCCCAAGGTCCTGAGCCTCGGCGGCCGCGGCGCCGGGTCCGGAGGCCCGGAGCTGTGGATCCGCCGCATGCTCTACCCCATGGTGAACGAGGCGGCGCGCTGCCTCGAGGAGAAGATCGTCGGCGAGCCGTGGCAGGTCGACATCGCCATGGTGATGGGGACCGGCTTCCCGCCCTTCCGCGGCGGCCCGCTGCGCTGGGCCGACAGCATCGGGCTCAAGGATGTCCTGCAAGGCCTTGAGGAGTTTGCCGGCAACGTGAGCGCCGCGCGCTTCCAGCCGGCGGCCCTTCTCAAAGACCTGGCCGGCGCGGGCAGGGGATTTTACCGTTGAGCGACAGGCCGGGAAAAACTTCAGGCTCTGATTTTTTTCACCACGGCCGGTACCGGTGATAGGTGATTCGCTTCGTCCGTGGCAGGACCTCCCCGATCGGCTCGCGCAGCAGGCCCACTTGACGCAAGCCGAAGGCGATGGCGAAACCGGCCGCAAAGCCGCCGATGTGGGCCCACCAGGCGACCCCGCCGGCCATGGAACCGGCCGCCGCCAGGGTTCCCTGGAAGAACTGGAAGAGGAACCACAGCCCCAGGAACACCGCCGCCGGGATGTCGATCACTTGCAGGAACATGAAAAATGGAACGATCGCCAGCACCTTGGCCCGCGGGTAAAGCAGGAAGTAGCCCCCCATGACGCCGGCGATGGCGCCGCTCGCCCCGATCGTCGGCACCGCCGAATCGGCATTAGTGAAGAGGTGCACCGCGCTCGCAGCCACCCCGCATCCCAGGTAAAAGATCAAGTAGCCCAGATGGCCGAAGCGGTCCTCGACGTTGTCGCCGAAGATGAACAGGAACCACAGGTTGCCGAGAAGGTGCATCCAGCCGCCGTGGAGAAAGATGCAAGTGAGGAGGGTCAGCCAAGGGGTGAGGGGCGGCTCGGCGGCTCGCCGCTCCCGGGCGCCGAGCCGGACGCCGCCAAACCAGGTGCGCTCGCGCACAACTTCGGGAACGTAAATGGGCTTCTCCGGCTCGAAGACGCGGGCGGGAATCATGCCGAAGCGCTCCACCAGGCGGCTGCTTCCCCGCTCCGGCTCCAGAAACTGGATCAGGAAGACGCCGGCGCAGAGGCCGATCATCAGGTAATTCACCACCGGGACGGTGCGGGAGGGAATGTTGTCTCTTAATGGGAACATTCAATTACGGCTTTGGCGGTGCTGGGCCGTTGGAGCCTTTTTTCCGGCGCTTGCGCACTTTAACCTCGTTCTCCTCGCCGAGCCAGCCCTTCCGCCGGAAGTAGAAGAGCATGCCGACCACCAGCATCCCGCTCAACGCCCAGAAGGCCGGGTAGCCGTAGGCCCACCTCAGCTCCGGCATGTTGTAAGGAAGTTTGGTGTCAAAGTTCATTCCGTACACGCCCACCAGGAAGGTCAACGGGATGAAAATGGTGGTGATCATGGTCAACACCTTGATGATTTCGTTGGTCTTTTCGTTGACCGACGACAGATAGACATAGACCAGGTCGGAGGAGATTTCGCGCTGGTTCTCGAGGTGCTCGCTGACCTGCAGGATGTGGTCGTAGCAGTCGCGCAAGGCGACGCGAACCGACTCGCTGATGAGGTCGTTTTCGATGCGCCGCAGCGTCACCACCACATCGCGGACCGGCCGGATGGCCCGCCGCAGCTTGTGGACTTCATCCTTGAGGGAGTAAATTGAATTGATGGCGCGGCGGGACGGCTTGGCCAGGATCTCCTCGTCGAGATTGTCCATGGTGGCGCTGTAGAGGTCGATGACCGGAAAGTAGTTGTCGATGATGGCGTCGAGCAGGGCGTAGGCCAGGTAATCGGCTCTTGACTTGCGGGCGAATCCTTTCCCCTCGCGCAGCCGCCGGCGCACCGGGTCGAAGCAGTCGCCCCCCGGTTTCTCCTGGAAGGTGGCGAGGAGACCATCCTTGATGATCATGCTGACCTGCTCATTATCCAATTGCCCGCCGGCGAGCAGGCAGATCATGCGGAGGACGATAAACAGGTAATCATTGAAGTCCTCGATCTTGGGGCGCTGGTCGATGTGGGCGATGTCTTCCAGGGTCAGGGGGTGAAGGCCCAGCGCGTTGGCGATGCGCCGCAGCGCTTCCCCATCGCCCAAGCCTTGAACGTCGATCCAGGCCACCGTTTCAGGCGATTTGCCGGCGAGAAAATTTTCAATCTCCGAGAGATCCTTGATTTCTTTTTCTTCGAGCTTCTGGTCGTTGTACTCGAAGAGCCGGATGGTCGAGGAAGGCAATTCCGGCGCGACCGCCACCGTTCCCGGGGCGGAACCCGGAGCCGGCCGCTTGCGCCGCCGGATATGCAGCTTGGGTATTCGTACCGAAAGATTCATGACTTGAATGTGGCCTCAACGCAAATTTCGGTATACCAATTATCGGATTTTCATCATCAGTTAATTCTCAGAATTATAGAATTCTAGTCGGCAAATTGCGAATCGCATTCCGAGGGATTTTCAGGAAAATTTTGATCCGAAAGACCTGGAGGTCCCGTTCTCGGCACCAGGATCGGCGCCAGGGGAAATCAGAGATTGACATCCGGGAGAATTGCCATAAACTGCAACTCTTTTGACCCATATCCAAAAACCGATCGCAAAAACCAATCGATAGGAGGAACGCCATGGCACAGGAAAGAAAAGGGGCGGTGACCTTCAAAGGCAATCCCCTGACGCTCGTCGGACCGGAAATCAAGCCGGGGACCAAGGCTCCCGACTTCCAGCTCCTGGCCCAGGATCTGAGCACGCAAAATCTGTCCAGCTCGAAGGGAAAGGTGCGCATCCTCAGCGTCGTCCCGTCCCTCGATACGCCGATTTGCGACCTGCAGACCCGCCGCTTCAACGAGGAAGCCGCCAAGCTGCCGGGAGAGGTCGAGATCATCACCGTCAGCGTCGATCTCCCCTTCGCGCAAAAGCGCTACTGTGGAGCCGCCGGCATCGAAAAAGTGAAGGTGCTCTCGGACCATCGCGAGGTCTCCTTCGGAACCGCTTACGGCGTGCTGGTGAAGGAGCTGCGCCTCCTGGCCCGCTCGATCTTCATCGTCGACAAGACCGACACCGTCCGCCACGTCGAGTACGTGATGGAGATCGCCTCGCACCCCAACTACGAGGCGGCGCTCGAAGCGGCGAAGAAGGCCGTGAAGTAAAACCATATTGCGGGCTTCGCCCGCAACCGAGCTATCCGCAACTTCTCCGCAACTTGCGGAGAAGTTGCGGAGGAAGAATCTATTCTCAACCGGATCGCGGTCCGTCATAATTGGCGATGAACTGGTTACCGCCAACTTTGTCAGTTTTATTGACGAGATCCGCTCATGCACCTCAAGCAAGTCACTCCAATGGTCACTGCCGGCGCGGGGCTGGCCGTGCTGCTCGCGTCAAGCGCCGCCTTGCCGCTCGATCCGGAAAAATCCGTTTCCATCACCGAGAAGATCTTCCACCTCGGGAACGGCGACAAGCCCGACTGGGCGAAGTTCACCACCACGAAACCGTCCCATCGCGCCTCCATCCAGTTCAGCTTCAGGGGGCAGCCCAACGACCAGGCGGCGACTCTGGAGCTGCTGGGCGGCGAAGTGGCCGATGGGTGGAAGGTCCGCCTCAACGACAAGGAGATCGGCGAGCTGAAGAAGTCCGCGGGGCCGGAGCGGCAGTACCTGGAGGTTCCGGCCAGGCTCATCAAGGCCGGCGGCAACGAGCTGGCCATCGAGTGCAAGAACCCGAAGACCGATGACGACATTTACGTCGGGCGGATCGCCCTCCATTCACTGGCGCTGAAAGAGCTGGCCGCCAGCGCTCGCGTCAAGGTGGAGGTTCGGGAGGCCAGGACCGGCGAGAGCCTGCCATGCCGCTTGACCATCACCCGGGCGGCGGAACTCGCCATCAAAGGGGAGCCGGAGGAAGTTCTCGCCGAGTTCACGGCGGAGAAGAACAAGCAGTGGGCGGCGCGCCGGGGGATCTTTTACACCATGGACGGCAAGGCGGAGTTCAAGCTGGCGCCGGGGAAGTACCTTCTCTACGCCACCCGCGGCTTCGAGTACGGCCTCGCCAGGGCGGCGCTCGACCTCCATCCAAAAAGCCGGGAGGCGGTCAAGCTGACCATCGAGCGCGAGGTCGACACCACCGGCTGGCTCGCCGCCGACACCCACATCCACACCAGGACCTACAGCGGCCACGGCGACGCGACCGTCGAGGAGCGCGTCGTGACCATTGCCGGCGAGGGGGTGGAGATCGCCGTCGCCACCGACCACGACCACCACACCGACTACCAGCCGGCCGCCAGGGAAGTGGGGGTGGCCGAGCGCTTCTTCTCGATTGTCGGCAACGAGTTCACCACGGCCATCGGCCACTTCAACGCCTTTCCGATCGATCCTGATGCCAAGCCCGCCAAGCACGACCACAAGGACTGGGTCAAGCTCCTCCAGGGGTTGCGCGCCAGTCCAGGCGTGCGCGTGGTCATCATCAACCACCCGCGCCGTCCGAACTTCACCGACAGCCCCTTCGGCCAGATCGGCCTCAATCCGGTCTCCGGCGAGGTTCATCACGGCCCGGACGGGCTGGGGATCGATGCGGTGGAGGTCCTGAACGGCCGCACCCTCGCGAGCAACCGGATGCTCACCTTCGAGGACTGGTTCGCGCTGATCAACCGTGGCCAGCGCCTGGCGGCGGTCGCCGGCAGCGACTCGCACACCGTCGATGGCATCGTCGGCCAGACCCGCACTTACGTGAAATGCAGCACCGATGATCCCAGGAAAGCCGACTTGCTGGAAGTCTGCGACAGTTTCCTCAAGGGGAGATTGCTCGTGAGCCTGGGCCTCCTTGCCGACGTCAAGGTCAACGGCCGCTACGGCGTGGGGGACCTGGTGAGCGACCATCAGGATGCGCTCGAAGTCGAGATCACCGTCAGCGGGCCGCGCTGGACGCGCGCCGACGAGGTCTCCCTTCATCTGAACGGCCGGCAGGTCCGAAAAGAGGCCATCCGCCCTACCCGCGGCGCGTCCAAAAATGACCTTGTCAAGTTCCACGGCGTCTGGAAGATTCCCGCGCCGCCGCGCGACGCTTTTCTCGTCGTGCTGGCGAGCGGCCCGCCGGTGACGGCGCCGTACTGGGCGCTGTGGCAGAAGAACAAGTACCTCTGCGGCGCCACCAATCCGGTATGGATCGACGGCGACCGCGACGGCAGGTTCACCAGCGCTCACGAGTACGCCAGCGAGCTGGTGAAGCAGCACGGCGGCGATCCCGCCGCGCTGCATCGCGCCCTGGAGGGCTACGATGAGAGCGTCGCCGTGCAAGTAGCGAGCATCTCCCGCAGACAGATGCTCGCCGCGCTGCAAGCGGAATACGAGCGCCTGCGGGAGAAGTACACCCAGCAGCTGGCGGCGGCCCTGGCGACGGGCGGCTTGAAGAAGGAGAGCCCCATCCTCAAGTATCTGGAAAACTCGCCGCCGATCGATATCATCACCTCCTTCGCCAGGTGGGAGAAGGAGCTGGAGGAGAAGGTCAAGAAGCTGGAGTCGCAGGCGGAGAAGGAAGCGGCCACGAAGAAGGTGGAGGAGGACCCGGAGGACCGGGTCGACCGGGAGGAGAAAGAGGAAGAGTTGCGGAAGAAAGAAGATTTGTAGAGTTCTCTGAAGCGACAAGGTGGAGAAATCAAGATGGCCAAAGCGAAGTCCTGGGTGTTCACCGACGCCCGGAAAAACGTCTGGATCGACTCGAAGTTCCTCGGGCATGAGGAACTGGGCGTCTCCGACTGCACCGTCTCGAAGCGCGCTCTGAGGGGCGGCCTGCAGGATGGGGTCGACATCATCGAGGTGACCAACGGCCCGCTCTCCTTTGCCGTCCTGCCGACGCGCGGCATGGGCATCTGGAGGGGCTCTTACCAGGGCTTGAGCCTGGGCTGGGACGCCCCGGTGCGAGGGCCGGTGCACCCCAAGTTCGTGCGGCTCGAAGAGCGCAAGGGCCTGGGCTGGCTGCAAGGCTTCGATGAGCTGCTGGTGCGGTGCGGCCTCGACTCCATGGGGGCCCCCGGCGAGGACACCTCCCTTGACAACAACGGCAATCCTTTCACTGTTTTCCTCACCCTCCACGGCCGCATCGCCAACCTGCCCGCGCACTACGTCGAGGTGCAGGCCGATGCAGAGTCGAAGACCGTGTCGGTGATCGGCCACGTCGACGAATCGGCGCTCTTCTGCCCCGGCTTGCGGCTCCAGACCACCGTCACCGTGGCCGCGAATTCCAACCGCTTGAGGGTCGCCGATGAGATCGTCAACTTGAAGTCAACGCCTTCCGAGATGCAGGTCCTTTACCACTGGAATTTCGGCCCGCCGTTTCTCGATGCGGGCGCCCGGCTGCTCGCTCCGGTCATCGAGGTGGCGCCGCGCGACCGCCGCGCCGCTGAAAGCATCAAAGAGTACGACGCTTACCTCGGCCCAACCTCCGGCTATGTCGAGCAGGTCAACTTCTACGATCTGGCGGCGCCGCCGGACCATCAGACGGCCGTGGCTCTGAAGAGCGCCGTCGGCGACAAGGCGGTGGCTCTGCGCTTCGACAAGTCGCAGCTCCCTTGCTTCACCCAGTGGAAGAACACCGCCGCCCTTCCCGAGGGCTACGTCACCGGCCTCGAGCCCGGCACCAGCTATCCCAACCCCAAGCGCCATGAGCGCGAGCGCGACCGGGTGGTGAAGATCCCGCCGGGGAAGACCTACCGCTGCGAGATGACGCTCGAGGTCCTGAGCGGCAAGGAGCAAGTCGCGGCCGTGGAGGCGGAGATCAGGAACCTGCAGGCAGGCAAGAGCCCTGCCGTCCACGCCCAACCGATCGCCAAGTATTTTAGAGTTTAAGGAGAATTCTGATGACTTTCGACATCCGTCACAAGAGCCGGACGCTCCTCGACGGCACCGATCGAGCCGGCGCCCGCGCCATGATGAAGGCCATCGGCTTCACCGATGAAGACCTTTCGCGCCCGCAGGTCGGCGTGGCGCACTGCTGGATCGAAACCATGCCCTGCAATTACAACCATCGCGAGCTGGCGGAGAGGGTGAAGCGGGGCATCCGCGAGGCCGGCGGCACGCCCATCGAGCTCAACACCATCGCCATCACCGATGGCATCACCATGGGCACGGAGGGCATGAAGACCTCGCTGGTGAGCCGCGACCTGATCGCCGACTCGGTGGAGCTGGTGGCGCGGGGCCACATGTTCGACGCGCTGGTGGCCATCTCCGGCTGCGACAAGACCATCCCCGCCATGGTCATGGCGATGTCGCGTCTCGACATCCCGTCGGTGATGATTTACGGCGGCACCATCCACTTCGGCCAGGCCGATGGCAAGCGCATCACCCTCCAGGACGTCTTCGAGGCCATCGGCGCCTTCAACGCCGGCAAGCTCGATGCGGCGAGCTTCCAATCGATCGAAAACCACGCCTGTCCCGGCGCCGGCGCCTGCGGCGGGCAGTTCACCGCCAACACCATGGCCACCGCCTTCGAGATGCTAGGGATCTCGCCCATGGGCTTCAACGGCGTCCCCGCGACCGATGAGGAGAAGCTCAAGATCGCTCACGAGACCGGCAAGCTGGTGATGGAAACGCTCAGGAAGGGGCTCACCCCCAGCCAGATCATCACCCGCAAGGCCCTCGAGAACGCCATCATGGGCGTCCTGGCCACCGGCGGCTCTACCAACGCCGTCCTCCATCTCCTCGCCGTCGCCAAGGAGGCGGGCGTGCGCTTGAGCATCATGGATTTCGACCGGCTCTCGAAAAAAACCCCGGTCCTCGCCAACCTGAAGCCCTGGGGGCTTTACACCGCGGTCGAGATGTTCCAGGCGGGCGGCATGGGCGTCGTCGCCAGGCGGCTCCTCGACGGAGGCCTCTTGAACGCCGATGAGCTGACCATCACCGGCCGCACCATCGGCGAGGAGGCGCGCGCCGCGAAAGAAACGCCCGGCCAGCAGGTGATACGGCCCTTCGGCCAGCCTCTCAAGCCGACGGGCGGCATCGTCATTCTCCACGGCAACCTCGCGCCCGAGGGCTGCGTCATCAAGCTTTCCGGCCACACCCGCACCAGCTTCCGCGGCCCGGCGCGGGTCTTCAACCGCGAGGAGGACGCCTTCAAGGCCATCAAGGAAGGGAAGATCCAGGCGGGAGACGTCATCGCCATCCGCTACGAGGGGCCGAAGGGCGGGCCGGGCATGCGCGAGATGCTGCACGTCACCGGCGCGCTGCAAGGCGCCGGCCTGGGCGAACAGGTGGCCCTCATGACGGACGGCCGCTTCTCCGGCGCCACCTACGGCTTCATGATCGGCCACGTCTGCCCCGAGGCCGCGGAGGGCGGGCCGCTCGCTGCCCTGAAGAACGGCGATATCATTTCCATCGACGTGCCGCAGCGCCGCCTCGACGTGGAGCTGTCCGCCGCCGAGCTGAAGAAGCGCTTGAAGGCCTGGAAGCCGCCCAAACCCCGCTACACCAGCGGCGTCCTGGCCAAATACGCCCGCCACGTCGGCTCGGCCTCGGAGGGGGCGCTGGTGAATTAATTTTTTGGGGGATGCAATTTCGCCCTAACCCAAAATTCTCGGGTGCGGACAATCCAGGGATTATTCAAACGCAAGGCACTTATTGTGGCCCGGCCGACTGGAGTCAAACCCACGATTTTCGTCCCATCGATGTTCCAGCGGAAATGTTTATGCCAGTCTTGCTTTCTGGGATTGAAAAGAGGACAAGCCCTCTTTGAAACTGGATCGATGGACCGAGTGCGAGTTCCTTTGAACCGATTGCAGGATGAGCATGCCAGGCACAAATTCTCTTCAACGGTTTTGCCTCCGGCCGTTCTGGGAACGATGTGGTCGATTTGAAGTTGATCCCCCATCAATTCTGCCCTTGCCAAGCAATAACTGCACCGAAATTGCGAGATCTCCGAGACCCTCCGGCGTAATTCTTTTCCAATGTCGCTCAAGCTGGTTACTGTGCCGCTTTAAATCTGAGACGGTGTAAATCAATTCCCCGGCTCCTGAGCAGGGCCAGTGCCTGTGCTTTTTTGAGCGTCATAAAATTGGCTTCAAGTTGAAGGTCATCGAGGTCTTCAAGTTCCTTGAGAGACAAACTGCCCTGGCTGTTCTTCAACAAAAGCTTGTCCAGCTTGCTTTGCTTTGATTTGGGCAATTTGGCTCCGGCTATTCTTTGGAGCTGCAAATTATCCAATTTTAAAATCTGTGCCATTTCCCTTTCACACTTTTCAGGGATTTTCTCCAACCACAATGGCAAACCTTGGCTTACCGTCTCCACGACAATTTCATCAATCGGCTTTTCTAGAACCTGAGATTGCCGTTTCAAGCGTTGAAAAATCTGCTTTGGAAAGTGAATGGTGATTGATGTGCTCATACAATACTGAAAATATATCAGATAATCGGGGATAGACACTAGATTTTGAAGGCCAAAATTGGTGTCTTGCCCTGATATTTTATTTCTTGTCCAGGTTCGCCTTCAACTCCTCCGGCGAGGGCGGCTTCGACTCGACGCCGTTCGCCGGCACCTCGGCGCCGCTGATCCAGAGGAGGGCGTTCAGGACCAGCTTGCGGAAGTCCTCGTCCCCCCAGTTGCGGTGGAAGTGGCCGCCGGTGAAGCCGAAGCCGCGGCCGCCGCCGGCGCGTTCCGCGGTCCACGCCACCACTTGGGGATCGCCGCGCTTGACGCTCTCCCGCACGTGCGGGTTGCCGCTGTGCGTGCCGTCGGGGCGGCTCATGGTCTCGGGAGGGGCCACGGCGCTGAGGATGGGGGTAACGCCCTTCATCTCCGGGCGGAAGCGCATGAAGAAGTACCACTCGTCGTTCACCTTGAAGGGCTTGACGCCGCGGGCGACGGGGTGGTCCGGCAGCGCCTTGAACTCGGCGGTCCAGTGGGGATTCACCGACCAGCGGGTCTCGAAGTAGCCGCCGATCCAGTCGAGGAACTCCTTCCGGCCGTTCGGCTTCTCGAACTGGTCGTCGGCGGGTTCAACGCCGTAGTGGAGGCAGGCCACGCCCGCGCCTTTCCTCGACAGCGCCTCCACCTCGGCGAGGTGCGGCAGCGCCATGTGGCCGCGGCCGCCGTCGCAGTACATGACGACCCCATCGGCGTTGTCGAAGGCGGTTGGGTCCTTGGGCCAGCCGTTCTGGTAAACCGCGGCGAGGACGGCCGGCGCGCTTTCATTCAAGCACTTGGCGAGGAGCAGGCAGCCGGCGTTGTGCTCGTGCTCGCCCGGGCCGTGGCTCGGGCGCCCGGCCACGAGGACGATCTTTTTCTTGTCCTCGAGCTTGAGCCGCTTGAGCTGGACGTTCTTCACCTCGAGCTGCATCGGCGGGCCGGCATGGAGCTGGAGGGCGAGGAGGCCGCCGCGGCGGCGCATCCCCTGATCCTCGTCCGAGACCTCGACCGTGACGTTGCCGTTGATCTCGTGGGTGAAGTGGAAGCCGCGTGCAACCACGCGGTAGGAGTTCCAGTCATCTTTCTTGATGCGCGCCTGCAGCTCCTTCGAGTCGCCGGTGCTGCCGGTGACCCGCGGCTTGTGATCACTGCCGACCACCGTCTTCTGGCCGCGGTCGCCGAGGACGTTGCGCTCACGCTCGCTGTAGAGGATTCCGGAGAAACGGTCTCCGGAGTCGATGTCGGCCTGGTAGCCGCCGATCACCCACTTCCCCCACTCCTCGGGCTTCTCGTAGCTGCGGTACTGGATGCCGCTGTTCCCGCCGGTGATCTTGTACTCGAGCGTCAGTTCAAAGTCATCGACCTCGCCGGCGCGCCAGACCAGAAAGGTGTTCCCCTTGGTCGGATTTTCGGGCGTGGTCTGCCCGACGATGGAGCCGTTCTCGACGCGCCAGAGGCCGGGATTTCCGTCCCAGCCCTCGAGGCTCTTGCCGTCGAAGATGGCTTTGAAACCGCCGCCGTCTTCCCCTCGAACTGCGGCAACGCAGAAGAACGCCAAGGCCAGAAGGCCGAATGAAAGCGAATAGCATTTATTCTTCATGAGTGTGACTCCAATCAATTTAGTAATTGGACTTATATAAGGTAGAATATCCGAAATTTCTTGTCGTTCCCTGTTCAACTGGGATTGCCAGGAAATCCACGTAGCTTTTGCATATTTTTGGCCGCCGACGGTCAAAAATATGCAAAAGGACAGTTGAGAACAATGGAAGGATTTAAGATAGGCCATCGGCCCGGCTTCGTCAATCCCGAATATCCTCCTGCCGCCAAGCCACCCTGGAGAATCAGCGCGCCGCCCCGGCGCAGTCCTTCGACATGCTGGCGGCGGTGAGTTGGTTGATTCATTTCTGAGATTTCCCAAGGATCTCGAGCGCCTCCTTGGCGGTGGCGTTTTCGGGGTCGACTTGGAGCACTTCTTCAAAGGTCTCCCGCGCCGATTTGAAATCATAGATCAATCCACGATAGACCGCCAGATTCAGGCAATAATCGACCCACATCTTCTCCGTCGGCGACTTCTGGTAGGCTTGGAGAGCCTTGTTGAAATACTCGACGGATGACACCACCGCGGTTTGTCTCATCAGGACGGATGCGTAGCCCAGATTGGCGTGAAAATCTTCCGGTTCCAGTTTCAGTGCCACCTGAAGATCCTCGGCCGCCTGGTCGAGCCGGTTCATTTTTTCATGGGCTTTGGCCAGGAGGAAGCGACAGCGCGCCGAATCGGCGTGCTTGATTCTTTCCCTCAGAGCCTTGGCCAGTTCCTCGTACTGATCGTTCAAGATCAAAATTCCAAACAGCAACTCCCAGGCCTGCTCGCGGCCGGGGTCCAGGCCAAGGGCTTGGCGGACGAAGCCTTTGGCCAGGTCGAAATCTTTCAAGGTAAAATGAAGAGCGGCCAACATCTGCAGGGCGCTGGCCGCGATGGCCTTATCGTCACTCCCGGAAAAATTTTTCAAACGATCCATGGCCTGGCGAATGCGGTCGCGAGTCGGTGCGGGAAGGGCCTCCCAGGTACAATCCTGGGCGAGAGATTTCAGAAGAGTGATGAGGGCAAACCAGGTGTTAGTAAAACTCTCCGGCCGCAATCGCGCCGCCGCCTCCAGGTCGGGAAAGCTCTCGCGGGAGAGGTACATTTCTAACCAGCTCTCCCGCAGGTCTTTTTTTCCACCTTCTTTTTTTTCCTCGAGGGCCAGAAGAATCCATTGCGGTCTTGGCCGGGAAAGGGCGTAAAACCAGCCCCGGGCCTCACGCGTATCGGCTTCCTCCGGCGCCAGCTCCACGGCTTTGTCCAGGGCCGCTTTGGCCTCTTCCATGAACTTTTTGGCGCGTTCTATCCTCTCCCTGGCATCCTTTTCTCGGGCTATGATCCGCGCCAGCTCCTCTGGTTCGGCCAGGCCCTTTGGGATTTTATCAGCAAGGCCCACAACGAGCGCGGCGAGCGGCCGCGCCCCCTGGAATTTTCCCAGCGCCATCCAGCAGCGCCATTCTTTGGGATCCAACTCCACAGCCTGGAGAAACCGTTTTTCCGCTTCATCGATCTGGCCCGCTCTCCACAGGGCCGTTCCCAATTCCGAGAGCAGCCGGCCGTTGGCAGGAGCCGATTTCAAGCGCTCGCGGTAAAGCTCGGCCGCTTTTGAGCCCGCTTTTTTCGCCTCTTGATCATCATCGAGCTGTGAATAAAGCTCCCCCAGCCGCTGCCAGCGCTCCGCATTGCCAGGCTCCTTCAGTAAGGCGTTTTTGAGCTTCTCAACCTCGGAGCGCCGGGTCGCTTCGAGCGTGGTCCGCATATCTTTTTGAACTTGATCGAGATTGAAGAGGTCGGCCGTGACAGCCGTTCTCGGCAGCTTGGCAAGCTGGCGCAGCTTCTCCCGATCCACTTCCTCAGCCGCCGCGGCGCGGGTGAAGAAGAGAACCGCCAGCAGGATACGAGCCAATCCCCGCGCTTGCGCCACTTCAGCCAACTTCAAAAACGCGCCGGCAAGAACACTTGGATTGCGACTGGAATGCATCATGCCAATCCATCTCCTTATGTTCTTACTGGGTCAGCTCCAAGCGGCCGCCATCCCGATCGTTTTCGTCAGCTCAGGAAACGTCAACTGGACAGGAACAAAGAAATCCGTGTGGCGCTGGACGCGCACTTATGATTTATACCAAATCAAGTAAGCAGAGTCCATCTTCCCGAATCCATCCCGATCCCCGATCAAAACCCATTAGTCTTTCCCTGGCAAGTAAAATAATCATCGCCGCGGCTGATTTTTTACTTATAATCATGGTTTTTCGGTTTTCGAAAAGTCCGTAAGCGTGTGCGCCATGACTTCCAGAGCCGCTCCCCAGCCGCCCCAGACCCCGCAGCCGCCCCTGCCGCCGGCCATCCGGGTGAAGCCCTGCGGGGCCATCCGCGGCACGGTGAAGCTGCCGGGCTCGAAGTCCATCACCAACCGGGCCCTGCTCATCGCGGGCCTGGCGCGCGGCGGGTCGGCGCTTGAAAATGCTCTCTTTTGCGATGACTCGAGGTACCTCGCCCAGGCGCTGCGGCAGCTGGGGGTGGCGGTGGAGGAGGATCCGGCCGCCTGCCGCTTCAAGGTGACCGGAGCGGGCGGGCCTTTCAAGGCGCGGGAGGGGACCTTTTTCCTCGGCAACGCCGGCACGTCGACCCGCTTCCTGACGGCGGCGCTGACCCTGTCGCCGGGAACTTACGTCGTCGATGGCGACGCCCGCATGCGAGAGCGGCCGATCGGCGAGCTGGTCAGGGCCCTGCGCGACCTGGGGGCCGACCTCGAGGCCCCCAGCGGCTGCCCGCCGGTCCATATCGGCGGGAGGAAGAAAACGCCCGCGGAGACCGCCCCGCCGAAGATCCTCACCGGCGGAGCGGTCACCGTCCCCGGCCGCACCTCGAGCCAGTTCATCTCGGCGATCCTCCTCGCCGCGCCGCTCGCCCGGAGAGGCGTCGAGGTGGTGGTCGACGGCGAGTGCATCTCCAGGCCCTACCTCGACATCACCCTGGAAGTGATGCGCAGCTTCGGCGCCGCGGCCGGCGTCAATGACCGCCGCGCCGACGGGCGGACCTCCTTCTGGGTGAGGCCGGCGACCGGCTACAAGGGCTGCCGTTATACCATAGAGGGGGATGCGTCGGCGGCCAGCTACTTTCTGGGGGCCGCCGCCATCACCGGCGGCAAGATCCGCGTCGAGGGAGTCGGCCGCATGAGCATTCAAGGCGACACGCGCTTCGCCGACATCCTCGCCTCCATGGGCTGCCACGTCAAAAAAGATGACGATTCCATCGGCCTCGCCGGCGACCTCCTCCGCGGCGTCGAGGTCGACTGTGGCGACATCCCCGATATCGTCCCCACGCTCGCCGTGGTGGCGCTCTTTGCCCGCGGCCGGACGCGCATCCGCAACGTCGTCCACCTGCGCTTCAAGGAAAGCGACCGCATCGCTTCAGTGGGGGCGGAGCTGCGCAAGGCGGGCGGCCGGGTCAAGGAGCTGCCCGACGGCCTGGAGATCGAGGAGAGCGAGCTGCGCGGCGCCGAGCTCGAGACCTGGGGCGACCACCGCCTGGCCATGGCCTTCTCGCTCCTCGGCCTGCGGGTGCCGGGCATCGAGATTCGCAATCCCCAGGTGGTGGAGAAGTCGTTTCCGGAGTACTTCGACGCCCTGAGAGCGCTGGGCGTGGAGGTGAGCCCATGACCGGGGAAGCTTTCGACGTCATCGTGGTCGGCGGCGGCCACGCCGGCATCGAGGCGGCCCTCGCCGCGGCGCGCCTGGGAGCCCGGGCAGCGCTGGTGACCCTATCCAAGGGCTCCATCGGCCGCATGTCCTGCAATCCGGCGATCGGCGGGCTCGGCAAGGGGCAGATGGTGCGGGAGATCGACGCCCTCGGCGGCGAGATGGGGAAGGCCGCCGACGCCACCGGGATTCAATTCCGCATGCTCAACACCCGGAAGGGCCCGGCGGTGCGCGGGCCGCGCTGCCAGTCCGACAAGCACCGCTACCAGAAATACCAGGAGCGGGTCTGCTGCAGCACGCCGGGCCTGACGGTGATCGAAGGCAAGGTCGAGGACCTGCTGGTGGAACCGCGCGCCGGAGGGAACGGGCCGGGCGAGCCTGCCTGCCGAGTCCAGGGGGTGATGCTCGAGGGCGGCAGCCGCATCCCCGGCCGCGCCGTCATCCTCACGAACGGCACCTTCCTGCGCGGCCTCATGCACTGCGGCGAGAGGAAGACGCCGGGGGGCCGGGTCGGCGAGGAGGCCGTGAACCGCCTGTCGCCGCGCCTCGAGGCGCTCGGCTTCGAGCGCGGGCGCTTGAAGACCGGGACGCCGCCGCGCGTTGACCGGAAGAGCATCGACTTCTCGATGACCGAGGCACAGCCGGGCGACGACCCGCCCATCCCCTTCTCGCACTTCACCGAGCGAATCCCGCTGCCGCAGGTGCCTTGCCACATCGCCTGGACCAACGCCGCCACGCACGAGGCCATCCTCGCCAACCTTCACCGCGCGCCGATGTACAACGGCCAGATCCAGAGCCTCGGACCGCGCTACTGCCCGTCGATTGAAGACAAGGTGAAGCGCTTCGCCGGTAAGGACCGCCATCAGATCTTCCTCGAGCCGGAGGGGCTCGACACCGACTGGATCTATCTCAACGGCATCTCGACCAGCCTGCCGGCCGACGTGCAGGACCGCATCGTCCAGTCGATCCCGGCGCTGCGGCAGGCGAAGATCCTCCAGTACGGCTACGCCGTCGAGTACGACTTCTTCCCGGCGACGCAGATCCGCCTGGCCTTCGAGACGCGCCGCGTCGAAGGGCTCTACTTCGCCGGCCAGATCTGCGGCACGAGCGGCTACGAGGAGGCGGCGGCGCAAGGCTTCCTCGCCGGCGCCAACGCCGTCCTCAAGCTTCGCGGCCGCGAGCCGCTCATCCTCGACCGCTCCGAGGCTTACATGGGGGTGCTGGCGGATGACCTGGTGATGGAGAACCCGCTCGAGCCCTACCGCATGTTCACCTCGCGCGCCGAGTACCGGCTGGTCCTGCGCGCCGACAACGCCGATCTGCGGCTCATGCGCATCGGTCATCGCCTCGGCCTGATCCCGGACGAGGCGTTCCGGCGCGTCGAGGAAAAGCGGCGGGCGATCCGCGAGACGATCGAGTACATGAGCGGCCACCAACACCAGGGCCGCGACCTCCTGCGCGTCTTGCGGCAGCCGGAGAACGGCTTCCGGGAGGTGGCGGCTCTCGATCCGCAGCTCGCCGGAATGAACCTGCCGCCGGATGCGGTCGAGCAGGTCGAGATCGAGGCCAAGTACGCCGCCTACATCGAGCGGCAAAACGTGCAGGTGGAGAAGTTCAAGCGCCTCGAGGCGCTGGCCTTCCCGGAGAACTTCGACTTCGGCTCCATCGGCGCCATACGGATCGAGTCGCGGCAAAAGCTCGGCAAGATCCGCCCGCGCTCCCTCGGCCAGGCCTCGCGCATCGCCGGGGTGACGCCGGCCGACTTGCAGGTGCTGCTGGTGCATCTGGAGGCGCGCCATCGGAATAGGATTTGAAGAAGGATTTTTAACCGCAAAGACGCAAAGAGCGCAAAGAATAAGAA
>JACQVS010000186.1 GCA_016209605.1 Planctomycetota bacterium
GAGCAACGCATCGTCCTGCGCGATGTCAGCTGGGAAACTTACGAGCGGTTGCTGAAGGATTTCGAGGGTCGAAGCTCTCCGCGGATGGCGTATGACCAGGGAATGCTGGAAATCATGAGCCCTTCTTCCTATCACGAGAAAAGCAACCGCACCCTGGCTCAATTTGTGGAAGTGCTCGCCGAAGAGTTGGACATCGACTTGGAAAATTTGGGATCAACCACCTACAAACGGAACGACCTGTTGAAAGGCTTCGAGCCGGACTCCTCATTTTATATCCAAAATGCAGAAACGATCCATGGCAAAACCGAGATCGATTTCTTGATAGATCCGCCTCCGGACCTGGTCATCGAAGTCGATATCACCCATGATTCGCTGAACAAGTTCTCCATTTATGCCGCGTTTGGCATTCCGGAAGTCTGGAGATGCGATGGCCCCAAAGTCGCCGTATTCCTTCTTCAGGATAAAAAATACGTGGAGTCTCGTCAAAGTCTGGCGTTTCCCGGCCTCACCGGCGGAGCGCTCTCCAGCTTCCTTGCCGACAGCAAGAAAATGAAGCGAACCGAATGGCTCCGGAAGTTGCGGGGATGGATCCGCGGCCAGGATTGGAGCGGTAAGGGCCCCAAAGCTCGCCAATCTTGATCGCCACTTGTCCTGTGGATTTTCTCCTGAAAATGATATTTAATGGCGGACTTCAGAGTATTGAGGATAGATCCGGAAAGGAACTGGATATGACAATGTAAATGAGAGGATGGAAATCATGAAATCGCGGTGGATGAATTTTTTCTTGTTCGGTTTACTGGCCCAATTTTCATGCGGCTGTCAGAAAGAAACGAAAGAGGGACCCGTGGAAGAGTACGCCGTTCTCACCACCAGCGTTGGCGACGTGGTCATCGACCTTTTCGAGGATGACGCCCCCAAGCACGCCGAGAATTTCAAGAAGCTGGTCAAGCAGGGTTTTTACAACGGCCTCACCTTCCATCGCGTCATCGAAAACTTCATGGCGCAGGGCGGCGACCCCCAGGGCAACGGATCGGGCGGTCCCGGCTACACCCTTCCCGCCGAGATCAAGCGGCCGCACCTGCGTGGCTCGGTGGCGGCGGCGCGCCTCGGTGACGCCGGCAACCCCCAGAAGAATTCGAGCGGCAGCCAGTTCTACATCTGCTTCGCCCCCCAGCCCAACCTGGACCGCATGGGCTACACCGTCTTCGGGCAGGTGGTGAAGGGCATGGAGGTGGTCGACAAGATCCAGCTCGGCGATCCTGGCCAAAACGGCCTGGTGCCGCCCGCTCAGCGGACCAAGATCCTCGGCGCCAAGCTGGCGCCGGCCTCCACGATCCAAAAGTAGCGGTGCCCTTCCAGTGGACGCGGCGGCTGAAAAGGTGCGCATCGGGGCCTCCGGCTGGTCCTACCAGGACTGGATCGGCCCCTTTTACCCGGCCGGCACCCGGTCGGCCGACTTCCTGGCCCGCTACGCCGCTCATTTTCCGGTGGTGGAGGTTGACTCCACCTTTTACGCCATCCCCCGGCACGCCACCTTCGAAAACTGGCGGGCGGTGACGCCGGAGTCCTTCCGCTTCGCCCTCAAGGTGCCGCGCCCGGTGACGCATGGCTCCGGCGACGAGCGCCCGGACCTGGAGAAGGTGCTGCGGAACGAGGACGGGAGCCTCGAACGCTTCCTCGAGGCGGCCGCGCTGCTGGGGAAAAAGCTCGGACCGCTGGTCTTCCAGTTCCCCTACTTCCGCGTCAAGGAAATGCAGGCGGCGGATTTCTTCGAGCGCCTCGACCAGGCCCTCGCGAGGGTGCCGGCCGAAGTCCGCTGCGCCGTGGAGATCCGCAACAAGAGCTGGATCAAGCCGGAGTTCCTCGAGCTCTTGAAGCGGCGCCGCGCCGGCTGCGTCCTCATCGACCATCCCTACATGCTGCCGGCGGCGCAGCAGCTCCAGCTCGGCATGGTGACGGCGGACTTCGCCTACATCCGGCTCCTCGGCGACCGCCACGCCATTGAAAAGCAGACCAGGACCTGGGACAAGGTGGTCGTCGACCGGAAGGACAGCCTCGCCGAGTGGGCCGAGGCCATCCAGAAGATCGCCGCCCTCGATTCGGTGCGGGAAGTGTACGCCTTCTCCAACAACCACTACGCCGGCCACGCTCCCGCCACCTGCCGCGAGCTGGCGCGGCTGGTCGGGGGAAGTTCATGAGCTTAACCTCGCCTCGAAGAGCCGGTGGTAGAACCAGAACCGGCCGCGGTGGTTTTTGAACCGGAAGAACTCCGAAACGCCCTGGCGGCGAAGGCCGTCGAGGTAGTCAAACAGCCCCGGCAGCATGCCGTCGTAGTCGGCCGGGGTGAAGTCGCGCTGCAGGCGGAAGACGCAGCGCATCTGGAACCGCTCGCCGAGGAGCCCCTTCACCCTGCCGTTGTCCGCGAGGCCGATCAGGACGAAGAGGAGGCGCCCGCCGGGCCGCAGGTAGGCCGGCGCCTCCCGGGCGAGGCGCTCGTAGTGGCGCGTCCCGTCGGGGCCGCCCCAGCGCTCAAGGTTGAACGGCGCCGGGCCGGGCGTCTGCGGCAAGTTGGCGATGATGAGGTCGAAGCGCTCGCCGCGGCAAGGGGCGAAGAAGTCGCCGCGGCGGCAGCTGACTTTCTCCTTCAAGCGGTTGAGCTGGATGTTCTTCTCGGCGCAGCGCACCGCCTCCGGCGAGAAGTCGGTCAAGACGACCCGGCTAGCGCCGAGCTTGGCGGCGGCGAGCCCGAAGAGGCCGCAGCCGCAGCCCAGGTCGAGCACCTTCTCGCCGGGCCGGATGCGCAGCCGGCGCGCCTCGGCCGCGGCCCGGCAGTCGATGGGATGGACGCCCTCGGGGACGCGGATCTTCAAGCGGAGTCCGCTTCGGAGAGGCACGTGCTTGAGCGGCATGCCTTTATACTACCAGAATCAGCACGACTTGAGCATGTCGGGGTTGTGCACCGGATTGAAGATCTCTGAGGGGTGGGGTACGCCGTCTTTCTTGACTTTCTAGGATGTTTCGTGACCTTTGAAAGTTGGGTCACCGGCGGATCTGCAAGAATTTCTGGCCGGTCTCAGGGCCAATAAATTTTTCCTAAAGGCTTTCCGGACCATGGTTTGACGTCCTCCCGAGCAGCCGGTACTCTTGGGCAGAATACCCATCGGTTGGATCGCTTTAAATTCAGGGAAACAAACACCGGAACCCACATCAGAAAAATAGATTCTTCCTCCGCAACTTCTCCGCAGGATGCGGAGAAGTTGCGGATAGCTCGGTTGCGGGCGAAGCCCGCATTTAGAAAGGAGGTATGGGGATAGAGGCGCCGCGCCGGGCGAGGCGAAACGTCGATGAAGTGATGCCAAGCCATCGAAAGCAGCCATGGCGGATTGAGTTAGACAGGTTTGAAGCCCCGCCGTGGTTTGGTTGTTTGTGTCAAACGTCAAAATCAGCTGCTCAAGGATGGGCAGCCAAAGATTCACTTTCAGGGAGGATTTGATTAATGGGTCTCAGAATCAACACCAACGTTGCAGCCAATACTGCAATCAAGGATTTGAGGACCACGGACGCCGCCCAGAGGAAGACCCTCGAGCGGTTGTCGACCGGTCTTCGAATCAACCGCGCCTCGGATGATCCTTCGGGATTCGTCATTTCCGAAAAGCTGCGCGCCCAGGTGAAATCGCTCAACCA
>JACQVS010000200.1 GCA_016209605.1 Planctomycetota bacterium
CGTCGGCCCGCCTTGTCTGGCGCCTTCTCGCTCGGCCTCGGGCCTCGGAGCGACTTTCGGGACGGGCTCTTAACCAAACAGCTTCCGGCGCATGCGCTCGAAGATGGGGCCCGAGACCAGGGTGTCGTATAGATGCTCGAAGCGCTCGGAGCTGAGGTGCTCGCGCAACCGGTTCAACTGCTTGAGATGGAGGTCGGTCAGCTCGATCTGGTCCTCCAGCTCCCAGCTGTAGATGTAGAGATTGGCGATGATCCGGAAGAGCGTTTCCGGATTCTGGATGGCTCCCAGCCGCGGGAGGATCCGGTCATAGAGCATTGGCTTGGGAGCGTCCTCTTCGAGGAGAAGCAGGCTTTGCAGGAAGAGGTTGTCGGTTTGAATCTGCAGGAAAAGTTTTTCTCGGGCCCGATCCAAACACTCGATCGAACACCAAACCGCTTCCTGAACATTCTTCTCATGGTAGGCGATCCATCCCCGGTTGAGCAAGATGCCGGTCATGTACGTTTTGTCGTGCGGGCAATTTTGATGGAGGATATTTTCCGCCAGCGCCAATTCTTCCCTGGCTTGAGCCCGGCTCGCGGCCGTATTTTGCCAGCGCAGCCACTCTCCTTTAACGAGATGGAAATAAACCCGATTTTGATACTTTTTAAAATGGCCGCGGTGGGCCTCGACTTTATGAATCAAGTTCTTCGCCAGCGTGAAGCGCCCGGCAAATCCCGCCAGGCGGGCCGTCACGAGGAGGGTTCGGCAAGCGGACTCGATCTTGTAAGATTTCGACCCGCCCACCTCTTTTTGAAAGTTGAACGAAGCATTTTTTAAAACCGTTTCAAGACCTTCTCTTGGAAGGCCCTCGCGTTTCAAGGCGAAGGCCTTGTAATTCCGAAAGTTGTGCAAAAGCCTGGCTTGCCGGAGCCGGGTCGCCTCTTTTTCGACGAGTCCCAGGAGCCGGCGCGCTTCCAGGTGGCGGCACGATACCGAGTGAACCTTCGCCAGCAATAAATAGCACATGAGTTTTTGAATTTCTCCTTCAAGGCCCCCTAGCCGCTGGAATTTTTTTACCGCCGCGTTCAAGACCGTGAAAGCTTTTTCGTAGATGTGCTCTCGCAGGTACCGGTGTCCCAGGAGGCGCAGGCGGAGAGTGGCATCGTAGGGGCTATAGTTCCAGTTTGCCACGGGCGGGTTTCGAATCAACCGGTCGAATTCATCCAAGCGCTGCTCGGCGATGAGGATTGTGCAGTAAAAATTGATCAGCCACGGCTCCCACGATTTCAGAGGGGGAAATTCTTCGCTTAAGCGGCCTGGAGATATATTCTTGAAAAAATCAACGCCGGCGCGATAGTCCGCATCCTGGTAATGAAGGCGCGCCCGCAAGGCAGAGAGCAAGAAAAAGGCAAATTTTCGCTCTCCATCAAGACAAGTGGCTGCTTTCAAGGCCTCCTCAGCACTATTCAGCCAAACTTCGCCCGCGGCAAACCATTCGTAATTGCCCGCCAGATCCAGGCAGGCTCGAGTGAAACCGATGAGGTCTTTCGAAGTTTGCGGCAATTCGCCTTGCCAGGCTTTTTCGAGGCAATGAAAACCCCGCGCCACTTCCCCCCGCATGAGCTTCTCGCGCGCCCGCTCCAGCATCTCCCACGGGCCGCTTTTCTTTTCTCCACGCTTTTTCGATCCCACCTTGACCTCGACTTCCTATCCGGAAAGGCGATTTTCAGGAACCGGTCAATCCTGGAAAAAGCTCACGCTGCCCTCGCGGCTGTCGTAAACGGCATCCCAAACCAGAGACTCGGCGCTCGACTCGCCCGCGAGGCCGCCCCGGTAAAATCCCAGAGTGTATTTTCTCTGGGAAGAGGTGGGGTCGTTTTCGGAATCCGGCACTGGATGGATATAGATTTCTTGAAGCCCCAAAGGACTGCCCTCTTGCCATCGCAACAACGATTGACTGACGCTGCCGCTGTCCAGTGCATCCCGGAGGATGGTCAAAGCCGTGGCGTCTGACAAAGAGGGCCGCTCCGCTCTGGCGCGAAGGGCGCCGTGGCGGTCATTTCTTTCAACCACCCTGAAACGACCTTCGCGCCACTCGGTGGTGATGCGGACCAACAACGCCCGATCGGCATTTCGCCGGGGCAAGGCAAAGATGAATTCGTGCTGGTAGGAGGTTCCTGCTTGCACCGTGGAAGCGCCAATTCTCCAGAGCGGCAAACAGTTGGCGAGATCGTTCAAGTACTTGAAGGTGGCCGCGTCATTCAAGCAGTCTTTCAGCGATTCCAAGGAAATCGCTAAATTTTTTTCACCATCTTCTTCATCGTCAGCCTCACCGGCAAAGACCGGGCGAAAACACATCGAAACACCGAATAGAGGCATGGTTAAAAGAGCAAGCAACTTTCTTCCCTGACCCATGGCGCCACGAGCCTCAAAAAAAGACTACCGTTAGATCTTTAAAAACAACGTTAAATCTGTTTCAAGCGCCCATAGGTTACCGGAAAATACCCGGTTTGGGCAAGCAGTTTTTTTCTGTATTTCAATCAAAATTCTAGGAAGGCGAAGGCGAAGTGGACCAAGAGGACGAAGAGGGTGGCCCAGATGATGGTGCGAGTGATGGCCCGGCTGACGTCGACGCCCGAGAGCTTGGGCTTCATCCCCTGGAAATAGGCGATCATGCCGGTGCCCAGGCCGCAAGCGAGCACCTTGCAGAGCATCCAGCCGGTGCCGTGGTAGAGAAGCTGGCCGGGGACCCGCAAGCTGCGGTGGAAGTGGCCGTCCCAGAAGAGCGGATTGTGCCGCGGGTAGTTGTAGGAAAAGACTATCAGGCTGGTGAGCCGGGCCACCCAGAAGCCGAGGAGGAGCAGCAGGGGGGTGGCGAGGATGAAGGCGTGGAGGATGTTGGTCAAGAGGTAGTTTTCCGGCCGGGCGCTCAGGGAGCGCATGGCGTCGATCTGGCGGTTGTAGACCCGGCTGCCGAGGTCGGCGCTGATGGCGGCGCCGCAGCGCGCCGCGAGGAGCACGGTGAGGAGAACCGGCACGACGATGCGGTAAAGCGAAAAGCCCAGCCCTTGCAGCAGCTCCTCGGTGATCAAGGGCTCGGTGTAGGCCTTGAAAGGCAGGAACTTGAAGGTGAAGTGGGTCGAGACGAAGCCGGCGATCAGGCCGGCGGCGCCGAAATAGGCGAGGGAAGACGGCGAGGCGATCAAGCTCAGGTAGTGGAGCAGGTACCGCAGCCCCCAGCGCGGGCTCCGCCACCACGGCAGGAGGCGGACCATGCTTCCGATGCAGGCTTCGCCGGCGCAGGCGGTGGCGGCGAAGAAGTCCCCCAGAAGCCCGATGGCCCTCCCCATCGCCTTCCGGGCGGACGGGGGGGCCGGCAATCCTACCCCTTCGGGAGCCGTTTCCTTCTCCGGAGCGCCGGCCATCGCCATGGCCGCCTCCCCAAGGGCTTCCGGCGGCACCCGGCGCAAATTCTTCTCGCGGTGGTCGAGGAGGAAAATGGCGTCGGCAATGCCGGCCAGGTTTTCGTAGTCGTGGGTGACGATGACCGTGGTCTTGGAATGCAGCTTTTGAGTGTTGGAGATGCGCTCCGCCACCCGCCGGGCGTTGGCCGGGTCGAGGCCGGAGGTGGGCTCATCGTAAACCACCACTTGAGGGTCGAAGGCGAGGGTTCGGGCGATGGCCAGGCGCTGCTTCTGGCCGCCGCTCAGGAGGCTCACCGGCACGGCGGCCGGTATGCCCAGCTCATCGAGGAGGCCCCGGGCGGTCTCGAGGCGCCCCGCCGCCGAAGCGGTGGGTTCCGGAGAATCGGGAGGCGGCTCTCCTCGCCTCTCGTGCCGGCGGCGATGGTCGAAGCCGAAGAGGACGTTCCCGAGGGCGGAGAATTCATCGAAGAGGGCGAAGTTCTGGAAGACGATGCCCACGGAGATGCCGGCATCGCCCTGGAACCGGTCCCAGCCCTCGATGCGGACGCCCCCCGAGATCTCGAAGCCGCTCTCGCCGGGGCGGAGGAGGCCGGCGAGAAGGCGGAGGAGGACGCTCTTTCCAGCGCCGCTCGCGCCGATCACCAGGGTGATCTTGCCGGCCGGAAAATCGGCGCCGGCCTCCTCGAGCAGCGTCCGCCCGGCGGCGCGGATGGTGAGGCCGCGGAGGGCAACGCCCGCCGCTGGGCCGGCAGCCGCCGGGATCGCTGGGGGGTCATTCATGGCTCGCCACCTGTCCCTGGAAGCAATGCCCCGAGCCGACCGGCCCCCCCCTCACCGGGCCGGACTCGATCAAGATCCAGCGCCGGTCCTTTTCAAGGATCTGCGTCCGCAGCACCCGGGCGAACTCCGGCGTGATGCCGCCGCCGCGGGTGCCGAGGACCGCATCGCCGATCTTGGCCATGAGCGGCCCCATGAAAACCGACAGCTTGTCGATGGCCTGGGCCAGCTCGGGCGAGTTCCAGCGGTCGAGCATGGTCCGGTGGAAGCGCGGGTTGTCGAGGACGATCTCCTGGAAGATGAGCCGGATCTGGTGCTGCAGCTCGCGGTCGTGGAGGAGCCGGTCGAAGCTCCGCCGCAGCGCCTCGCTGCTTTTGGGGTGGCGCGAGACCTCGGCGATCACGTCCTGAAGGGCGCCGATGAAATCTCCGGTGTGGCTCTTGAGGATGGGAAGGACGTCCTGATCGACGAAGCGCTGCCACTCGGCCTTGACGTAGTCGTCGGCGGTGAGGGGGAGCGCCTGGTAGAGGAAGCGCCATGTGAATCCCCACACCGGCAGCCGCGCCAGGATCTCCTTGCCGACGGCGTCGAGCGCCGGCTGCGATCGTTTCGCCAGGATCGGCCAGGCCGCCTCCTCCAGGCTCGGCAGCAGCTCGTTCTGGATGCTTTCCCGATGGAAATTTTGGCCAATCGCCAAAAGCTCCTCCCAATGCCGCTCGACCGCCGAGGGCAGGTCCTCGATGGCGAGGCGCTGCAGATCGCCCACCAGCTGCTGGAGGACGGGGCTGATGGCCTGGAACAGCTCCTCGCGATGCTCGAGCAAGGTGCGGTTCCATTCCTCGGCGATCCACAAGAGCTTATCCTTGGGGAGGAGGGTCTTGACCACCCAGGCGGCGGTCTGGGGGACGGTGATCAGGGAGACCTGGCAGCGGTCATCGAGCCCCCCCGCCCCCGAGCTGTGGCCGGCGAGGTAGAGCCGGCACGCGAGCTGGCGGGTCAAGCCCTGGCGCATCGGAGCGGCCGACCCGTCCTGGGCCAGCTCGGCGACTTCTCCGATGGGCGTCAGGTCGCTCTCGGAGGAGCGGAAAAAGACCGGATCTCCCACCGCCGCCGGCACCGGAAGTTCAAACTGCACCAGCACCTTGACCTGCTCGCCGAACAGCCAGCCGCGGGCATGCTGGAGAGCCCGCAGCTCGCGCCGGCTCCCCTGGTCGTGCACCCGGGCGAACAGGAACGAGGCGATGGCGATCCACAGGACCACGCCGGCGGCGATCCGCCAGCGCCTTCGGGACTTGAGCTTGACCAAGTTCATGAGGGTATTAAAAAACTGGGCCACGGTAGCCGCAAGTTCTTTATTGTATCTTTCGATCCGCCTAATAAACTTCCCAATATGCAGCAGCCCCCGGTCCCGGATATTTGCATCGTCCTGTCAACTTGTCCTCGGGAAAAGGCCGGCTCCCTGGCCAGGGCGCTGGTGGAGAGGCGCGTGGCGGCGTGCGTGAACGTCATCGAAAAAGTCGCCAGCTTCTACTGGTGGGAGGGGAAGCTCTGCGAGGACGGAGAAAGCCTCCTGGTGATGAAGACGCCGTGCGCGCGGGTCGAGGCGCTGCTGCAGGCGGTCCGCGAGCTCCATCCGTACCAGGTGCCGGAGGTGGTCGCCCTGCCGGTGATCACCGGCCACGAGCCCTACCTGCGCTGGGTGGAGGAGTCGGTCAGGCACTGAGGGAAAGGAATGATATCCGTATGACCCGTCTCCGCGAGCTTGGCCACGACCTGATCCCCCTGGAAGAGGTGCGGGAGACCATCCTTCGGCACGTTGACAGGCTGCCGGCCGAGGAGGTCCCTCTCCTCGAGGCCTGGGACCGCGTGCTGGCCGAGGATCTGGCCGTCAAAGAGTTGATTCCACCTTTCGACAACTCGGCCATGGATGGCTACGCCGTCCGGGCCGGAGACCTCGAGGGAGCCTCGCCGGAGCGGCCGGTCACCTTGCGGGTGCGCGGCAGGATCCAGGCGGGGGATCCGCCCGGCTTTCAGCTGTCCGAGGCTCAGCTTCCGCAGATTGGGCTTCCGCAGATTGGGCATCCGCAGATTGGGGCGGCGGCGCGAATCATGACCGGCGCTCCCATTCCCCAGGACGCCGACGCCGTGGTGCCGCACGAGTTGACCCGCTTCACGGATACGGAGGTTACCTTCACGGCAGCGGCGGCATCTGGACAGAACATCCGCCGGGCCGGCGGCGACATGAAGCCGGGGGAAGTTCCCGTGGGGAAGGGAACGCGCCTGCGCGGGCCGCAGCTCGCCGTGGCGGCGGCCTTGGGCCTGGCCCGGATCAAGGTGAGCCGCCGGCCGCGGGTGGCCATCATCTCTCCGGGGAAAGAGCTGGTCTGGCCGGGCGAACCGGCTGGCCCCGGCCAGATCCGCAACTCGAACGCCTACGCCCTCGCCGGCCTGCTGCGTGAGGGCGGGGCGGCGCCGGAGGTGGGCCGGATCATCGAGGACTCCACGCACGCCCTCCGGCGGGAGTTCCGCCGGGCCCTCGAGGGCGGAGTTGATGCGCTCCTCACCACCGGAGGAGTGAGCGCCGGCGACTATGATTTCGTGCAGCAGGTGGTGCGGGAAGATGGCAGCCCCGGCTACGTCTTCAAGGCCGCCATGAGGCCGGGGAAGCCGCAGGTCTTCGGCGTGCTGGGGGGCAAGCCCCTCTTCGGCTTGCCCGGCAATCCCGCCTCGGCCATCATTTCCTTCACTGTCTTCGTGCTGCCGGCCTTGCGGAAGATGCTGGGGGAGGAGCCCGTCGTGCCGCCCGTTTTTCCAGTCCGCTTCACCAGCGACTTCAGCTATCGCGGCGGCCGCACCTTCCTTCTGCGCGCCGCGGTGGAGCCGGACTTTGAACACCCCGGCGGCGGCTTCCGCGTCCGCTCCATCGGCGGCCAGGACTCGAGCTTTCTCTCCTCCCTGGCGGCCGCCAACGCTCTCATCCAGCTGCCCGCCGGCCGCGATGGCGTCAAGGCCGGCGAGATTCTCCCCGCCTGGTGGATCCACCCAGCATGACTTCAGCCGCCAGCTTTGCTCGGGCGGTGGTGCTGGCGGGGGGGCGGAGCCGGCGCATGGGCTCGATCAAGGCGGCGCTCCGGCTGGGACGGCAGGCGCTTCTTGGCCGGTTGATCCTGGGGCTGGAGCGGCTCTTTTCAAAAGTGGCGGTTTCCCTGCCGGCCGATCCGGCTCTTCAGAAGGAGATCCTGGCGCTGCTTGAGGAATCGCCCATCTCCCGGAAGCCAGACCTCACCATCGACGGCGCCGCCGATCTGGGGCCGATGGAGGGGCTGCGCGCCTCCCTGGCGGCTTTGCCGGAGGACGGAGCCTTTTTCGTCGCCGTCGATATGCCGGTCCTGTGGGCGCCGCTCCTCCGGCTGCTGAGCCGCGAGGCGGCGCGGCCCGGGAAACGCGCGGCCATGCCCTGCTGGCAGGGGCGGTGCGAGCCCGCGTGCGCCTTTTACCGGCGCGGATTGCTCCCCGACCTCGAGGCGGCCCTGGCGCGGGGAGAGCGAAGCTTGCAGGCGATCGCCCGCTGGCCGGGGGTCGAGGCGGTGGTGGTGGAGGATCCGCAGGTGGCCGCGGAGCTTTCCAGAAGCCGCCCCTTTGACCCGGCGCTGGTCTTTTTCAATCTCAACACCCCGGCGGACTGGCGGGCGCTTCTGGAGCGGCGCCGGGCATGTTTAATTCTTGACGATCCGGTGATGGGTGATTAATTTTTTCTCAGCTCCCGCACATCGCCCCGGCGGATGGTGAAGCCCTCCTGGTCCAGCATTTCAAGGAGTGGGATGATGTATTTGCGCGATGAGCCCAGAAGGTTTTTCGCTTCCGAGGCGGTCATGGTCCCGGCTTTTTCCAGATGCTCCCGCAGCCGCCGCCGCGCCTCCTCGATGGCCTCGCGGTGGAAGACCGCCTCTTCGGAGGCCTTGACCAGCTCCCCCTCCTCGAGGAGCAGTTCCCCAACGGTGCCGGCGGTGCGCGAGTCGACGCCCAGCTGCGCCGCCACCTCCTCGACGCGGGGCGGCGAAAAGGCCTGCTCCCGGATGGCCTTCAACACTTGCTCGCGGAAGCCTTTTTCCCGGTCGGTGAGCTGGGGGGCATGGAAGGTCCACTGCAGGTATTCGCCGCGGACGGTCTTCAGCCGGCCTTCCTTTTCCAGAGCCGCGAGCAGATCCTGGAAGAAGACTTCGTGGCTCGGAACCGCCTGCCGGAGCGCCACTTTTTCCATGAGCAGGCGCTTCGGCTTCTTCTGAAAGAATGAAACGGCGACCTCCCGGGCCTTGGCCTTCGCCTCCTCGAAGCGGATGCTCGAAAAGTACAGGCCGGACCGGCTGGCCGTCAGGATAGCCCCTTCCTCGATCAGTTCCTGGAGGACTTTCTGGGCTTCCGCCGCCGGCAGGCCCGAGTCGCGCGCCGCCTCAAGCTCCAAAACCGCCTCATAACCCCGGTCCTGGACGGCGTGGAGCAGGAGCTGCTTGGGGGAACGGACTGCCTCCGCCTTGCTCTCGAGCTTCTCGATGATGTGCGCCTTCCCCTGCTTCAGCCGGAAGCGGGAGAGGTCGATCACCTCGCCGCCGCCGATGGTCACCATGGGAGAGTGCAGCCGCAGGACGAAGCGGTCGCCGGGAGCAGCCACCACCGGCTCCTGGAGGCGCAGCTGGACAAAGGTGGACTGGCCCGGCCGCAGCTCCTTCCCCTCGAGCAGATAAATCCTGCCGAGGATCTCCGCGGTGCCGCAGTGGAAGCGGATCTCGCGGAGGTGGCGGAGGGGGCGCTCAATGCTCGGGAGGTAGCTGAAGCGGGCCTCGACGAGGGTCGAGCTCTGGAAGTACCCCGGCGCCGCCAGCACCATGCCGCGATGGACTTCCTTGTAGTCGAGGTCGGTGAGGTTGATGGCGCTCGACTGCCCCGCTTGGGCCATCTCGGCGGCACTCTGGTAGGCCTGGACGCCGCGGACCCGCCCTTTCTTCCCCAGGGGAAGGACTTCCAGGGTGTCGCCGACCACCGCTTTACCGGACATGGGCACGCCGGTCAGCACCGTTCCAAATCCCTTCGAGGAGAAAACCCGCTGCACCGGCATCCGGAACACCCCCGTGGTGCTGCGCGTCTTCACCAGCAGCACCTCCTGCTGCAGCACCGCCTTGAGGCGGTCGAGGCCCTCTCCAGTGACGGAGGAGACCGGCACCAGGGGGGCCTTTTCGAGAAAGGTCCCCTTGACTGCAGCGAGGATGTCTTCCGTGGCCAGCTCGCGCAGCTCCGGGCTCACCATGTCGATCTTGGTCACCACGATGATGCCGTGCTGGATCCCCAGCAGCTTCATGATCTCGAGGTGCTCGCGGGTCTGCGGCATGACGCCGTCGTCGGCCGCCACCACGAGGAGCACCAGGTCGATCCCGGTGGCCCCCGCGACCATGTTCTTGACGAAGCGCTCGTGGCCGGGGACGTCGATGATGCCGATCTTCTGGCCGCTCTGGAGCTGGTAGCGGGAGAAGCCCAGGTCGATGGTCATGCCCCTCTCCTTCTCCTCCGGCAGGCGGTCGGGATTGATGCCGGTCAACTTCTCGACCAGAGTGGTCTTGCCGTGATCGATGTGGCCGGCCGTGCCGACGATGACGTTGTAGATCTTGGCGAAGCCGCCGCCCGGCTGGGGATCGCGGGGGCTTTCCTTCTTGGACGGCGGTGGGGAGGCGCTGGGTTTCTTCATACCGGCTGGTCCGGATTCCCGGAGCGGTTGTTCGCTTACGTCAACACTCCCTTGACACCTTCTCGCCCGACCCCTACCATCATGTTTGCTAGGTACGATCCCTCCCCGTTTTAACGGGACAAGGAGCTCGACGCAAGAATTGATTGGCGCCGGCGATGACAACTTTATGAAAACTCCAGAAGACCTCCTTTTTTGCAAAATCGCCATTCAAAGCGGGCTGTTGACCGAAGAGGGTGCCAAGCGCGGCCTGGCGCTCGCCAGCAAGCTCGAGGCCGAGGGGAAGCCGCGGCCGAAGATTGGCGCCCTCCTGGTCAAGATCAACCTCCTCTCCCCTCAGAACGCGCAGCGCATTTACGGCGCCATTCAAAAGCGCCTGGCGGCGCAAGGGGCTCCCGCCGCGCCGGCCAGGCGGACTGCAGGCGCGAAAGCCGGTGGTGGGGAGGCGGGGCTGGCGGCTCGGACCGGAAGGCTCCACGGCGAGGACCGCGCGGCGCGCCGGAAGGCCATCGATCCCACCACCCTGTGGCTGGGGATCGGCTCCGGAGTGGTCTTTGTGATCGCCGTGATCATCATGCTGGTCCTCGTGTTGAACGACGCCAGAAGGCGGGAGCAGCAGTTGGCCAGCAGGACGCCGTCGCCGGCCGAGTCGTCTTCGGGATTGGGCCTCAGCGGCCAGGAGCAGAAATCCGGCAATCTCAGCAAGAGAAATGACGACCTCTCGCAGCCGCTTCCCGTGGAAGTGCGGGAGGCGCTCGAGAAGGAAGTGAAAACGCTCCTCAACCACGCCCGCGCCGCCCTCCGAAGCGACAACAATCTCAGTGAGGCATTCCACATCCTCCTCACCTTGAAAAAGGAAAAGCGCCATCAGCTGGAAAAGATTCCTGAGCTCAAGGACGAAATCAACGCCACGATCGATGAAACGGTCAGCTCCACCCGCACCCAGATTCAAGAGGCGGGAAAGCTCCTCGACGATGGGAAAAAGGACGATGCCGCCCCTTACAACGACCGCTTCAAGGATCTGGTCGACGCCAAGGCGGTGGAGCTGCGCAAGGAGCTGCTCGAGGCGCCGATCGCCGAGCAGCTCCTCGCCGATCTCAACAAGATCATCCAGAAATTCGAGGCCGCCCCGGCCTCGAGCCCCGCCCCGGCGGAAGGCGCTGCCGGCAGCCCGTCGGGGGAAAAGCCTACCGGCCAGCCAGCGGATCAGCCGAAGCCGGCTGAGGAAGAGAAGAAGCCGGCGGAGGGGCAGTAGGGCAGCTCGGAGGGGTTGATTTTTTCGGTGCCTTAGTTCCGTCTTTCTTAAATCTTTGTAGGGTGATGCCGGCACTTTCGTCTCCTGGCGGCGTTGCGCTCGCTCGTCGATTCTCCGTCCCGAATCGACTCCGCTCGCGCGCCTTGCCAGTAGCCAAAATCGCTCGGCCTGACCC
>JACQVS010000188.1 GCA_016209605.1 Planctomycetota bacterium
CCCTACAATTATTTGCGAAAGACTGCACCAAGGAATTTTGGGGAATCCCACCAGGCGTCAAAGCCAATGAACATAAATTGTCCATTGATATTACCCCATTTCTGTGCTAAATTTAAGGTTATAGAACAATTATTGTTCAAATTCAGATTCTAGGCGCACAAAAACCTAACAATAGCCGAACATGGATGCGCTGAAACCTAAGGCGTTGAGTGCGGAACAAAGGACCGGCCCGGTCCCTCTCACCCCCCCCCACATCAGGACCGAGCGGGGCGAAAACAAATCCTCCAATGAGCTGCAAGTAAAGCTGGCGAAACAACTAGAAATCCTCCAGGAAATCACCCTGGCGCTCAATTCAACCCTGGAGCCAGGGCCGCTCCTGGACCGCATTCTCGATGCCAGCATCCGGTACACCGGCGCCACCACGGGCTCCGTCATCTTGATCGACAACGACCAGAACCTGCGCATCGTTGCAGCGCGCGGGCTGGGCAGCAATGTGGAGAAAGAGGTGATTCTCAAAGTGGGCCAGGGGGTCACGGGCTGGGTGGCCCTGTATGGCAAGCCCCTCAACGTGCCGGATGTCCGCCAGGATTCGCGTTACGTCATGGTCAAGGAGCACATCCGCAGCGAGCTGGCGGTGCCCATGGTGCTGGGGAAGAAGGCCATCGGGGTGATCAGCGTCGACAGCTCCAAGGAAGGGAACTTCAGCGAGGATGACCTGCAAATTTTGACCTTCGTGGGCAGCCAGGCGGCGCAAATCCTGCAAAACGCCAAGGCTTACAATGAAATCCGCAGGAAGAACGATCAGGATGAAACCCTGGTTGAAATCAGCCAGGCCCTCGGGTCGGCTCTCGACTTCAAGGAGCTTTTCCAGGAAGTTGGGGAGATCCTCAACCGCCGGTGCGCCATGCGCCGCAGCTTCCTTGTCCTCTTGAATCCGGAGACCGAGGAGCTGTCGATCGAGCTCGCCTTCGGGATGACGCCGGAGGAGATGGCCCGCGGCAAGTACCGCATTGGCGAAGGCATCACCGGCTGGGTGGTCAAGAACGGCAAACCCTTCGGCGTCCAGGACATCCGCACGGAGCCGAAATTCCTGGGCCGGACCGGCATCTACCAGAATCCCAGCGAGCAGATCAGCTTCCTGGCGATGCCGATCTTCCTCGAAGGGAAGCCCGTCGGCGCGCTTGGCGCCCTGAAGCCGTTCCCGGGCGAGGAGCAGTTCGAGGCGGACATGGGGCTCCTTCAGATCATCGCCTCCACCATCTCGCAAGCGGTGAAGATCCATTTCAAGGTGATGTCCGAGAAAGAAAGCCTGCTCCTGGAAAACCGCCTGCTCAAGGAGGAGTTGAAAACCCTTTACCACTTCGACAACCTGGTCGGCTCGAGCGAGGCCATGGAAAAAGTCTATGCCGTGATCCGCAGCGTGTCGCGAAGCCGCTCGACGGTGTTGATCCGCGGGGAAAGCGGCACCGGCAAGGAGCTGATCGCTCACGCCATCCACTTCAACAGCCCCAGGGCGGACCGGCCGTTCGTCAAGGTGAACTGCGCCGCCATTCCGGAAAACCTCCTCGAGGCCGAGCTTTTCGGCCACGTCAAGGGCTCGTTCACCGGCGCCGTCGCCGATCGCAAGGGGAAGTTCATCCAGGCCGATGGCGGCACCGTGTTTCTCGACGAAATCGGCGACATGAGCCCCGTGCTTCAGGTGAAGATCCTGCGCGTGCTCCAGGAGCGCGAGGTCGAGCCGGTCGGCTCCGACAAAACCTTCAAGGTGGATGTCCGCATCCTCGCGGCCACCCATCGCAACCTGGAGGAAATGGTTGCCTCCGGGTCTTTCCGCGAGGACCTCTACTACCGCTTGAACGTCGTCCCCATCCATGTTCCCCCGCTCCGGGAGCGGCTCGATGACATTCCCGCCCTGGCGGAGCACGTTCTCGAACGTTTCCGGAGGGAAAACGCCCTCCCGGAGCTTCGCATCGCTCCGGAGGCCGCGCGCCTGCTCATGCGCTACCAGTGGCCCGGCAATGTCCGCGAGCTGGAAAACGTCCTCGAGCGCGCCGCCATTCTGTGCGACGGCAAATGGATCCGCCCGGAGGACCTCCCCATCCCCCTCGGCCAGGGGAGCGGCCAAGAAAGGCTGCAACCGCCCGCGAGCGCGGCCAAAACCGATCCGGGGCTGGCCGTCGAGCAGCTGGTGAAAAACGCTTTTGAACGGCAGGACCTGGAAGGGAGGATCTGGGAGGCCATCATCGGCCGGATCGAGAGGGACCTCATCCACAAGGCTCTGGAGCGGGCGGACGGCGTCCGCCACAAGGCGGCGGAGATCCTGGGCATCCATCGCAACACCCTCCGGAAGAAGCTGGAAGGGGAATCCGGGTAACCACAGCACACTTTTTATTCAAAACGCATACTTGATTGTGTGCATGGCACATAAATTGTGCGATCCAGAGTTTTTGAACCCGCCACTTAAAACTTATTCGATGCCAACCTAAATTATTAAATCAATGTTACTTATATACTATAAGGGAAATTCTTAAAAAACCACTGCCCAATTGGCCCTGGCTTTGCATTTAATCCCATTGCGTTCTAAAGCGCAGGGATCGTCAACAGGACCCCAAGTTTGTTGATCCCACACAGCTCTCCCCGACTTTGTCCCGGTAACGTGGGATCAAGATCGGGGTTTTTTTATGCCCTCAGGACCTCGCGGTTCAGCACGGTTCAGCCGATGAATCCCAGCCGGTGCCCTACCAGGTAGAGAAAGATCAGGTGGGGAATCAGGATGGCCATGAGCACGATGGCCCACCCTTGCGCGTTGGCGGCTCCAAAGGCCTGCGGGATGAAGCGGATCCCCAGAAAGACGTACAGGGCCACCAGCAGAAAACCCGTGACCGCCAGGCCCGTGGGGGTGCCGACGTACTCCTCAGCAATGCTGAAAAGCTCCCGCAGCACCGGCTTTCCCGGTGGCGCCGTGCCGACATAGATGAGGAGCAGCGCGGTGACGCTGACGATCAGCACGAACACCAGGGCCAGGGTCTCAAGCTGGGCGGAGGAGCGCAAAGCCTTCTTGAAGTTGACATCCTTGACGAAGGCCACGTGGGCGCAAAACCATACCAGCCCCCCTTGCACCGCCATGTGGCCGACAAACCAGCTGGCCAGCAAAAAGATGAGGCGGAAAAAAGGAATTCCCAGGAACTGGATGGAGCCCAGGTCCGAGAAGAGTGAGCTCAAGGGATTCAGCCCCCAGGAAGCGCGCGCGGGCGCCGGGTCGAGCGTCATCCGGCCGGTGTTTTCGCCGCTCTCCGGGCTGCGCTCGCCGCTGCCGAAAAGGGCCTCGAAGAATCCTCTTCCCTTTGAGGAGCCGGAAGCGCCGCCGCGCCGCGGCTCGGGAACGAAAATCACCGATCCGACGCTCAGCTGCTTCGGATCCACCCAGCGGTTGTACTCCTGGAGGCGACTCCACTCGTAGCCGTTGCCGTAATACTTTTCCGCGATGGAGAACAGCGTCTCACCGGGCTGAACGGTGTGGTTGACATGGGGGACATTGACCGGCTCCTCCCTGGAGTCCTTCCCCTTGTCGCCTCTGGGCCAGGCCGTCGCGCTTCCAGGCAAGAAGCTGGCGACCACGGCAGCCAGGAACAGCACTCGTTTCAGGCAGAAGAAAGCTTTCATGGCATTCCAGGATTTTTGCTCAAGCGTTCTTTCCATCACCTCGGTGACTTTTGCGACTTCCGGACTCCGGGAGCTTACACATACCATCGATCGGCCAATAACATCAGCGGGTGTAGCGCATTTTGACTATTTTTCGAGGGCTCTTGCGGGGAGAGGAGTTTACCGGAACCGCCGGCAGGGAGCAGACCGGTAATCCGCAGCGATAGTCCATTTCTGAAAGATAAATGAACCGCAGAGATCGCCGAGGACGCAGAGAATAAAAGAAGGAATTAAATTATTAAATTTATAATTCTTCTCTCTGCGCTCTCCGCGTCCTCTGCGGTTAAGTAAATTTCTTAGGAGTTGTTTTCTCTTTGGCATTTGCATTTACGCCTCAGATTACGGTTCAGCCCCACAGGAACTTCTGGATCTTCTCGGAGCTGGCCTGGGCGTCCCGGTAGCCCAGCTCCATCAGCTCGCGGCAGTAGGCCGATTCGAACAAGATGTAGCTGTACAGCACGCCGCTGCCCTTGCCCTTGGCCCCCAGGCCTCTCAGCAGGTAGCGAATGATCCTCGGCAGCTCGTTGCGATGCTTGAAGGCGAGGTCCGAAAGCTTCTGGGAGGGGCCCACGTAAAGGAACTCGATGGGCTGGATGGGCGCGCCGCGGTCGTCAACCACGGCCCGCGGCAGGTTCTCCAGAAGACGGTTGATGCGCACCATCTGCTCCCAGTCGCTTTCCAGAGCATCGAGAAAGATCGAGTCGAAGAGCACGCCGGAAATCCGGGCCGCGGTCGGATATCGGGGCTCCCTTTCCCTTGCGGACGGCTCGATGGGCTCGTTGAGCACCTCCCGGACGCCGATCGCCAGGATCTTGCTCGCCCCCAGGTGAATGGCGGGGCTCAGGGGCGCCGTGTTGCGGATGCTGCCGTCGCCGTAGTACGAGTTGCCGATCCGGACGGCGGGAAAGAGGATGGGCAGGGCGCACGAGGCCAGGATGTGGGCCGGCGTGATCTGGTCGTAATGGGCGATGCGGCTGTAACGCTGCCACAGCTTGCGGCTGGCGCTGGCCTGGACGAAAACGGTGTGGGCCCCGGAGTCGTAATCGGTGGCGGAAACGGCCACCGCTTCGAGGGTTCCCCGGGCCAGGTGTCCGGCGATGGCTCCTGGCGGCAGCAACCCCTCTACCAGCCGCGCCAGCGGCGTGGTGTCAAGGAGCGCCTTCCCCCGCGGCTCGCGGCGCTTTTCGGCGCCGCCCAGGGCCAGGTCCAGAATCCACCGGAAGACATTGGCGGCGATCTTGTTCGCCTTGGCCTCGAAGACCTTCTGGGTGCTCAAGGTCTCCCAGTGGCGCACCATCAGCTCGCAGGCGGCGCGGAAGCTGCCGGCATGGGCCGCCAGGCCCGCCAGGTTGATGGCGCCCGCGGAAGCGCCCACCAGGATCTCGAAAGGAATTTTGTCCAGCGGCTCCCGGGAAACCTCCAGGATATGGCGCAAGACCCCGGCTTGATAGGCGGCGCGGGCTCCGCCGCCGCTGAGCAGCAGGCCGCGGGTGATTTTTCTAGGCTGCAATCGACTCCTTTTCGTCAAGGGGCAAAAAAAACCGCAGATGGAACACAGCTCATCATCTATTTCGGCCGTGTTCAATCCGCGGCGGAGTCGATTCTGGATGCCGGATCGGTCTACTTGCCGGCGGCGCCGCTTGGCGCCGGCCACCTGACAAAATTTTACAAACCGGGGGGTCCATCCCTTGGCCCTGCTCGGAGGATACGGTACGATATCCGCCATGCGCCAGGGACTCATCATCAGCGCCATTGGTAAAGACCAGCCGGGAATCGTCGACCGGGCTTCCGGCTTGATCTTCCAGCATCAGTGCAACCTCGAGGACAGCCGCATGGCCATCCTCGGCGGCGAGTTCGCCTTGATCGTCCTCGTGACCGGTCCGGCGGAGGCCTTGAGCTGCCTGGAAGAGGAGCTTCCCCGGCTGGCCGGCGAGATGGGCTTGACCCTCCAGATCCGCAGAACCCGGCTGGAGGAGGCTCTGCCCGAGCACGCGGCCAAGACCCTCCCTTACCAGATCACCGCCGTGGCCATGGACCATCCCGGCATCGTCCACCGCCTCAGCCATGTGCTCGCCAGGCACCATGTCAACGTCGCCTCGCTGGAGACCCATCGCACCCACGCCCCCAACACCGGCACGCCGGTCTTCTCGCTTTCCATCGAGGCGCAAGTCCCCGTGGAGGTGCCGATCGCCAGGCTGCGCAGCGCCCTCGAAGCCATTGCCGACGAGGAGAACCTCGACTTGCAGTTCCGCGCGAAAAATTGAAAGGGACTTATCGAAGCATTCGCAGTATTCTAGGTTTAAAAAGATGGCGTCGCCGGGGTCTCCCATCCATCAAGGGGCTCACCTTGCAGATCGCTACCATATCTTGATCTTGCGCCAACTGGGTTCCGGTAGCACGGGAGCTGTTTCGCTCCAGCGGTCGGCCTTCCTGACGGGATGTCAGTCGATTTCGGATCTCTCGCGCTCGGCGCGCACCCCCGCCGCCAACAGAACCCTCGCCGAGAGCGTACACCCCCTCATCGAGGAGGCCATCGAGAGCGACAACTACGAGGCGGCCGGCCATCTTGCCACAGACGGTCTCGGCTACGCCCAGAAGGCCCAGGACAACTCCCTCCTTTTGCGACTGAAGAGCCTCAAGGAGCGCGTCCAGACCCTACAGCGGGAGTACGCCAGGCTCGAAGTGGCGCTCAAGACGCTGAGGGAGAAGCCTGGCGACCCCACCGCCAACCTGGCCGTGGGGAGATTCCTCTGTTTTCAGAAGGAAAGCTGGGAGAAGGGCCTTCCCCTCCTCGCGAAGGGGCAGGATGCGGCGCTCAAGTCCGCTGCGGAGGCGGACCTTTCAGCGCCCAAGGCCGCCCTCCAGGCGATCAAGCTTGCCGACCAGTGGTCCAATCTGGCGGAAAAGGAGTCGGGAACGGTCAAGAAACCGATCGAGAGGAGGGCCTTGAAATGGTACCGGTCGGCGCTCCCCAATTCGACGGGCCTCGACCGGGCCGACATCGAGAAGAAAATCGCCGCCCTTCTCTTTCCGGCTGCCCGCATCTGGGAGACCCGGTCGGGAGAGAACGGCGCGGTCTTGGGCGGGGAGAGCTTCAACGTCTCGAGTGAGTTCACGATCGAGTTTTGGTTCGCGACCGCTGCGGAGAGCTGTGTGCTCCTCACCAAGAGGCACAAGGGACCCGAGGGTTCCCTCACCCTTCTCTTGCGGGGCGGTTGTCCGGTGGTGATCGGCGATGCCGCCTTCTACCGGGTCGATGGGGTCAGCCACACCCGTGCCAACGACGGTGACTGGCACCACCTGGCCGCGGTGAACTCGAATGGCCAGGTCCAGCTTTACCTGGACGGAAACCAGGTCGCGGAGATCAAGACCCGGCCGGGCTTCATCTCGAAGTCGCCTTGGGTCCTGGGCCACCATGGAGCGTGGGACCTCGCCACCGTTGACGCGAAGTTCGCCCGGATCCGGCGCTCAAGGGTGGCTCGGTACGCAGGCCCCTTTTCTCCGCCGGATTACGCGAGCGACAAGGAGTCGCTCCTTTTTAAGTAGGTCAAGAAGGACGGTCAGTGCTCAACGCCGGAAGAGGCGGGATCTCCTTCGGCTCGGCGAGAACATCCACCGAGCCGGGCAAGGTTGTCTCGGCGACCTGGTTCCGGGGCCGGGCGCGGGCGCCGTCGCCCACCGGGTCGGCATGGTCGAAGAAGCTCAAAAGCAGTTTTTCAACTTCTGAAATCCTGCTCATGAAATGACCATAGAAGGAGCATTTCTAACTGTCAAGAAAAAGCTGAGCAAACGCATATTGAAATCGGCCGGCGTTTCCTTCTCCGCTGACCGATGGCCTCGAGGATCCCCCGGCCCAATTCTTTCGGCATGGGCGACCTCGTGGCGTTAGAATGAGTCGCCATGTGGAATGGATCTCGCAGCGTGCTCTTCTCTGGCGCCGCGGTCCTGGCGGCCGTCTTTGCGGCCGACGGCCCGACGGCCCTCGCCGAACCCGGCCAAGCCGCTCCGGCCTGGAGCTCCGAAAACCGCTTTCGCCTCCGGCTCGCGGTGGATGGAAAAGGACGGAAGCGGTCCAACTCGCCCGCCTCGGCGGCGATCGACTTCCAGGAAGCCCTGCGTGCCTGCGGCGCGGCCGGCGATTTCGCTGAGGCTACCGTCGCGGTCGTGCCGCTCGCCGCGGCCGGGCTGGCCGGGGGCAACTCGGGCCGCGTGCCCCACCGCCTGGACCGTCTTTTCGGGAGCACCAAGGTTGTCCTGCACTTCGTCGTGACGGACGAAACCTGCAGGAGCTTCGCGGTCTATTTCGACACCGTCGAGTCGGGCCGGGGCGATCCGCGCCTCTTTCCCGGCCTGGTCGGCGACGGAGACCTCTTCCGCGAGGAGTTCGGGCGGCGCGAGATCGCCGCCAGCCACTTCGACCAGTTCGTGGACTTCGACGGCGACGGCGACCTGGACCTGTTCAAGGGCGGCGTCGAGCCGTTCGCCTACTGCTACGAGAACGTTGGAGGCAACCGGCTGGCGGGGCGCGGCCGGCTCGCCTCGGGCGGCGAGCTTTTCAAGCTGCCGTGCAGCCCGGACAACCGGAGCTGGGTGACCGTGGCCTTCTTCGACCTCGATGGAGATGGCGATCAGGATTTCTTCCCCAGCTTCAACGACGGCCCCGACCGCGGGCAAATCATCTTCTACCGGAACGCGGCGCGGGAGCGGGGCGGCCAGCTCGCCTTCGAGCGCGCCGGGACGCTCAAGACGGCGTCGGGCACGCCGCTGGCCGGAGGGGCGCAGGCGGGCGGCTGGTTCCCGTCCATCGCCTTCGTGCGGAACCGGGACGGCGACCAGAGCGGCTCCGTGGACGCGCTTGTCGGCAGCGGCAACCGTTGCTGGCTCTATCGCGGGCTCGGCGCCGGCGCCGACGGCTCGCCGCGCTTCGCCGACGCCGTCGCCGTTCAAGCCGGCGGCCAGGACATCGCGCTGGTGAATCCGCGCTTCGACTGCGCCGACGCGGACGGCGATGGCGACCTGGACCTCTTCGCCGGCACGCAGCCGGGGCCGGTCTTCTTCTTCCGCAACGTGGGCGGGCGCACCTCGCCCCAATTCGTCGCCGGGCTCGCGGTGGCTTTCGAGGGCAAGTATTTGATCGGCGATGCGCACTCCGGCCTGAAAGTGGCCGACTTCGATGGCGACGGATTGGCGGATCTCGCCGCCGGCCGGTTCTGGGAGCGAACGGACCTGAACCGCGCCGATCTGCCGCGCGACTTCGGCGGCTTCTGGAGGAACGCCGGCTCGCGGGCGGAGCCGCGGTTCGAGCGGAGCCGGCGCGGCGGGCCTCACACCGAGGGATTCCAGATTTGCGACGCCATCCGCCAGAACTGCGTCCGCGCCGTCGATTGGAATAACGACGGCCGCCTCGACCTGCTGGCCGGCGACACGGACGGTTTCGTCTGGTTTTTCGCCAATCAGGGCAGCCGCTCCTTCCCGGTGTTCGCGCCGGGCGGAAAGCTACGCGCCGGAGGCCGGCCGCTCAGCGCCGCCGGCACGGGCGGCCACGCGCGCCTCGACGCCTGCGACTGGAACGACGATGGCCGGCGCGACCTGCTGGTCGCCGAAGGCAGCGGGACGGTCACGCTTTTCTTGAACGGGGGGACCGGCTCAAAACCGGGTCTGGAGCCCGATCTGGAAGCCGGCCGGAAGCTTCTGGCCGGCGGGAAGCCTGTTCAGGTGGGCGCCCGCGCCAGCGCGCTCGGGTGCGATTGGGACGGCGACGGGCGCGTGGACCTCGTGCTGGCGGATGACCGAGGATATTCCTTCCTGAGGAACATCGGCTCGGGCGCGGAGCCGGTTCTGGCGGCCCCCGAGCCGATCCGTTTCGGCGGCAAACCGGTCAACTACGTTCGGCCAAACCTGGGTTCGTTCGCCGACTGGGACGGCGACGGCAAGAGAGACCTCATCGGCTGCCACTTCGAGAACAGCATCCGCTTCTACCGGAACATCGGCTCCGGCGCGCCGGGAGCCGAGCCGGAGTTTGCCGATCCCGAGGGCCTGACCATCTTGCAGGCCTCCTCGCCGCAGATGATCTCCGGGGCGGACGCGGTGGACTGGAACGGCGACGGCGACCTGGACCTCCTCACCGGCCAGGGGCACGGCGGCAGCGGCCTGCGCTTCTTCGAGCGCGACTGGATCGAGGACGAGCTCCACGGCGCCCATCCGGCCGTGACGGTTCAGACGGTGGAGAAGAAACCGGAGGTTCCGATCCGATGATGGCCCAGCTCAATAAAAGTTCGATCTTGCTCGCGGTGTCAGGCCTTTCCCTCTGGCCGTTGGCGCCCCTTCCCGCGGAGACGAATGGACCCGACTTCCTGGGCATCGTCCGGCGCTACGCCGACACCCTGATCGAGCGCGGGCAGGACGCTTACGGGCCGCAGCCAAGCGGCCTCTTGCTGAGCGCCCTGGATCGAACCACCCTGGCCCCGCTGGCGGTGCGCCCCGCGGCGCCGGCGGGGATCCGGCGCGGCGACCGCCCGGGCCGGGCCTGGAGCGCCATGAACGGCGCCAATCCACAGCTGGACGAGAATCTCCTGCGCGTCCTCTACGCTCTCAGCGAGATCACCGGCGAGGCGCGCTACGCCAAGGCCGCCGACGAGGAGTTGAGCTGGTTTTTTCTCCATACCCAGTCGCCCGCGACCGGCCTCCTGCCGTGGGGGGAGCATCTGTCGTGGGACGTGATGCTGGACCGGCCCGTGAGCGGCGGGGACGAGATGATGCACGAGTTCGCCCGGCCCTGGGTGTTGTGGGACCGCTGCTTCGCGCTGGCGCCGGAGGCCAGCCGGAAGTTCGCGCTCGGCTTGTGGGAGCACCAGATCGCCGACCACCAGACGGGAGGCTTCGACCGCCACGCGCCTTACCTCGAGCCCGGTCCGTCGGATGGGAGAGACTTTCCGCGCCACGCCGGCTTCTATATCAGCACTTGGTGCTACGCCTGGAAATACACCAAGAGCGAGGCGTTCCTTCGCGCCATCGAAACGCTGCTGGCCCGCTTCGAGCGCAAGCGGACGCAGAAAGATGGCTCGCTGGCCGCCACCATCGGCCCCCTCGACTGCGAGACCGCCGCGGCGATGGTGCCGGAGCCGCTGGCCTCGCGGTTGAAGGCATTCACGGCCAAGGAAGATGAGCTCCTCCTGCCGGAGCTGCGGAAGCAGGTCGAAGCCCACGCCCGTTCCGCCCCCGGCGCTCCGCCCGCCGCGCTTCCCCCGAAGTGGTCTTCCGGTTACAGCGCCAGCACGCTGGCCTCTTCGGCGATGTTCTGCCTCGCTCGCCACGAGCAGACGGGCAGCCCGGCGTATCGCGACCTCCTGCTCGCCATCGCCGATGATTACCTGGGCTCGCAGCCGGAGGAGGACCTGGACGCCTGGCCGATGAGCTTCGCCCACGCCATCAGCGCGCAGGTCGCGGCCTACCGGTTCACCTCGCGGCCGGTTTATCTCGAGCAGGCTCGACAGCTGGCGCGGCGGGCGGTGGACCTTTTCTGGCAGGACAGCCCGCTCCCCCGCGCCAGCATGAAGACCGGGCACTACGAAACCATCACCGGCGCCGATTCGCTCGGCCTGGCGCTCCTGGAAGTGCACGCGGCCGCCCGCGGGTTGACCGCCCGGATCCCGTCGAACACCATTGACCGGTGATCCCATGAACAGGAAGCGCGGCGAATTCAACAGGCGATCATGGACGTGGCGGCTTGCTGCGGTCCTGCCAACCGCCATGGCGTGGTTTTTCACGGCGAGCGGCGAGGAATCGCCGAAGGCTCCCGTCCCCAGCTCGCCTTACCTGGGCATCGTTTACCGCTACGCCGACGCCATGCTGGAAAAGGGGCGCGATGCCTACGGACCGCATAAATCCGGCTTGTTTCTCAGCGCGCTGGACCGCGCCAGGCTGGCCCCCTTGGCCGAGCGCCCCCCCGCTCCTGCCGGCGTGCGCGAGAGCGACCGAGTTGGAGCGAAAGGAGGAGCCCTGGTCGGGGCGAATCCGCACCACGACCAGAACCTGCTGCGGCTGCTGGACACCCTGAGCGAGCTGTCCGGCAAGCCGAAGTATCGCGAGGCCGTGGATGCCGAGCTGAAGTGGTTTCTGGAAAAGGCGCCGTCGCCGGCCACCGGCCTGCTCCCCTGGGGCGAGCACATGTCGTGGGACGTATTCAAGGACGAGCCGATCGCGGCCAACGGGGCCGAAACCGGCACGCACGAGTTCTTCCGGCCGTGGCTCCTGTGGGACCGCTGTTTTGACCTGGCGCCGGAGGCGAGCGCGCGGTTCGCGCTGGGTTTGTGGGAGCACCAGATCGCGGACCAGAAGACCGGCGCCTTCGACCGGCACGCCGGCTTCTGGAAGCATTCGGCGCGGGACGGTATGGACTTCCCGCGCCACGCCGGCTTCTACATCCGCACCTGGGCGGTAGCTTCTGCGCGCGCGAAGGACGAGCGGTTCTTGAAAGCCATCGAGACGCTCCTGGAGCGGTTCGAGAAGAAGCGGCATCCGGCGACCGGGCTCATCCCGTCGCATACGGGGGATGCGAACGCGCAGACGGCCTCCACGCTGTCGCTGGCCATGGATTGCGACGGCGCGGCCCATCGAGTGCCCGAACCGCTGGCTACCCGCTTGCGAGCGTTTGCAGCGCGCGAGGACCAGGTCTTCGGCGCGCTGCCGCACGACCTCAAGCGCGCCGGGGGATTCGTGGCCGGTGTGGACGTAGCCACGGGCAAACCGAGCGGCGGGCCCACGCCGCTCTGGGACGCCCGCTACGGCGGCAGCACCACGGCGCAGGTCGGGCTGATGTGCGCCTCGCGCTACGAGAACACCGGCAGGATCGCCTACCGCGAGCTCCTTCACGCCGCGGCCGATGCTTACCTGGCCTCTCTGCCCGCGGCGGATGCGGACGCGTGGCCGGCGACCTTCGGGCACGCCATCAGCCTGGAGCTGGCCGCCTGGCGCTCGACGGCGCGGCAGCTTTACCTGGACCGCGCCCGCGAGCTGGCCGGCCGGGCCGTCGAGAAGCTTTTCGGCGCGAGCCCGCTGCCGCGCGCCAGCCTGAAGACCGACCACTACGAAACCATCACCGGGGCGGACACGCTGGCCCTGGCGCTGGTGGAGCTGCACCTGCACATCCTCTACATAACCGCCGTGCGCTGCCCGCCGAACACGGCGGATCGATAAACCTTCATGCCGTCGCCAAACACCGATATAGCGATACCCGCCTCTATTCCAGCTCATGCACGTCGTGGAGCACGCCTCGCGGGACGCAGACGGTCAGCACCGTGAGATCACCGACGGCCTTGTGCTTTGTTCCGCGCGGAACGTAGACGACCACTCCTCGATGCAGTTCAATTTCATGATCGTCGAGAACCATCTTGCCCTGGCCGTCGATGACGTAGTAGAACTCGTCGGTCTTTTTGTGGTAGTGGAGCTTGGCCTCCTTGATCTGGACGTGATGGACTTCTCCGGCGGCGCCGTCTTTCTCCTCGATCAGGCAGCGAATTTGGCCGCAGGTTTCGGCCCAAGGTTTAACTTCCTCTGGATCTCGACGCAAGAACGTGCTTTTGACGCCCATGGTTCCCTCCGCAAATGGTGTTTGAGTGATGATGGTCTTTAATTGCGCAGTTAATTATCGCAGTTTCAACTCATACTCTCCAGCTTGCGCGTCCCATTCCGCAAAGCCGCCTGACCAGCTCACGGCCTTGGTGATATCTTGAGGCTTGCCATCCGGGCCGCGATAGGTGAAGATCGCTTTTTCCGGCGCCGCATCGGACAGCAGGGGTTGAGGATTCAGCCGCAGGCCGGCTCGTTTGTAAACCCGTAGCACCACGGCATCTTTTCCCGGCAGAACCTCCAACAGAGGGGGGTAGCCCCACGCCGGCTCTCGCAACTCGATCCACAAGAGCGGCTGCCCCATGGCCAAGCCCGCTTCGTGGCCGTAAACCCAAAGGGAAGGCCGGGACCAGGGGAGATTGTTTCGGAACTGAACGCGAAACCCTCGGTGGTTCGGCAATACTTGAGTCCGACACTCCAACCATCGGCTGCCGGGCGAGATACCCATCGTCCATCGGGACATGTAGGCGCCATACGACATCATGTCGATCCCTCGGGCCCCCTCCACGCGCTGTTTTGCCAGCGGTGCCGACCACCGAATGATGTTGCCGAACAGCCCGCGATAAAACATGAAGTCATCGTAGAAATACAGGGGCATCTGGGTGAGGATGCTGGGGTGGGCGTGGTGAAAAAACGCCTGGACGGCGGTCATGTTGTCCGTCTCGAGCGTATCGAGCAATTGCCTGCTCACGACAAGCCATCGCGCCTGGGCGGTAGCGAAGTTCGCCGCTTTCTCCCGGCCAATAACCTCCAGCTGCCCGTCAGCCCAGAATGCCCCGATACCGCGGTGCACGCAGATGGGGTTGTAAACGGTATCGAAAACCCGGGCACGCTTCGGCTCGAATTCCGAAACAGACCAGTAGCCGTGGGGGTTCTTCTCGGCGGTAGCCATGAAGTCATCGAACAGCATTCTGGCGGCCTGGGCGTACTTCTGCTCGCTTTTCAAGGTGTAGGCATGCAGCATCAACGGGATCATCATCACCATTCGGCCAGGTGAGCTCGAGCGGCATGAGGCCTGGAACTTCGCAAAGTCCGGTGGATTGCCGCCAAGGATTTCCAGGGTGAAGTCGGCAAACCGCAACACCGCGTCGCGGTAATCCAGGGCGGGATACTTCAGGTTGCCCGTCAGTTCGAAATGCTCGGCGAAACGGAGCCAGGTGGGCAGATCCGTCGCGAAATATGAGGGGTTGTTCTCCCAGCCCTCACTCCCGTCGGCACTGCCCTTGATCGGGTCGCCGCCACGCTCGATGTGGGTTTTCAGGCCCTTGATGACGGCGTCGGTCTGATCCTTCGCATCGGCGGTCGTCCGCAAAGCTTGCCTGACTCCCGACGCATCCGGCTGGTTGAACAGGTAGGGCAAGAATCCGAGCAAAGAATACTGTGCCGGCGGCTCGCGCTTTTGCTGGCTAAGACCGAGCGCAAACGCCTTCCCCGCAAGATCAGCGATTTCTTCCTGCGTGAACGGGCGATCAATCCACCCCCCGGCCGCACCGAGCACGTCCCGCACGGCAATCTCCGTCGCGCCGGATTCTTCTCCCACGCTCACCATATACTGCCGGAAGAACCAATCAACCTTCGAGTGCCACGTGATGAACTTGAGGGCCTCTTCCATGGAGCGAACCGTTTCCTGGTCCATTCCTGCGGGAGGATTGGTAATCTTCTTGCTTGACAGGACCTCAGGAGTGAGCCAATCCCAGTAGCCGAGGTTGCCGGGATTTATGATCGGATTAAACAGGTGAAGCACGCCTCGGTCATTCAGGTCATACCGCCATTGGAGGGCGAGGCGGCGCCCATCGATCTCGACCCAGGCCCGTTCCGGCCTGTAGAGACCCGCCGGGTTGGCCGTAAACGGGTTGTTGCCGTAGCCCACCGTGAGCGGCGTATCATGATACTGGTACACGGCCACGTATGCACCGTCACCGATCTGGTGCAGGGACCACGGGCTTTCCCACAGAGGCTCGCGAATCTGCTTGAAATCCGCTGGGACCTTCCAGATGCTCACCTTCTGGTCGCCGCCGAGGTAGCCTTCGGCCTTCTCCAGGCTGAATCCCTCGAGAGCCGTGTAGCTTCCTTCGGGGCAAAGCCAGTAGGTGCACTGCCAGTCCATCAGGCCGCCCCGCCGGCCCTTGGTCCTGCCTTCAATGTATACCTTGGTGATGATCCCTTCGGTTATGACGGCACTGAAAGGCTGGGCAGGGTCCGCGTGGGAACTGGTATCGGCGGCTTCGCCCGCTTCGAATCCTGCGTAGCGAAATACTTCCTTGCCTTTCCATGTCACCGTCAGGCCGTCCGGCAGGTTCTCGAATTGCAAATCACCCTGCCGGATGGCGAATCGCTCGCTCACAGTTTTGTCTTTCAGGCTCCGGGTTACAGGCTCTACCGGGCGTTTGGAGTAGACGCGAAGTGTGAGCTTTTCTTTGCCATGAGCCGGAACCGTGTAACGCAGCAGATAGAGGGCGGCGCAGACGGAATCTTCGAATTTCCGGGCAGCTTGATCTTCCGCGGTCAGCGTGGCGCCGAGCTCGGGAAAGTTCTCATTTGCCAATGCCAGTATCTTCGCGCGATTCTCTCTCGCCGCCGGAGAATCGCCGCTCACATGGTTCAGCAGGGCGTAGCGGTGGCCCCAATCCGGCCTTCCTTCGCGAGCGGTTTTCCAGGTCACCGAATCCCACACGAAATAAGGAACCTCCTTCCCCTCCTTGTCAAAGAACCGCACCGCCCAGGGATCAGGCACTTCGCCAGGCTGAAATTTCGCCCGCACGAAGGAATAAGGAGCAATATTGTTGGCCTGCGCGAGATGAACAACAAGTTCTCGCACTTGTTCCTGGCCAACCGCTGCCGCGCAAGGCAACAGGACCGCAAGGCCAAAAACGGCATGAACAATCGGATTCATGATTGTTCCTTTCTAGCTATACTTTTGCATATTTTTGACCGTCTGCGGGCAAAAATATGCAAAAGCTAAATGGATTGCAAGGGTTTCTGTTGAAACAAGGTTCTCCGGCCCTGGTTTCAATCTTCGCTGTCCTCCCGCGCCCGGCCTCTGGCGCTCGGCCTCTTCGGATCGCGGCCTCCGAAGACCAGAAGGAAGAGCGCCCCCAGCGCGCTCTCGCCGGCGACGCCGGCCCCCAGCGCCAGAGGCCAGCAGAGCAGGGCGGCCTTCTGGCCGTCGCTCACGGGCTTGGCGCCGGAACCCTGGATGAAGACCCGCGGCGGCGGATCCTGAGGATGGAGGTAAACGTTGCGATACTTGAGGTACGTCCCCGCCAGGCCGCAGGCCAAGGCCGCGAGGCCGATCCCCAGCAAAAGCGGGACGGAATGGCGCCGCAGCGGGATCAGGTGGAAAATCGCCAGCAGGAAAACCATCGCCGCCGCCACCGCCAGCGCCGCGGCAATCCAGGCCCACCCGCCGCTCAAGTAAATGTCCAGGCCCCACTCCCGCTCCTGGTAAAAGCGGAAGCTGGCGGCGCGGAGAAAGTTCAAGAATCCGGAGCCGTTCAACTCAATGGGCATCATCTGGCATCATCGTCTATCGTCCTCGTCTCTCACCCCTCGGCGCAAAACGGCGTGCTCTGGCACGGCAGCTCATCGGGTCTGGGATCGGCGCCGCAGCCCTCGAGCGGCGGCTCCGGCGCCTGGGAGTGGAGGAACAGGTAACCCAGCAGCAGCACCGCATCGGTGACCTCGAGTTGCCCATCGCCGCGGCCGGCGCCGCCTCCCCGCCCGCGGCGACGAGTTGCACCGGCACGAAGGCGCCATCCTCCAGTCGGGAAATGGTCAATCCATCGGGCAGCGGGAAAATCCCCCACCAGAAGCCTCCCTGAAACCACAGGCCGGCGGCGGCGGGAACCGTCTGCCCGAGGGATCGAACGGGAAAAGGGCGGTAGAGAGGCTCGATCACGAGCTTCACGGCGCTGGCGACGTCGGTCCAGTCGTAGGCGTGCACGGACTGGTCGTCGTGCACGGCGAAGAAGGCGCCGTTGGGAAAGCCCGCCAGCGGCCGCTGCTCGAGGTAAGCGCCATCGGTGTTCCGGGTGACGATGGCGCCACCGGAGGGGCTCTGGAAGTTGCCCAGGGGCTGGAGGGTCTTGCGGTCGAAAAGCTCGAACTGGTTGGGAGTGCCGTCGGTGTGCTGGTCGGAGACCAGCAGATACCCCTCGCCGTCCCCGGTGTCGTAGAGGTTGATGCCCTCCTGGTCGAACTCGAACTGCGGATCGCCGTAGGCGATGCCGGTGTAGGCGCCGTCGAGCTGAAAGATGCGGTTGAACTTGCCCCCCTCATCGCCGCAGACGTGCAGGCGGTTGTAAACCGGATCGGCCAGGATCGACTCGACGTTGGGAAGCGCGGGAAGCGGTGGGGGGCCGCTCTCCGAGCCGAAGGCGAGCACCAGCTCCGCTCCCAGCTTGTCCCCCGCCGGTTTCAGGCGGTACTTCTTGAGCTTCCCCGGATGGTCCGCCGGCGGGATGTCATCGGAAATATAGATGAAAAAGTCCCGCCCGTCCTGGTACCAGGCGATGCCGTAGCCCTTGCCGATCTCACCCGTCCCGAGCTCGCCGAAGTGATCGAGCTGGGGGAGGCGGAAAACTTGCACCCGCAGGTTTCGCTGGTCGGTGACCAGGAGGATATCGCTGAAGCCCTGGGCGTGCGGGACGTGGTAAATCACCCAGACGCCGTTGGGCCGGTCGAACTCCCCCGGCTGGGAGCTGTCGAGCGGGCCGCCCAGGAACGGCTTGGGCGGGTAGAGCTGGCCGTTCTCCGCCCACCGCACCTCCACCCGGTCGAGATCCTTCTCGGTCACGAAGAGGAGCGAGTCCGGCAGATGCGGGGCCGCCCACACCGCCACCGAGTCGATGTTGGCGCCGGAGATGGGCGCCGTGTCCCAGACCGGCGGGACCAGGGCCTGGCCTAAGAGCGAGTCCGGAGACCAGAGGAAAGCCAGAGAGAAAATGAGAAGCATCCTGTTCATGGACATGAATCGCTGATAATATCCGTCCAAAACTTCACCCTAGCCTACCAGGGAACCGTTCCTTTTTAAACTTTTTCATCTTTTTGCTTGCGAAAATCAGAGGATTGGGCATTCTCGGATGACTCTGAAAAAATAAAAGTCGGAGACCTTTCATGAACCCAAGACCCGTTGCTCCCAAGCCCATCACCGGCAAAGAGGCCACCGGCGAGCTGATCCTGGACAAGTTCCCCGCTTTCGCGGGGCGGAACCTGCGCGAGGCGTACCGGCTGATGCTCAAGTCGATCCGCGAAGACTTCACGGTCTTCGCGACCTTGTCAGGGGCCATGACCCCCGCCGGATTGCATCACTCTTGCCTCATCCCGCTCATCGAGATGGGGGCGGTCAACTCGCTCACCACCACCGGCGCCAACCTCTACCACGACGCCCATCGCACCATCGGCCACCAGATCTCGGAAATCGATCCCCACGGCTCGGACCTCCGGTACCGCCAGGAGGAGACCATCCGCATTTACGACCTCGGCTTCTCCTTCGAGACGCTGATCAAGACCGACGACTTCTTCGGCAAGCTGATGCTCTCCCCCCCCTTCCAGAAAGCCATGACCACCACCGAGTTCCACTACGAATTGGGCCGGGCCATGGCCAGGTACGAGGAGGAGCATCGGATCTCGCCCCCCTCCCTCCTCGCCGCCTGCTTCAAGCACGAGGTGCCGATCTTTTGCGGCGCCCCGCAGGACGGCAGCATTTTTCTCGAAACCCTGCCGCTCTGGAAGCGGAACCGGAACTTCAAATTCTCCCTCGACATCCGCCGGGATGTCTATCAGATGGCGGCGCTGCAGTATCTGGCGCAAAAGGAAGGGCAGACGGCGGTGTGGATCTTCGGGGGCGGCGTCCCAAAAAACTACACCTTGCAAGGCGAGCCGGTGCTGTCGCAGATGTTCGAACTGGACGCCCGCGGATTCGACCTCGACCTCCAGATCTGCGTCGATGTCGCCGACAACGGCGCCTTGTCCTCCTGCACCGCCGGCGAAGGCCACACCTGGGGGAAAACCAGCGCCGACTGCGTCGAGAAGAACAGCGTCTACCTGCGCACCGACGCCACCCTGGCGCTGCCGTTCCTCGTCCACGCTTTGCGAAATGAAATCCCCGCGCCGCGCCCGCCGAAGCGGCTCTACCGCAGGATCCAGGAAGCGGAAGAGCTCTTGGACCGCGAGGTGGAGCGGAAGCTGAAGGGCTGACGGCCCGACAACCGGTTGAAAATTTCAGCGGGTTGTTGGAAGATGTTCCGGATGGCGTTGAAGCCGTGCTTCGGGAAACTCAGAGCCTATTCGAGGGGGGAACGAGCCGTGGCCGCGACGGGACTGCACTGCATTTTGGAGCTGTACCGCTGCCCGCTGGAGCTCTTGAACGATGCGGCCTTCGTGAAGGAAGCGCTGCGGGAAGCGGTCAAGCGCGCCAGCTCCACCCTCATCGAGGAGGTGGTGCACCAGTTCCGGCCGCAGGGAGTGACGGCCATCGCCCTGCTCGCCGAATCGCATATCTCCATCCACACCTGGCCGGAGCTGGCCTACGCCGCGGCGGACGTCTTCACCTGCGGCAGCCGCGTCCGGCCGGAGGAGGCGTGCCGCTACCTGGCGAGCGCCTTCATGGCGCGGGAGCACTCGCTGATCAAGCTGCCGAGGGGCGCGCGCCCGGCGCCGGGCGCTCGACCCAGCTCGAGGAGCAAAAAGGAGGAGGTCCGATGCCCGGTTCCGAAGTCCGCGCCGATTGCTGGATGAGCGAGTACATGACCCCCTGGGACGTGTACCTCCACGGCCTCACCGCCGTCCTGGAGCACAAAAAAACCCCCTTCCAGGAAATGTACCTCGTCGAGACCGGGGCCTACGGCAAGGCCCTGGTGCTCGACGGCAAATGGCAGTCCTCGGTCGTGGACGAGTTCCTCTTCCACGAGCCGCTGGTGCATCCGGCGATGATCCAGCACGGCGCGCCCCGCCGCGTGCTGGTCCTCGGCGGCGGAGAAGGCGCCACCGCTCGCGAGGCGCTGCGCTGGAGGACGGTCGAGAAGGTGGCGATGGTGGACATCGACCGCGAGGTGGTCGAGGCGTGCCGCCGGCATCTCCCGGAGATGCATCAAAACGCCTTCGACGATCCGCGCCTCGAGCTGGTCATTGACGACGCGCTCGATGTCCTCGGCCGGAATGATGAAAAGTGGGATGTCATCATCTCGGACCTCTCCGATCCCATCGAGGAAGGGCCGTCCTTCCGCCTCTTCACCAAGGAGTTCTTCGAGGAGGCGCAGCGAGCCCTTCACGAGGACGGCTGCTTCGCCGTCCAGGCCGGCCCGGTGGCCCCGGGGGAGTTTCAACTGCACGTGCGCCTGGTGCGGACCTTGATGGCGGTCTATCCGCACGTCCTCTCGTACTCCTCCCACGTCCCCACTTACGGCGCGCCGTGGGGATTCATCCTGGCCTCGGCGCGGCCGCTCGAGACCCGGCCGGACCCGGAGACCGTCGACCGGCTGCTCGCCGAGAAGACCGCTGGAGGCTTCCGCATGCTCGACGGCCGGACGTTGTTGGGCCTCCTGCAGACGCCCCTCCACCTGCGGCAGGCCATCGAGAAGGAGACCACGGTCTACACTCTGGCGCAGCCGCCCCGGTTCTTCGGCAAAGGATCGCTGGGGGAAAAGAGCGGCTAGAGATATCGGCGCAGCAGCTCAAGGCTCTTGGGGACGCCGGTCTCGGCGCTTTCCTTCCCCTCGAACTCGAGGGAGATGTAACCGCGGTAATTGGCGCCGCGGAGGATGGCCGCGACCCGCGCGTAATCGATGTCGAGGGTGTACCACTCGCCGCCGCCGAAGTAAGTCTTCGCCTGCACCAGCACCGCGTGCCGGGCGATCATCTCGAGCTGCTCGTAGGGATTCTCCAGGAAGTTGCCGGTGTCCATGGTGATCTTGAGCCAGGGGGACTTGATGGCGTCGTGGATGCGCAGGAGGCCGGCGGCGGTGCGCCCCAGGCCCCAGTGGTTCTCCAGGCCCATGCTGACGCCGCACTCCTCGGCGCGCGGCAGCAGCTCTGCGATGGCGTCGATGACCCAGTTGAAGGCCTCGTCCTCGGTGTGACCGGGAAGGATGGGCTCGATGCCCTTATTGGCCATCAGCTCATCGAAGGACTTGATGGTCCCCCAGCGGCCGGTGTTGAGGCGCAGGGTGGGAATCCCCAGCTTGTAGGCCAGCTCGATGCAGCGGAGCGTGTGCTCGACGTTCTGCTTGCGGACCTCGGGATCGGGGGAGACGAAGCCCTGGTGGATGGAAAAGCCCATCAAGTCCAGGCCGTTCACGAAGGCGCGGCGCTTCAGCTTCTGCAGGTAGGCGTTTGACTCGTCCCGCATCTGCCGGTGGAGGATCTCCACCCCATCGAAGCCCATGGCCGCCGCCTGGTCGATGCAGTCGGCCACCTCGGCGCGGGGGTCGCGGAAGTGCCAGAAGGAATAGGTCGAGACGCCGATCCTCAGCCTCGGACGCGGCGGATTTTTCGCCGGCGGCTTCGGCTCCTCCGCTCCTGCCAGGGTTGCGGCGCCGAAGAGCGAAAGCGCTCCGGCCGCCCCCGCCGCCTTTTCGGCGAACTGCCGCCGCGTTGGACGATTTTGACCATCCGGATCATTCGTTTTCATATTTGAACCGGTATCCTACTCCTCGAATGGTTTCGATCAAATCCCGGTAGGGCCCCAGCTTTCTCCGGAGGGCGCGCACGTGCACGTCGATGTTGCGGTCGATGACGAAGGCGTCCTCGCCGATCACCCGGCTGAGGAGATGGTCGCGGGTGAACACCCGCCCGGGATGGCGGGCGAGGAAATGGAGCAGGCGGAACTCGGTGGCGGTGAAGACCACCGCCTTATCATCGACCAAGACCTCGTGGCGGCCGGCGTCGACCACTAAGCCGCCGCGGACGATCCGCTCGCTGCCGCCGCGGTCTTCCTTGAGCGGGCCGCGGCGCAGCACCGCCTTCACCCGCGCCACCAGCTCCTTGGGGCTGAAGGGCTTGGCGATGTAATCATCGGCCCCGATTCCCAGGCCGAGGACGATATCGCTCTCCTCGCCCTTGGCGGTCACCATGATCACCGGAATGGAGCGCGTCACCGCATCGCCCTTGAGCTGGCGGCATACCTCGAGGCCGTCGATGGTCGGCAGCATGAGGTCGAGAAGGACCAGGTCGGGAGCCTCTTTCTTCGCTTTTTCAAGCCCTTCCTCGCCATCGCGCGCGGCCACAACCTTGAAGCCCTCGCGGGTGAGGTTGTACTCCATCACCTCGAGGATGTCGGCCTCGTCTTCGATCACCAGGATCTTCTCTTTTTTCACGGCGGCCATTGTACCCGCTCGGGCAAGAGAAGTAAGCCGGTGGCCCATGAACCCGCTGAAATCCTAATCTGACTAGCTGGCGGCGGTGGTCGACAGGGCCGGGCCGAGCGTCATCCACGTCCGCGCCCTCCGCGATGGCGCGCCGGGATTGGCGAGCGGCTCGGCCGTGGTCATCACGCCGGACGGCTACGCCCTCACAAAACAGCCACGTCGTTCACGGCGCGGCCGCCCTCGAAGCGACGCTGGACGGCGGCCAGACGGTGTTTGCCGACCTGATCGGCTAGGACCTTGTCGTGGTGCTGTGCGGCTCTTCCCCATCCTTCATGATCACGAAAGTCGCCCGAGGTCAGGCGCTTTACGGAAGGATCTCGGCAGAGATAAATCTCCAGCCGCTGCGCATTGCGGAAGTGAGGCAGTTTCTCGGCAAGGGCCGTTCCGAACGCGAAGCGATGGAGGCCCAACTTGCGCTCGGCGGCATTCCAGAATACCTGAAGCTTGCCCGGACCGAAAGCTCCGTCTATCTCGCGCTCTGCAGGCATTCGTTTCTTCCCGACAGCTACTTCCTGAACGAGCATGAGCGCGTATTCATCAGCTCGCTGGCCAGGAATCCGAACTACTGCCGGATCGTCGACTTTCTCGCCAAGCGAAAATCCGCCACCCGGTCCGAGATCTCGGCGCATTGCCGCTCGAAAGCGGGAGGAACCCTTTCCGCACTTTTGGTCGTTAACCGGTCCAATCGTGGCGCGCCAAAATCACAGACTTCTGCGCCGATTGGCCGGTTAACGTGCAATTGACCGGGCGAATGCGTACCAATCTCCGCGCGAAGCTTGCGTAGCGCGGACGATTGGCCGGTCAATTGAAAGATCTCGATCTCTGCAACTTCATCGAAGCGGTGCTTCCTTACGACCGGGAGGAAGGTTCAAAGTTAGTGCGCTATCAGGTGGCCGATCCTTACTTGCACTTCTACTTCCGATTCATCCAGCCCAAGCGCCAAGCGATCGCGAATGGGTCGTTCGAGCAATCGCCAGAAAAAGCTCTTCCGCTCCAGGAGTACCACCAATGGCTGGGATACGCCTTTGAGCGCTGGTGCCGGAGAGAGCATGTTCGCATTGCGCAAATTCTCGGCTTCAGCGGCGTGCAGTACCGCAGCGGAGCTTACTTCGCTCGCGGGGCTGATCCGGGATTCCAGTTCGACCTGGTTTTTGAACGAGCCGACAGAGTGATCACCGTTTGTGAAATAAAATTCACCACCCAACCCATCGGATCATCTGCGGTGCAGGGATTTGAACGGGCGCTCTCAAGATTGAAGCTCACCCCGACACAAAGCGTGCACCGCGTCCTCATCAACGCCGCCGGGATCGATGCCCATCTCGCAGCCAATCCCATATTTGACCGTGTGATTACTCTCTCGGAACTTTTAACTAGCTGACGTTTCGCTGGCGCTGGGGATTAAAAGCTGCGCGTTGCATTCTTGATTCAGCTTCCAAGCGGGTCTAAGAAATCGCTTCCTCCCGCGTCTTCCTGGATGCAAGCGGCCGCCCTCGAGTTTACAAAGCAGTTACACGCCGAGGCCGGTCGCCGTCCTACCATTTAAATGTCAGCGGGAACGATCCCGCCGTGAACCGTCGACCGATTTTTTTCCTCTAACCCAGAAGCCAGAAAGGAGCCTTCCATGACCCACCGGACATCTCTCTCGCTCATCGCCGCCCCCATCCTCTTCGCTCTTTTTGCCGGCTGCACCAGCCGCTTTGAAAGCCGCGCCGGCGGTCCTCCGCCGGTTGAAGCCGCTTCGAGCCCTACCCCGGCCGCCAAGGGCGAGACCGCCCACCTCATCTTCGCCGAGATCAAGCCCGAGGAAAAAACCGCCGGCCTGCCCAAGCCGCGGCCGCTCGCCCCCTCGGTCGAAAAGGGGCTCGAGTGGCTGGTCCGGGCGCAGCATGAAAACGGCGGCTGGGGGGCCGGCTCGCACGCCAGCCAGCAGATTCGCGACCCGCATCAGGTAGAGACCGATCCGGCCACCACGGCGTTCACCGCCATGGCCTTCCTGCGCCTGGGCCACACTCCCGTCTCTGGCGCCTACCAGGAGAGCCTCCGGCGGGCGACCGAACACCTCCTCGACGTGGTCGAAAAAGCCCCGGCAGACGGCCCGCGCATCACCGACCTTCAAGGCACCCAGCCGCAGGCCAAGCTGGGGCAGCTCGTCGACACCGCCATGGCCGTCCAGTACTTCTCGCGGCTCCTCACCGCCCTGCCGGATGAGACCCCTATCAAAAAACGTGTCGACGCGGCGCTGGATAAATGCCTGCGCAAGCTCGAGAAGACGCAAAACGCCGACGGCAGCTGGAACTACGGCGGCGGCTGGGCACCGGTGCTCCAGTCCTCGCTCGCCTGCAACTCCATGGAGATCGCCCTGGCGGCGGGAAAGCAGGTGGACCGCGCCGTCCTGGACAAGGCGAGGAATTATCAAAAGGGGAACTTCGACCTGGCGACCGGCAAGGCCAGGAGCGACGCCGCCGCCGGCGTCGAGCTTTACGCCTTTTCCGGCTCCCAGCGCGCCGGCGCCAACCAGGCCTGGGCGGCGCGGCAGATGGTGGAAGCGGCCAAGCGGGAGGGAAAGCTCGGGGCCAATGAAACGGTCACCGCGGCGAACCTCGAGCATCTCGGCGTCGACAAGCAAAAAGCCCAGGAGCTGGAGCTGGCCTGCTCCCAGGCGGATGCGCAGTCCGCCCGGCTCGGCGACGAATCGCTGCTTTCCGGCTTCGGAAACAACGGCGGCGAGGAGTATTTGAGCTACCTCTTCACCAGCGAGTCGCTGGTGCTCTCGGGAGGAGCGAAATGGGAGGAGTGGAACGGCAAGATGCACGAGCGCCTGGCCAAGATCCAGAGCCCCGATGGAAGCTGGACCGGCCACCACTGCATCACCAGCCCGGTCTTCTGCACCTCGGCGGTGGTCCAGTGCCTGACCACCGACCAGGACGCCCCTCGCATGCTCGCCATCGCTCAAGCGGCGGCCAAGCGGGAAATCAAGGCCGGAAAATGATCCCTCCAGCCCATCCCCCCATGCCCAGTTCTCCACCTCATCCCCGGCGAGCGCTGGCCAGCCGGCGCTCGCTCCTTTTCCGCCAGATGCCGGCCGCCCTCTTGAGCGCCCTGGTGCCGCGCTGGTGCCTCGGCTCGGACCGGACGCCTGCGCCGCCCAATGCCCAGCCGGTGCTGGACCGCGCCGCCGGCTGGCTCTGGAAAAAGCAAGGCGAAGACGGCGGCTGGCACAGCGAGACCTACGGCCTCCTGCGCTCGGGGCAGGCGCTCTCGCCCTTCATCCTCCACGCCCTGCTCGGCATCCCCCCGGAAATCCATACCGTTCCGCGGCCGGCCGTGGAGCGGACGTTCGATTTCATCCGCCGGCGCGCCGATTCGAATGGAGTCCTGGGCCTGGCCGATCCGGACTTTTTGGAGTACCCCAACTACGCCACCGCTTTCGCCCTGCGCTGCCTGCACATGGCCGGAAGGCGCGAAGATGCCGAGTTGATCGGCAAGATGCACGGCCATCTCCTCGCCGAGCAGTACGGCCGCGAGCGCGGTTTCGATGAAAGCCATCCCGCTTTCGGCGGCTGGGGCTTCGGCGGGAAGCATCCGCCCGGTCAGCCCGGCCACATGGACCTCTCCCACACCCGCGCCGTGCTCGAAGCCCTGCGAGAAGCGGGAGTCCAGGAGGCCGCGGTCTTCGAGCGCGCACAAGCCTTCCTGCGCCTGGTGCAGCGCCATCCGAGCGAGGCCCGGCCGCAGCCGCCGCTTTCCGGAAATCCAGACCGTTCGGGCCGAAGGGCCCCTTACGACGGCGGCTTTTATTTCTCGCCGGTGGTGCTGCCGGCCAACAAGGCCCTCGCCGAGCCCGGAGATGAGCATACGGCCCCTCACTTTCGCAGCTACGCCACGGCGACCGGCGATGGGCTGCTCGCGCTGCTCGCGGCCGGAGCGCCGGCGGAGGATGAGCGTGTCCGGGCGGCCCGGAAGTGGCTCGAAAGCCACCCGCGGCTCGATTATCCCGAGGGAGTGCCGGCCCGGCAGCCGCTCGAGTGGGGGAAGGCCCTGTTTTTCTATCACCTGGCGGCGCGCGCCGAGGCTTATCGCGCGCTCCAGCAGCCCGGCGGCTGGAGGGAGGAGATCGCCAAGCTTCTCCAGCCGCTCCAGCGCCCCGGCGGCAGCTTCCTGAACGACCGCTCCCACCTGATGAAGGAGGACGACCCGCTCCTCGCCACCGCCCTGGCGGTAAAAGCGCTCGGCGCCATCCTCTGAGCCAGCCGGGACGGTTTGCATCTGGCGGGAAGCGCCAATGGCAAGGAAGATTCAAACTCAAGCCCGGGCGCGGTCAAAAGCGCTATTTTTTCCCTTTGCCCAAGCCCTTCCCTTTTTCAGGAGGAAAGGCCCCGGATTTATCCTGCTGGGGAGCCTTTTTCCTTTCGGATGGGTCGCTTTTTTCTTTGATCGGGTGATTCTTCTCTTCGCCCTTCGCATTTTTCTCATCTCCCTTAAAATTTTTTTCTTTGGCCTTGAGCTCCTTCGCCTGGGCATTCACCTTGATGAAGCTTTCCTCTTTTTGGCGCAACTTGATGATTTCATCAGGCGGCATGCCATGGTGCTCTGAAATGAACTTCAAGTTGACCAGGTTGATGATCTCGGCATCCGCAAGCTCGATCGTCCTCCACTCTTCTCTTTTCTTCTTCTTGAAGTGGCCGTAGGCATGGCCGTAAGGAGGGCCGTCAACATGAATCGCCGGAACATAAAAAATCTCCGCGGAGAGGCGGAAATGAGCGGTGATCGCCATCCAGGATTTTCCCTCCAGGCGGAGCTTGAGAACGGCATCTGGAGCGACCGTTGCCCGCCTGGCGAGGTAAAAAACAATCGGGATTTCTTCATCGGGGATATGCTTTTTCTTGATGACCAGGATCTCCTTTTCCGGCACCTTGAAATGCTCGCCGATGGCAAAATAAAATCCCTGAACCCCTCCAGCGCCGCTGCTCACGCCGGCGGTCCCATCAGCGCGGGCGGCGCGACCGGCGGCGAGGAATCCAAGGAGCAACGGGAACGAGATCAACGAAATAACGGTCTTTTGCATAATTCACCTGGAGAGAAGCTTGAATGATTGAAATGCAATGTCAGGGCTACCTTCGACATTCTAATCTTCGGTAATTACCGGCCGGAAATTGAATGCATCGGCCGGGAAACTACGAGCTTTTGCCGGCGTCCTGTGGTTCTGGAGGGGCGATCTTGTGCGAAAGAAAACCTGGGGGGCATCGAGAATCCCCAGTTTGATCCTGCCATACGTTCTACGGGCTCCGGCATAAAGTTTACGGGAATTCCTCGGCCCCGAGGGGGCCTGATCCTCTTTAAGGCTTGTATTGACTGGAGTTGAACTCCCGAATCCATTTTGGCCCGCCATTTGCTACTTTCAGGCCGGCAGGACGGATCTGGTTTGGGATTGTTTTTATTCTTTTACAACCTTTGGTGATTTGGCCTGGCCAGCTTGGGCACATCAGGTCTCATTTGGAGTTTTTAGATGAAAAGTCGCATTAAATGGCTATTTCTGCCGGGCATCATGGCGGTTCTCAGCGTTTTCTTCACCACCCCATACGCCAGCGGGCAGGGGTGATGTCTCACTCGAATAGGGTCACCCGTGCTTGGCGGCCAGGGAAGCCCTTACCTTCAGCCGACGGAATTTCAATTTTCCTTCGGATACCGCTGGCAGTACTCCGACCGCCACTTCACCGGAGACCACGAGGACAAAAACCGCCGGCATGAGCACTCCGAAGTCATCAACGACATCAACCTCCTCGACTTCAATCTGAGCTTTGCCTTGACGGAGCGGTTCAGCGCCTCGGTCAACCTGCCGGTGCTGATCGCGGAACGGTCTCAAGCGATCCGCAATCCGGCCCCAACCCCCGGCTTTCTCGGCCGCAACGAGACCCACGCCCAGGGGATCGGCGACTTCAGCCTGCTGGGGTCGTTCTGGATCTTCGAGCCCGCGGCCCATCCCGACCAGAATATCGCCTTCGGCCTGGGCGTCAAATTCCCCACCGGCGAAGATGATGTCAGCGACAACTTCCGTCAATCGGACGGCACCATAGCGCACCGGACCGTCGACCAGTCCATCCAGCCCGGCGATGGAGGCTACGGCGCCATTTTTGATCTGCGGGCCTTCAAGCTCATCTTCGAGAGGTTCACACTTTATGGACAGGGGATTTACCTCCTCAATCCCCAGAACACCAATAATGTGCCGACGTTCCGCTCGCGCGCATCCGAGGCGGAGATGTCCATCTCGGACCAGTTCCTGGGCCGTGCCGGCGTCAACGTGTTGGTATTCCCGGAGCAGGGCTGGTCCTTCAGCATCGGAGGCCGCGTTGAAGGCGTGCCCGTCCGGGACTTGATCGGCGACAGCGATGGCTTCCGCCGCCCCGGCATCGCCGTTTCGGTCGAGCCCGGCATCAACTACGCCGTGGGCCGGAACGTATTCTCCTTCAGCGTGCCGGTGGCGGTCTACCGCAACCGCTGGATCAGCGTTTCCGACCGCCGGGATGGCCGGCACGGCGACGCGGCCTTCGCGGACTTCCTGATCCTCTTCGGCTACTCCGTGCGCTTCGACGGCTGGAGCAAGCCGGCCGGAACGGAGAAGGCCCCTGAACCGCAGTTGCCCGTCTCGCCGCCGGTCGGGACCGCTCCGTCTCAATAATGTCCGCCGGGCAGCCGCTAGAAATCGAATGGACGCGTGCCCATGGCTCGCTGGCCGATAAGAGCCCCTCTCACCGCCCAGCCGGCGGCTGGCCATCCGGAAGTTGGAGTTCCCTTCCCAGCACGGCGCGCTGGAGCTTCGCCGGCAGCTTGGTGAAGGTGGCCATAGCTTCCCTCCTTGAGGCAGATGAGCGTTTCCCCTCGTTCCGGGTTGAGCCGCGCCCGCGGCAGTCCGCCGGGGTCGGTCAGCCAGATCAGCCCCGCAGCGAGCGCATACGCTCCCAGGCGCCGCGCTGACGCCAGCGGGCGCAGGGAAAAACCCTCGAACACCTCCGCTCCCGCGACCCCCAGCGCCCCTCCAGCCAGGGCGATGCTCCACCAGAGGCCCAGGCCGGCGCGCCCGGCAGGGTATTGGCGAGGAGAGGCCCCAGAACCGATCCCGCCGTGTTTGCAGCCAGCAGGCGGCCAAGCTGGAGGCCCGCCGGCGAGTTCCTCCCGCCGCCCGCTAGCTCCAGGAGGAGAGACAGGGCCGCGCCCGCGGCCAGGGTCGCTGGAAGAAGGATCAAAGCGGCGCGCCAGAGCAGGCCGATTCCCTGGGCGGCGCTCCCGCCGGCCACCAGGTAATCCATTCCGGGGCTGAGGAGGAGAAAGAGGCGCGGGGAGAGGATGGTCCAGAGCCCCGAGGCGCACCAGGCGATGGCGAGGCTGGCCTTCGCGGAAGCGCCACGCTCTAAAAGCGATTTCGCCAGGGCCGCTCCGCCCGCCAGCCCGAGGAGGAAGATCACCAGGACCAGAGCGAAGGAATGGACCGAGTTTTCGTGAACGAGCGCGAACATCCGGGTCCAGAAGACCTCCAGGGAAAGGAGCAATAGGCCGGAAAGGAAGGCGAGCGCCGCCTTGGGATTCAGCTAAATTCATTATTTCAACGGCCGGCTCACTTCCCCTTCTGAGCCGATCCGGGGAGATAAAGGGCGGTCGAGAGCGCCGCCGCGAAGCCCAGGAGCCCGAGAGCCACCAGGAAGATCGGCCTGGAGATCAGTTTCAGGTCGATCAAGAGGTAAAATCCCAGGGCGATTCCTGCCAGGCCGCCAAGGAGGAAACGCCGGCGGCTCCTCCACGGTCCGAGGAGCAGGATGGCGGCAACCGCCGCCAGGTAAATGGCCACATCGACGCCCACGGATTCGAGCCTCTTCTGCTCCTGAGCGTTGGCGTAGAGCGAGCCCAGGAGATGCACCGGGACAAGCAGCTCCAGTATCCGGCTGCCGGAGCGCAGGTCCAGGCTCCTCGCCCGCTCGGTGAAGACCATCAAGGCCAGGAAGACCAAACCGTTCAGGGCGAGCGAATAGTACCGCATCCGATCAGGATTCAGGAAGGAAAAGGCCTCGAGCCCCAGCAGCTCGAGAGTGGAGCCTTCCAATGCGATGACGTCCAGCGCTGCCACCAGCGCGACCAGGGCCAGGAAGTGGAATGGAAAAGCCCAGCGGAACCTCCGGGCGCGCTCGCACCCGATGGCGCAGCCTTCCAGGGCCACGAGCGGCAGGCAGGAGAGCGCCTGGTTCTCGGGTTTGAAGTCGAGCCAGCCCTGGGTGATGAGCAACGACAGGTAAGAAGCGGCCAGGAGGATGGCGGTGGTCCAGGCGAAGCCGGTCAGGCGGATCTTCCACCACACAACCATCGACAACGCCAGCCCCGAAAGGGCCGCCGCCAGGACCTGGAAATTGGAAAAGGGCGGCCCCAGGAGCTGCGCCACCCCTTCCGTCCGTCGAGCCAGAATCTCCCCTTCTGCCAGCGCCGAGAGCGCTGCCGGGACCACGGCGAGCACGGCCCCGGCGAGAAAGGAGGCGGAGGCGACCACTTCCCTGCGGAAATGGGCCCAGAGGCCGGTAACCAGCAGCGAGAGGCATGCCGCCGCCGGAATCAGCCAGCGCGCCGCTGGCGAGAGGTCGCGGCGCAGGAGCCAGACCAGCAGGCCGGCGCATACCACCATCGTCCAGGTCCCGGCGTAGAGCAGCGTCTGCGGCAGGGAAAGCTTCCGGGCGTCGACGATCCAATGGTCCTCGTCCGCAAGGATGCGGCGGTAAACGAGCTCCAGCCGGTCCCTCTCGTTCTCGGAAATCATCCCCTGCTCCCCCCAGCTCCGGAGGTCGGCCCGATGGTTTTCGATCCGCTGGCGGAGGACATCGCCGTAGAGGGCCGGCCGCAGCCGCGCCGGCTCACCGGCGAGATACCTTCCCAGGTCCGCGACCACCTCGGCCGCCGGAGGTCTTTTCCCCGGATCGCGGGCCAGGCAGGCGAGGCAGATGGCTTGAAGATCTTCGGGAATTCCGGAGTCCACGCTCCGGGGAAAGGGCGGATCGGAGGTCAAGATCCGGTTGAGGAGCTCGTTCAGATTGCCGGATTGAAACGGCGGCCTTCCGGCGAGCAAGGTGAACATCACGCTCCCGAAGGAGAAGAGGTCGGAGGCGGTGGTGAGCTTCTCGCTCCGGACCTGCTCGGGGGAGGCGTAGTTCGGCGTGCCCTCGAAGAATTTTTTGTTCTCCTCGCCGGCCGCGGGAGAAATGGCCAGGCCGAAGTCGAGGATCTTGGGCTGCAGTTGCGGGGTGAGCAGGATATTTTCCGGCTTCAGATCGCGGTGGATGATCCCCTTGGCGTGAGCCAGGGACAGGGCGCGGGCCACCTCCTGGAGGATCCTGGCCTTCTGGCGGAAGGTGAGGGCGGCCGCGGCCTGGTGGAGGGGATAGCCTTCGATATGTTCCATGACGATGGCGGAGCAGCCCGAGCCTTCAGCGATCGAGTGGATGGTGACGATGGCCGGATCTTGAAGCTGGGCGGCCTTGCGCGCCTCGTTCAGGATGACCTCCCTCACCGCCTGCGCCGTCCCGCGCTTGAGCACCTTCAAGGCGACCTTTCTTTGCAAGGCTTCATCCCAGGCGGCGTAGACGACGCCGAGGCCTCCTTCCCCGATCTGCCCGTCGATCCGGAACCCGGCGATCTGGGGGACTCCCCCCTGCGGCTCACGGGTTTCCTGGAGATCCTCAAGCACGTCCCGGACCTTCAAGGCGGTCTCGATCCTCTCGCGGCATTCCTCCCGGAACGGCGCCGGCACCGTGGAGAGAAATTCCCGGAAATCCCCTTCCTTGCCCTCTCCGGCGCTCTTCAAGTATTCTTCCACCAGGCCATCCAGAAGCTCGCCGGTGCCGGGGGTGGGTGCATCGCCTGGGGTCGTTTCCATCCCGCTCACGAGTCCGATCCGCCCTCGAGCAGCTCGCCCAGCTTGCCGCCGCGCATTCCGTGCACCTGGCGCGAGAGGCGCGCCAGGGCGCGGTTGAACCGCATCCGGGCGGCGTCCTCGGATATGCCCAGGCGCTGGGCGATCCGGGCGAAGGGAAGCCCGTCCCAATAGCGGAACAGGATGATCTGCCGCTCTTCCGGCTCCACCAGCTCGAGGCCCAGCCTCACCCAGGCTTCCCACTCCTGGCGCTCGGCCTGCCGGCTCGGCCGCTGGGCGGAGTCCATGGAGGCGTCCAGGCAAAGCCGGCTGTCCGGCGGCAGGGGGCGCTCTCGATGGAGGGAGCGGCGGCATGCGGTGTAGCGGTCGGCCTCGTCCCGGAGCAGGTTTTCAACGATCCGGGCCAGCAGGGCCCGGAACTGGCTCCGGCTGGAGAGCAAAAATTTCGGCGTGTAGCTCAGCACCTCGACCACCGTCTCTTGAACGAAGTCCGCCGTCTCGGCCTTGGCCCGGAGCAACGGGCCCAGGCGCCGGTGGACCCGCTCCTGGATCCACGCCAGATCGCGCTCGATGAGGACATGGAGGGCTTGGCGATCGCCGGCGTGCCATTTCCTGAGAAGCTGGGCGGTTTCTGATTCCTCGGCCATTGACTAGGGGATTTTAACGGCGTTCGGAGGGGCGGTCAACCCGCGCTCCAACAGCGACTTGCGGCACGGGCGGGATTTCCGGTTCGGTGGAAGATGAAAAACCGCTCTAGGAGTTAAAAAGAGGTGCTCTCATGAAAACGATCCGTTCAACGGCTTTTCTGCCCTTGCTCTTCTTGGCCCTCGCTTTCCTTCAATCCGGCTGTGATATTCACTTCACCGGCCAGGAGATCCGGCTCCGCTGCCAGGAGGCCGATGACTCCCTTGAGGTGCTGCTCATCTACCGCGGCGTGTGCGTCCCGGACCGAGAGAATGCCATCGCCAAGGGGGTCGAGCATGCCGCCCGGTGGCTTCAGGGGCGGAGGGAATTCGCCATCGCCGGCTGCCACTTCGACCTCGACGACCCCGAATTCGAAAAAGACCTGGACCCCGAGACGGCGGGAATCCTCCGAGGAATCGAGCTCGAAGAAGTCGGCGCCTTTCTGGACCCGGAGAAGCGGCTTTGCGGATACCAGCTCTTCCGGATCCGAAACTTCACCAGGGCCCTGGAATGCTGGAACCGTCACCTCTCCAGGCTGGCCATCGAAGGAGCCGGCCCAGATCTTTCAAAGCAGATCCATCCCTACTTTGACGAGGCGACGCAGAGACTCTGGCTGGAGCGGGCGAGGAGCGGCTCGCCATGGATTTCATTCCAGGATGGCGGCTTCGAGGTCGATCTGCCCATGACCCGGGCCACTGCCGAGCGCTTCCAGCGCGATCTCATCGAGTCGGTCACCGCTCGGGATGAAAAGGAGGATTGGCGAGGGCTGGCGGCGCTACTCTCCCACTTGCAGTCCCTGCAATTCGAGGATGATCGCGTCCTCCTCCGCTTTGCAGCCCCGTCTGGCGGCATCTTCCGGTTCTCGTTCCGCAACCCGGACGTCCAGTACCGGCCCGGCCTCCTGGAAGCCCTCCAGGCCGGCGGCTGGGATGTGGAAAGCGGCCCGACGCTCCAGGAAGTCCGCGAGCGGCTCCAGCCGCCCGCCGAAGATGGGGCGCCGGAAGGCGAGCGGCGCTGACGGGTCTTTACCGGCCCCAAGCGGGCTAGCGATTCGCCCGGCAACGGAAATGGGGAGAGAGAGATAAAAATAATTTGACATAAGACTCCCGATTATCTAGTTTATATGGAATGAACTCCCGTTCATCCAATGAGCTACGACGGGTCCTCAAAATCGATCTGGAGGGAACCCGCGCCGCCTTTCTCTGGGGGCCGCGCCAGGTCGGCAAGACCACCCTGGTGAGGCAGCAGTTCCCCAAGGCGAAATACTACGATCTTCTCGACACCGAACTCAAAACCACCCTCCTCCTGCGCCCCGCGCTTCTGCGCGAGGAACTTCTGGCCAATCCGAGGCCCCTGGTGATCATCGATGAGATCCAAAAGGTTCCCTCCTTGCTGGATGAGGTCCACTGGCTCATCGAGAACACCGCCACGAAATTCATCCTCTGCGGCTCGAGCGCTCGAAAGCTCCGGCACGGCGCCGCCAACCTTCTGGGCGGCCGGGCCTGGCGCTTCGAGCTTTTCCCCTTGACCACCGAGGAAATTCACTCCACCGATCTGGAGCGGATCCTCAACCACGGTTTGATCCCTCGGCATTACCTGGCTTCCAAGCCGGAGCGCAGCCTCAAGAGCTACCTTCTGGATTATCTCGAACAGGAGATCCACGCGGAAGCGCTCCTCCGCAACGTGCCGGCCTTCGCGAAGTTTCTCGAAGCGGTGGGTACCTCTCACGGCATGCTAATCAACTATGCCAACATCGCCCGAGATTGCGGCGTGTCCCCGAAAACCGCCCGCGAGTACCATCAGATCGTCGAGGACACCCTGCTCGGGCACACCTTGCCGCCGTGGAGGAGAGCCAAGGAACGGCGGCTCATCGAAACGGCAAAATTCTATCTCTTCGACGTCGGCGTGGTGCGCGCCTTGACGGGGATGCGGCGCCTGCAAGCGGGCACCGAGGAGTTCGGCCGGTTCTTCGAGCACTTTCTGATCGAAGAGATCCGGGCTTACCTCTCCTACCGCGAAAAGGACCATCCCTTGTCCTTCTGGCGGACGAGCACCGGCTACGAGGTGGATTTGATCATCGGCGACATGGAGGCCGCCCTCGAGTTCAAGGCCAAGAAGCTGGTCGACGCCCGGGATTTGCGAAATTTGAAGGCCCTCCTGGAAGAGCACCAGGTCAAAAAAGCCATCGCCGTTTCGCTCGAGGAAAGGCCCCGCCGGCTTCAAAATGGGATTCTGGTTCTACCCTGGGCGGCCTTTTGCAAGAAGCTCTGGGATGGCGACTTGGTATAAGGAACCAGCCGAATAATATTGCCAAATTTACCGCTGGTAAATCGGCAGGAAGCGGTATTCCACCGAGAGCGCCAGGAGCGCCAGGGCGGTGCGGTAGATGGGGCCGGCCGACTCCTCCTGCGAGGACTTGGGCGGCGGCGGCCAGGATCCGTCGGCGGCCTGGCGGCCGACGAGCAGCCCCTGCACTTCCTGCCTCGCCTTCTGGTCCTCCTCCTCGCCGAGCTGGTGCATGGCCTGAGCGTAGTAGTAAACGCCGTAGTAAAACCACGGGTCCTCCCATCGGATCGGCCGCCGTTTCAGCCAGTCGGCCCCCGCCTGCACCTCCCGGCCGCCGCGGACGCCGCAGACCTCGAGCGACAGGAGCCCGGCGCCGGTCATGGCCGGCATGGGGAGGTTGCCGGGCTGGTAGCCGAAGCCCCCAGCCGCCGGCTGGAAGCAGCGGTTGATGAAGCCGACCGCCTCCTGGACCGCCCTCTCCGGCACCTCCATGCCGCAGTTCTTGGCGGCGCGCAGGGCCATCACCTGCCAGACCGTCACCGAGAGGTCGCTGTCAATGCTCGAGGGGGAGTACCGCCAGCCCCCGGCGTGGAGCTTTTCCTTGGGAGCCCCTTGCGACTTGAGGATGAGGTCTATTCCCTTCCGGCAGGCGAGCAGGAGGCGCCGGTCGTCGGCCTCCTTGGCTCCCATGCCCAGCGCTTCCGCGAGGAGGAGCGTGGCGATGCCATGGCCGTACATGCGCGAGCCATCGCTGTCGCCGAAGTAGCCATCCTCCTTCTGGCGCCCCTCGGCCAGCAGGTACTCCAGTCCCTTCTCGACCGCCTTCCCCTCCGGCGACTCGCCGGGCACGTGCCCCGCGGCGAGAAAGGCCATGACCGACAGCGCCGTCAAGGCCGTTTGAATCTTCCGCCCGAAGGCCCCCTCGCCGTTCTGCTGCCCGAGCAGGTACTTCAAGCCCCGGTCGATGGCTTGATCCACCGGGCCGGCCCGATTGAGGCGGCGCAGCTCTTCGAGGTCCTTGCCGGGCTGGGCCTGGCCGAAGAGGCCGAGCAGGCCGAGTAGGACGGACGCGGGCGCCATCATCGCCGTCATCTCGACTCCCCCCCCGCCGCCAGGCATGCTCTTGAAGAAATGGTCGAAGACGCCGTCATGTCCTGCATCCCTTTTTCAACCCATCCCGCGGCCTGATATGCTGCCGGCAAACCGCGCTCCCGGCAAAGGGACCACGGCCGGTCCGCTGGACATTATACCTGGCGCCCGGCAGCCGCGCCGGCAAGACAGCGGCTTTTCCGGCCATTTCCTGGCGGCAGCACGGAGCCCCGGTCAAGGGAGACCCACCGGATCGGCCTCGATTATGCGCTTAGGCGTCTCCAGAAATCCTGAAAAGCTCCTTGCGCAGCGAAAACCGTTTGGTTTCCCTTTGCGGGTCATTAAATTTAAGTGCCCCTTAAACGCTAGCTCCCAGTTTAACTTCATGCCGGCCATGGGGTCGGCTAGGCCGGCATCTCCAGTCGTGCCGGTGAGCGGCTGGCCGTTCTGAATCAAGCCGATGGCGCGCTGGCGGACAATCGAGGTCAAAAAGTGCTCGCCTGCCAACGAATCCCTTCCTAAAAGATTGGTCTCAAAATCATAGGCCTTCGCAGTCAGGTAAACGTAAAGCGCCGCCATGTCGAACTGGGCCCGGTACTTTTGCAGGGCGTCGTTTCGGAAAATCCGGAAAGCCATGTCCCGGTACCGGTACTCCTGGATTTGCTCTGCAACCTGGCGCCGGAAACGCAAACGGTCCTCGAGCAAGCGATGGCCGCGAGCAAGCGTGGCAAGATACCTCCCTGATGCTTGCTGCAACGCCTCCTGGATCGTATACAGCTCAAGGCGAAGGCTCGCCTCGCGGCGGATCACCTCCTCAAGCTGCGCCACCTGCTGCTTGACCGCAAATTCATTTCGCGCCGCGGTAAGCACAATATTGCTGAGAGCCTGTTCCGTTTCCTTGGCTTGCTGGTGATCTAGCTTGGCAAGCGACTCGCGGTCGGCGTTTTGACTCATGATCTCGTTAATCGCCCCACCAGCTA
>JACQVS010000208.1 GCA_016209605.1 Planctomycetota bacterium
CGCCGCAGGGAGGCAAAAGATCCGCTATAACCTTATTCGGAATTAAGAAAGTGAGCACTAAGTACTGGATTTCACAAGGAATTGTAGTGTCAGGCCGAGTGATTTTGGCTACTGGCAAGGCGCGCCCGCGTGGCACGACCACCGCTTCGCGGCGGTGCCCGCGCCAGGAGACAAAAGCGCCGGCATCACCCTACAAGGATTTGTGAAATTCGGTACTGGCGTCTCGGAAACGCAAGTCCAGGCGTGTCCGGGATCAAGAGTTGCTCGCGTAAACCGCGTAGACGGGAGGAGTGAGACATGGCTGACTTTGTTAAAGTAGCGAAGACAAACGATATCGAGCCCGGTCAGGCACGACTCGTCGACGTGAAGGGCAAGCGGATAGCCCTCTTCAACGTCGATGGTCAGTTCTTCGCGCTCGATAACACGTGCACGCACCGGGGCGGACCCTTGGCCGAGGGAGAAATCTCAGGTCATGAGGTGACCTGCCCCTGGCATGGTGCGACGTTCGACATCCGGACTGGTGAGGTCGTTGGACCACCGGCCCGCCAACCTGTCCCCCGCTACAACGTTCGCGTGTCGGAAGTCGACATCGAGATCGAGGTGTAGGAACAACCGCCGAGCGCGGTCAGAAAGACTGGAACGCGTCCATGCAGAACACCGACTCGCAACCTAGTTACCACCACGCGCCTAGCGCGTCGTCACCGGCGCGGTCATCGTGCTCGTGGCTGCCGCGTTGTTGAGCGCTGCACAGCGTGAGGAGATGTCCATGGCTTCCTACCGTTTCCCGCTTGTAGTTGGGCCAGGTCCGCTGGAGCGGGCGGATCGTCTCGAAGGAGATGCCTCTCCAGAAGAGGTGGTCGTCGCCTACCACGAGCGGACAAAGCACCACTTCCACCGGTTCGCCGCTTCGCTCGGCTACATGGACTGGGCGACGCAACCCGATCCGTTTCGCCGCTACTTGGGAGCGGACCTCGTTCGTCTTCCACTGCCGCCAACGGGTCGCCCACTTCCCTACTGGCAGCTCTACGCGATCGGGACCGTGCCACCGGAGCCGCTGTCCCTGGAGTCGGTGTCCCTGTTCTTCCGGTACGCACTGTCTCTGACGGCATGGAAGCGGTTCCACGAGACGACGTGGTCCTTGCGCGCGAACCCATCGAGCGGGGATCTTCATCCGACCGAGGGCTATGCCGTTCTACCTGCGATCGAGCGGCTAGGCGACACGTCCGCCGTATACCACTACGCCCCCAGGGAGCACGCTCTCGAACGTCGTGCCGTTCTCGACGCGAGCCTGTGGACCGAACTCGTCGCGCCCTTCCCTAAAGGATCCTTCCTCGTGGGTCTGTCCTCGGTCCATTGGCGGGAAGCCTGGAAGTACGGTGAGCGCGCGTTCCGGTACTGCCAGCACGATGTCGGGCACGCGCTTGCCACCATGCGCATCGCGGCGGCAGCACTCGGGTGGAGATTGGTGCTCCTCGATGGCGTCGGGGACGACGCCATCTCTCGGTTCCTGGGGCTCGGCCGCGATGAGGATTTCGGAGAAGCCGAACGGGAGGAGCCTGAACTTCTCGCCTTGATCGCACCGGCGCTTTCGTCGGCGGTTCCACGATACTTGAACGAGGCGAAGGTGGACGGCAGTGGTGTGCTCTGGCAGGGCAAGGCCAATACGCTGAGCCCCGAACACGGCTTCGAGTGGCCTGTTATCGATGCGGTGGCGCGAGCTACGCGACACTTCGGGAACCGGTCGATCACCGAGGACTTTTCCAGGTTCCCGGCAGAAGAGGAGCTTTTCGGCATCCCCGTCCGTCAGGGCTTGCTCACTGCCGAGAAGGCGATTTTCGGGCGCCGGAGCGCGGTGGCCATGGATGGCTCGACCGCGATCTCACAGGCAGCATTCTTCCGGATGCTCGCCCGGTTGATCCCGACGCGAGAGGGCCGGTCAATGCCATGGGACGCGATCCCCTGGCGGCCGCGCATTCATCTGGGGTTATTCGTCCACCGCGTGGACGGTCTATCCCCCGGCCTCTACGCGCTACCCCGAGATCCGGACAAGCTGGCGATCCTCAAGGAACAGATGCGGCGGGAGTTTCGTTGGCAGCGCGTGCCCACTTGTCCACCCGGGCTCCCCTTCTACCTCCTCCAGGAGGGGGACTGTCGAGCGTTGGCGGCAAGGGTCTCCTGCGGCCAGGACATCGCCGGCGATGGAGCTTTCAGCCTCGGAATGATCGCCGACTACATGGACAATCTGGTGACGTACGGCGCAGCGTTTTACCGGAACCTGTTCTGGGAGGCCGGCGTGGTGGGGCAAGTGCTTTACCTCGAGGCCGAAGAAGCGGGCGTTCGGTCGACCGGAATCGGCTGCTACTTCGACGATCCGGTCCACGAGGTCTTTGGGATCGCTGCACGTAAGTGGCAGAGTTTCTACCACTTCACAGTGGGTGGCCCAGTCGAGGACGTTCGCCTGACCACCTTGCCTGCATACGGCGCCGAACGGCAGGTACCTGCGAAGCCAACCTTGCAATGGCCTGCGCAAGTCTGAGGACGCAGGGGATGGCCGAAGCGGGGTGGACATAGTGAAACCAGCATGAGGAGGGCTTGATATGTCACGGTTTGACAATTCACTCCTTGTTCTCCGAGCCGGCACACTCTGGCAGGAAGCCACCGCCGCCGCGTTCCTCAATGCCATCGGTGATGGCACGCTGTCCCCAGAGGCATTCAATCGCTGGATGGTGCAGGATTATCACTTCGTTGACGCGCTCACTTCTTTTCAGGGGATCGCAGCAGCCAAGACGCCGCGCCAGTTTCGCAAACCGCTGATCGCCGGGCTGGGCGCGCTTGATGCAGAGATGGACTGGTTTGAGGCCCAGGCCTCGGCTCGGGGATTAACGCTCAACGCCCCGGTGCATGAGGTCTGCAGGCACCATTGCGACTTCCTGATCCAGGCGGCCTATCGTGAGCCGTATCCGGTACTACTCGCGGTTCTCTTTGGCGTCGAGGCCAGCTACTTGGCTGCCTGGAGCGGGCTGCCACCCAAGGGGCCGTACGCGGAGTTCATTGACCAATGGTCGAACCCGCGCTTTGCGGAATATGTGGAGTCCCTGCGAGTTCTGACTGAGGGCAACCAGCACGATTCAAGCCAGGGCTATTTTGATAGCGTTTTGGCCCACGAAAGAGATTTCTGGAGGATGACCTTGGAGGGATAGATGCTTCATGAGATCCTCTGGCAGCACAATGCGGGTCTGGCCGAAGCGTGTTGGCATCACCCTTTCGTTCGAGGGCTGGCCGACGGCACCCTCGAACCCGAAGCCTTCCGGCGATACGTAGCCCAGGACGCTTTTTTCCTTAACGCGTTCGCTCGGGCCTACGCGCTGGCCGCCGCGCGCAGCCAAGACATGGAGACTCTCACCTCCCTCTGCGAACTGTTGAATGGTGTCTTGCGGGAACTTAGGCTACATGCCGGTTACGCGAAAGAGCTCAAGATTGAATTGGCTCGCGTTCAACCGTATTGGGCGGTAGAAGCCTATACGGACTTCTTGCTCGCGACCGCCTGGCACCGCGAGCCGGGCGAGACGATCGCGGCCATGACCCCTTGCATGCGGCTCTACGGCTATCTAGGCACTGAGCTGGCGAAGACCGTTGTAGCGGGTAATCCGTACCAACAATGGATCACCACGTACAGTGGTTCTGATTTCCAGGCCCTCGTCACGCGACTGGAATCGTTACTGGACTCGATGGCGGAAGACACGTCGGCGGTCAGGGATGCCTACGCGTACGCCTTGCGGTGCGAACTGAATTTCTTCTCTGCCATGTTGGAGCAAACAGCATGACGCCGATTGCCTTAACCATCGCTGGGTCGGATCCGTCGGGTGGCGCCGGCATTCAGGCCGACCTGAAGACCTTTCACCAGCGCAACGTCTACGGTATGAGTGTCTTGACCCTGCTGACCGTACAGAATACCCGCACCGTGGAAGCGGTGGAACCGTTGGCACCGGGCTTTGTACTGGCCCAACTGGATTCCGTTCTGGAGGACCTCCCGCCACATGCGGCAAAAACCGGAGCCCTCGGTGCCTGCGAAATCATCGAGGCGATTGCTCAGCGCGCCGCCCATTTTTCTTTTCCTCTGGTAGTGGACCCCGTGATGATCAGCAAGCATGGGACCCCCCTGCTCCCTGAAGAGGCCCAGAAGATTCTGGTCCGGGAGTTGTTGCCTCACGCTGCCCTGGTGACGCCCAACCTCTACGAAGCGAGCGTGCTGTCCGGTCGACAAATCAAGGATCCATCGTCGATGAGGAACGCCGCCAAGGACATCGCCCAGTTAGGACCGAAGGCGGTACTGATCAAAGGCGGTCATCTCAGCGGGAAGGCCACCGACCTGTTGTATGCAGATGGACTATTTCACTCGTTCTCCGCTCCCCGCATCGAGACCGCACACACTCATGGCACTGGATGTACGTTTTCTGCCGCTATCACTGCGGAACTTGCCAAAGGGGCCGGTGTGATGGCAGCGATCGAAACGGCGAAGAAATACATAACCAGGGCTATCGAAACAAACCCCGGTCTGGGCCACGGCGTTGGACCTGTCAATCACAATGTCCAGGTCTGAAGCAGGCCACGGAATGAAGCGAGCCTGATGGACGCTTCCGACGACGTCTTATTCGACAAGTGACGATTTTTCCAGGTTTCCCTCAAGGAGAAGAGCGATGTCAGAAGAGTTTCGCACCGAGACCGATACCCTGGGAGAGGTCCGCGTTCCCGCCCGCGCGCTCTACGGGGCTCAGACTCAGCGGGCGGTCGAGAACTTTCCCGTGAGCGGCCTGCGCCTCCCCCGGCGTCTCATCCGGGCGCTTGCCCTCATCAAGAAAGCGGCCGCCGAGGTGAACAAGGAAAGCGGGCTCCTCGAACCCAAGCTCGCCGACGCGATCATCACGGCAGCCACCGAAGTGGCCGAGGGCCAGCATGACGAGCATTTTCCCGTCGATATCTTCCAGACGGGCTCTGGCACCTCGAGCAACATGAATGCCAACGAGGTGATCGCCAATCGGGCGATCACATTTCTCGGCGGGATGATCGGCTCGAAAAAACCCGTCCATCCGAACGACCACGTCAACAAGGGCCAGTCCTCGAACGACGTCATTCCGGCGGCGGTGCACATCGCCTCCGCCGAGGCCATCGAGCGCGATCTCCTGCCCGCCCTCCGGCAACTCGAGGCGGCGCTTGCGGCCAAAGCCAAAAAGTTCGATCCCATAGTCAAGATCGGACGTACGCACTTGATGGACGCCGTGCCCATCCGGCTCGGCCAAGAGTTCAGCGGCTACACCGCGCAGGTTACCGCCATGATCCGCCGGGTCGAGGGCGCCCGGGCCGCGATCTGCGAGCTGGCGCTCGGCGGGACGGCGGTCGGGACCGGGCTCGGGGCCGACCCGAGCTTCGCCCCGAAGGTCATCGCGCGCCTCGCGAAAGAAACCGACCTGCCTCTCCGCCAGGCGCCGAACCTCTTCGAGGCGCTCGCCGCCCGCGACGGCCTGGTCGAAGCCTCCGGCGCGCTCCGTTCCGCGGCGGTCAGCCTCACGAAGATCGCCAACGATGTCCGCTGGCTCGGCTCAGGCCCACGCTGCGGCATCGAAGAGATCCACATCCCGGAACTGCAACCGGGCAGCTCCATCATGCCGGGCAAGGTGAACCCAGGCATGTGTGAGATGCTGCTAATGGTGTGCGCGCAAATCGTCGGCAGCGACGCCACCGTCGGCTGGGGCGGCGCGGCCGGGAACTTCGAACTCAATGTGATGATTCCCGTGATGGCCTACAACTTCCTCCAGTCGATCCAAATTCTTTCGAACGGCTCGCGCCTCTTCGCCGATCGCTGCGTCTGCGGCCTCGAAGCCAACGTCGAGCGCTGCAACGAGCTGATCGAGCTGAGCCTCGCCATGGTAACGGCCCTCGCCCCGCGCATCGGCTACGACGCCTGCGCCGCCATCGCCCGCGAATCGGTCAAGTCCGGAAAGTCCGTCCGCAAGCTCGTTCGCGAGAAGAAGCTCTTGCCCGACGACGAGGTCGAGCGTCTCCTCGATCCGCGCGCGATGACGGGCACCTGAGCGCGGCGCGAAGGCGCGCCCCGGTTGACTTAACCAAAGTTCAATATATCGTGAAGGGGTGTGGCCCCATCCTGTTCAACCCGTCCAACCCCTGTGCCACGACCGAAGTCGAGGAATCCTCTCCTCAAGACGCTGGGCCAAGCGATTTACGAAGTCCCCTTCCACGAGACCTACCACGTGGGGATTGAGTCTGCGCCCCGCGAGCGCCTCGGCGAGGTTGCGCGCGGCGCGCCACCCATTTGCATGAATTACAGTTGGGAACTTGATCGATACGGCGCCTTTGCTTTGGAATTCGGAAAGCAATACGTATTACATTGCTATAAGCCACTTAATTAATTATACTTAAGCCATTCCACAATTCCCCACGAACGCCATATAGCAACCTCGGCAGAAAAGCATACTAGATTGTAGGTTTTTTTTTGAAAACCACAGTAGATTGGTTATAATTGAAAAAAGCATACAAAAAAGTATGGCTTTATTTCTTTCCTCAACCTCTTAAAAACCGAGGGCTCTCGGAACCTGATGACAGCCACATTCAGCCTACGGAGAGGCCCAGAAGACCCAGTGGAACTCGTTGTACCCGTTGCGGATCTTCTCACCCATAAGCAAGAGTTGGTGCTCGGGAGGACAGTGCAGCGGTGCTTGCGGTGGCTCCGCGTGCTCCTGCCGCTGCACCCTCATGGATACCGGCGCTACGTGGCCCGAATGGAAGAGATCGCCAGCGGGCGGCGGCGGTTCTTCCCTTGGCACAAGCGGAAAGAAACCCTGCGGCCGGACTTCCGTGCGGCCAAGTCAGCTCTCGAGCGCGCCAAGCGCCTGGTGACGCGAAACGTGCGGGCCGCGGCAAATGCTCTTGGAAGGGGTGTACGGGTGCTTCGCCGCTACCCCCTGGATTCGGAGACGCTCTACCAGTGGGCCCACGAAGCGGTGAACGATCCCTCCCCGCTCGGGGGGCTCAGCGCATTGACGGCGGCTGTTAAGGTTGACTGGCTGCTGCGGAGGCTTCTGGTAAGGCTCGAGCAGGCGCGCGAACGGCTGCTCGTCTCCAACTTCCGGCTCGTCTTCCACGAACTCCTCCGGTTCCGCACCCGAGGCATGGAGCGCGCCGACCTGTTTCAGGAAGGCTTTTTGGGCCTCCACCGGGCGGTCTTCCGCTTCGACCCGACCCGCCTGACCAAGTTCTCTACATACGCGACCTACTGGATCCGCCAGGCGATCCGGAAGGCGCTCATCGACCGCTCGGCGCTGATCCGGGTCCCCCAGGCTATCCAGGATGCGCTGCGCAAACCCGAGACGCGCCTCCCGAAGGAGGTGGCCTACAGGGTGCAGCGGATCATGCGCGAGACGGTGTCGATCTCGGCGGGAGACGACGACCCCGAAGGCCGGCGGATGAGCGAGACCCTTGGCGACCCCGGGCTTCACCCGGTGGAGAAGCTCTACACGGAGGCGATCCCGAGCTCGGTCTCCCAGGCCCTGGAGTTCCTCGATCCGAGGGAGCGGGAGGTGATCCGGCGCCGCTTCGGAATCGGCGGCGAGCAAATCCAGACCCTGGATGAGATCGGTACCAGCTTCCACCTGTCGCGGGAGCGAATCCGGCAGCTTGAAGCCGAAGCCTTGGCGCGGCTGCGCAGCTCCGGCGAGCTCCGGGAGGCGTACGAGGACCTGGCGCTCGTGGAACGGACGGCCTCGCTTGACAGGAAACCAAGAGGAGGTGCATCGTATGACGGACAGCAAGGCTGAGATCGAGAGGCTGCGAGGATTCCTGGCGCAGGGGTGGCGCTATAACTGTTCGCGTCAAAAGATGAGACCGCTCAATTCAGGTATACGTCAATGGTAGAAACCACGCCGGTTCATGAGTCTATTCTCCAAGCGCTTCGGCGCGTGAAGGACCCCGATCTGGGACGGGATATCGTTTCCCTGGGTTTCGTCAAGGACCTGAAGGTTTCCGGTGACACTGCGTCCTTCACGATCGAACTTACAACTCCGGCATGTCCCGTCCGAGAACAGATGAAGGAAGAGGCTCGTCGAGCAGCTCTTTCGGTCCTACCCATCCACCAGGTCGAGGTCAAGATGACCGCACAAGTCCGCCCGACGAAATCGGAACAGAAGGATAGGCTTGTGCCTTTGGTGAAGAACATCATCCCGGTAGCCAGCGGCAAGGGCGGGGTCGGGAAGTCCACCGTGAGCGCCAATCTCGCGGTGGCCCTGCAACGCCTCGGCGCTCGCGTGGGACTCATGGACGCTGATGTCTACGGACCAAGTATTCCCACTATCATGGGTGCCTCCGGCTCTCCTCTCCCGAAGGACGGCAAGCTCCAGCCGCTGGTGGCGCACGACGTGAAGATCGTTTCCATGGGCTTCTTCATGCCAAAGGGAGACGCGGTGATCTGGAGGGGTCCGATGCTCCACAAGGCGGTCGAACAATTTTTGGCTGACGTCAACTGGGGCGATCTCGACTATCTTGTGGTCGATCTTCCGCCGGGCACAGGAGACATTCAGCTTAGCCTTTGCCAGCTCATCCCGCTCACTGGTGCGGCCGTCGTATCTACGCCCCAGGACGTCGCCCTCAACGTCGCGGAAAAGGCGATCATCATGTTTAATAAGCTTCGGACTCCGGTCCTCGGGCTTATTGAGAATATGAGCGGCGAGATCTTCGGGAGGGGGGGCGTTCAGCGGTACTGTCAGGTCCACGGTCTGCCCTTCCTCGGCGAGATCCCGCTCTCCGGCGAGATTCGCAAGACCTCGGATTCCGGCAGCCCGATCGCCATCTCTGATCCGGCCTCTCCCGAGGCGCAGGCGTTCCTTCGAGTGGCCCAAAACCTTGCTGCCCAAGTGAGTATCAAGACTTCTGGAATCACAGAAACCAGCGAGCGACCAGAGCCCAAAGAGTTTGCTCAGATTACGAAGGAGGGCCTCCGGATCCTCTGGAAAGACGGGCACGAGAGCCTCTATCCCTTTCGTCACTTAAGGCTCCGCTGCAGTTGCGCCCAATGCGTCGACGAAATGACTGGCAAGAAGCGGCTTCAGGAAGAAACCGTCCCACTTGATGTACGTGCGCTCGCCCTCAGCCCCGTCGGACGTTATGCGTACCACATCGAATGGAGTGACGGCCATCGGTCGGGGATCTACACCTTCGAATACCTGCGGGAGATCTGCCCTTGCGAGGCCTGCATGGCCACTAGGAGAACTGTGCCATGACAGTGGATGCGGGATTACCTCTAGTTGAGCGACGTACCCACGGCTCGCCTGATCGGGTCCCAGGCGCTTATTTCCGCGCCATGGCGACTCTGTATTTAAGGAAAGTCTCTGAACGGTCCAGGGAGTCCTTGGCCCGGGACCTTAGTGCGACCTTAGGTGAGACAGGTATCCAATACCACTTGAGGACGCTCAAGCGGCAACTTTCCGGTTCCATCACTTCCGTTCCGCCCGAGGTCGAGGTGGCTATGAGCAAACTTCTTTTGGCCAGCAACGGCCTAGGGATGGAGGCTGACATTGAAGACGCTCTTCAGGCGGCTGGGTTGGTGGTGGCGCCCGAAGAACGCCTTAAGCCTTATGTGTCCCGAGAGGATTTTCTCTGGATCGTTCATCTCTGGCTTCATTTCAATCCTTGCCGATCGGTGCGCTCGCTGGCGTGTCGGCTGCGCGAAGATCTTGGGCGCGACGGAATTCGCATCAACGTGGAGTCCCTTCAGCATATTCTTGCCGGAAAGAGGGCACTGGTCCGCCGCGAGATTCGAGATAGGGTCTTAGATTACCTCCGGGAGCTGGGGATCGTGGGCGAGGAGAAAGCGAGAACGATCTCGTCTCAGCTTGCTGACAAGATTCACGTCTCGGTCGAGGGCCGGCGGTTCGAGAACGCAGAGAGGTTCTTGAAGCTCTGTCGTTTCTGGCAGCGAAGGCACCACCAAGCGTCAACCCGAAAGTTGGCGATCGTGCTGAGGGAGGAACTTTCCAAGCAGGGCCTGTTCATGGCTATTCACCATCTGCAGGAGTTAGTACTCGGGAAGATCCGCCGCGTGCGTCGTTCCATCCTGGCGGTGATGGAAAAGATAGTTCGAGAGGAAACGCTGAGCGCTGCCGAATTGGAGCAGGAGTTCGAGAAGATTTCCTCTGACCTGAGGGGTCAGGCGGACCTTCGTTGGGTTTTGGCGGAACCCATAGCTGCCATGGCACGACAGTGGATCGAGAGAAATCCCGGCACGACCAGGCGGCAGCTTGCCCTCCGACTCGCCAAAATCGTTCGCCGCATGGGCTTCTCAATGAGTCACAATACGATCCAGCCGGTGGCGGGGGGATGGAAGAAAAAGACGCGGGGCTTCCTCTATCGCGCAATGCTCAAACTGCTCGGCCGCTACTCGGCACGAATTCCTGAGGAGCACCTCGTAAAAGCGCGATGGGAACTCGAGGCCCAATCTGATGATCGGATGGAAAATCCAAGGCAGTCGATCCTCGACAGGCGAGCCCCGATTCTGAAGCCCTCGCCTCGATGGACCAAACCCAACCTTAGCCATTATCTTAATGAGGCTGGACGTTGTTTGGCGGACTCCCCAAGACCAGAAAGGCTGCTTGATTTCATCGCGTGGCGGATTGAAAGGTTCTACAGAATCTCGCGAGCGAAAGCAACCGATCTTCTCAAGGCAGCCATGTGCGGTCGGCTGAGAGAGGGTGACGATGACCTTGACGCGGAGTCACGGGAGTCCACGGAAAGCAGCGCTGAGAGGGATGGCATTCTCGGCGACTCTGAGGAGCCAGCGGCGTAGCAATCTAGGAGGGATTTTATGGCTGAGTATATAAATAGCGCTGCGACCCAGGCCCTAACGAAAATCCAAGGCGAGAATCCTGCAAAGGCGGAACAAAGATCTACCAATGACACCTCAAGATAAAAAAGCATTCTTTACCGGAGTCTCAGACCGCTATCCAGAGAGAAAGGGCGGAAATCAAGGCGATAAGCCAAGGAATGCCGCGAGTACAGTTAGTTTCATGACCACCACCACCTCCCCTCTCCACCTCCGCTACCCAGACCCGGGCGGAAACCGAAACAAGGAGTGGATCCGGGGTTTCTGGCCGAATGACGGCACAGGGATTCCCTTTTTCCTGGCAGTGAAGGACGCCTTTTTGTGCCAGTCGAATAAAACAAATGAGGGTATCAGAATAAAAAGGAAGCAGAGAACAGCCCGTGAGCCCCGAACCACCTGACCCCTGGAGTCGTCTTGAACAGGAGCTCCATCCTCTCCGCCAGGAACTCGTCACGCACCCGGTGTACGCCATGGTCGGCAACCTGGCTTCCCTTCGCGTTTTCATGGCCTCCCACGTCTTCGCCGTCTGGGATTTCATGAGTCTTCTGAAGACTCTCCAGCGCCGCCTCACCTGCGTGGAGGTCCCTTGGCTTCCCTCAGCGGACCCGCTCGCCGCACGCCTCATCAACGAAATCGTCCTTGGCGAGGAGACCGACGAGATCACACCGCACCGCTACATGAGTCACTTCGATCTTTACCTGGAGGCTATGGGGGAGGTCGGCGCGGACACTCGCCCCCTCGAGCAGTTCCTGGCCAGGCTTCGCAAGGGTCTATCGTTCGAGCAAGCCCTTACCCAGCTGCCCATCCCAGATTCAGCGCGCAGGTTTGTTCATGATACACTCTTCATGTGCGGTGGTCCGACCCTGGAAGTAGCCGCGGCGTTTCTCCTCGGCCGCGAGGATCTTGTTCCGGCATTGTTCCGCTCCCTCATTGGGGAGCTTGAACGCTCTGGCATGCGGTGCGCTTCCTTCCGGCTCTACCTCGACCGTCATGTCCATCTCGACGAGGAGATGCACGCGCCGCTGGCGAGGAAACTGCTTACCAACCTGTGCGGCGAGGATCCAGAGAACTGGGCCAGGGCGACAGCGGCAGCGAGGGCTGCGCTTTCATCCAGGCGCGCGTTATGGGACGGAGTCGTGGCCGCGTTCAGGGGTCCTTGTCGATTGGTCAATCATGACCTCCACCACCCCTCTCCACCCCCCGCTATCCAGACCCAGGCGGAAACCAGAGCAAGGGGTGGGTCCTGGGCTTCTGGCCGAACGAAGCTGACTGGGAGGGGTTTGAGGAGAAGCTGAACAAGATCGCCAGAGGAGAGCTCTACAAGAACAAGCTTTTCCAGTTCATGGTCAACGACGCCCGCTCGATGATCGAGAACGGGTGTAACTGGACAGCTGCCTTGGGGCTCCTATGCTTCAGCGAGGCGTGTGGAAAGCTGTACGCCACCAAGGTTCTTAGAGAGAAGCTCGGGCCGGGCGGTAATTTCAAGAAGTTCCTCGAAGACTGCATGGAATGCTCGGATACCGAAGCGCTGGAGGGAGAGCTGTACGGAGACGTGCGATCAGGGCCTGCCCACAACTTCTTTCTGCTGCGGGAAGAGCACCGGCTCCAGGTAATGATCGGTGTTGACGAGAAAGCTCTAAATCTGAGCCTTCTCGCCTTACGGGATTACGATTTCATTGAAGATACGGAGGCGGGCAGGTCTGGCGGTTCGCGTGCATGCCGTACTTCCGGCGGTTTCTCCACGGACTCGATCGGTTGGTCTCTTGAGCGAGTCGATGACGGAGATCCGAATATCAGGGGAAATGAGCCTCGGACTCGCGATTCTGGCATTCCCGCTTGCTCGACGACAGGCCCAGAATGAGGTCCTCTTTGCCTAGCGGGTTGGCCGGGCTGGCGGCTTGGATGGCTGCATAGTTCAGGTGGAGGATGTGCCAGGAACCGGTCAGGCCCAGGCTCGGTGCAAATAACGGGGTACACACCATCACCAAAAAAGTCTGGAACCATTTCAAACCATCAGTATAGAATGGTTCCCATGGAAATTAAGAGAAGCGTTTATCAATACTTACGCAAAGAATTAGAGGAACCGCAAATCCTCATTTTGACCGGGCCACGGCAAGTCGGGAAGACCACATTGCTCCGGCAATTGGAGCAAGACGCCCAGAAGGCTGGAAAAAAAACCAGATTTTTCGACCTCGAGCAGCCGGCCGATTTGAATTTCCTCTCCGGCGACCGCAGGAGCGTCATTCAGAAACTGGTTCAGGACGCTGACGTCGTTTTTGTCGATGAATTTTATTACTTGGAAAACGCCGGAAGCATTTTCAAAGCGATCTATGACCAGCGATCATCGAGGAAGGGGAGGATTAAAATCGTCGCCAGCGGCTCTTCATCGGTTGAAATTCATTCCCACTTGAAGGAGAGCCTGGCTGGGCGCCTCCTCAGCTATAAAATTTATCCCCTCAGCTTTTCAGAATATTCCAACTGGGAGTCTCCCTTGCGGCCAGACTTGATACGTTACCTCCAGTACGGCGGCCTCCCCGGACTTTCAAAAGTTGAAAGCGAAGACCGAAAGCAGCGGCTGATCGAGGACTATCTAGCGACTTACTTGTTTAAAGATGTCAAGGGACTGATCAAGGAAGAAAACATCCGGGCCTTCAACCATTTGCTTTATATGCTGGCCCAGGATCAAGGCCAACTTGTGGAAGTGTCGAACTTATCCAGGACTTTAGGAATGAGCGCCCCAACCATCGCCCGCTATCTTGAAGTCATGGAACAAACCTTTGTCAATTTTTCCGTCGGCAGCTATCACACCAATCTGGCCAATGAGCTCAAAAAGTCGCATAAAACCTATCTCTACGACTTGGGAGTGAGAAACGCCATCCTCAAGGACTTCCGCTCCATTGAGGAGCGGGAAGACTCCGGAAAAATTTACGAAACTTTTGTTTTCTTAAATCTCCTACCGCAATTATCTCCCAACATGGAGCTCAAATTTTGGCGCACCAAGAAAAAAGAGGAAGTCGATTTTGTCCTGCTCATCAACCGACAGCCTATTCCAATTGAAGTGAAACAGAAAGTCGATGAGCGAACCGTGCCTCAAGGCTTGATGGCGTTTTGCAGAAGGTACCCCCGAGTCAAAAGTACCTTCACAGTGAGCATGCAGGCTCATGAAACTGTAAAAATCGAGGGGATCGCGCACCATTTTATCTCTTTTGAGCAGGTAGAAAGCGTGGTGTTAAAATGAAATCTTGTCAGGTATGTTGCAGGCCTACCCCGCCGGCGCGAAGGATTCCTCGCGCAGGTGGTGGGTGGTGGGGATGTGGGTCGTCTCCCTGGGGAAGCTCACCGTGATCACCGTCCCCTTGCCTGCGGGGGTGGCCGGGCTGGCGGCCTGGATGGCGGCCTGGTGGAGGTGCAGGATGCGCCTCGAGATGGTCAGGCCCAGGCCGGCGCCGGGGATTTCACCGGTCGGGATCTTCTCCGCCTGGTAAAAGCCGCTGAAGATGAAGGGCAGGTGCTCCGGCGGGATGCCGGCCCCCTGGTCCTTGATGAGAATGCGGAAATGATCCTTGTCCGATTCCAGGTCGATTTCAACGATCCCGCCTTCCGGCGAGTACTTGATGGCGTTCTGGAGGATGTTGGTGAAGCACTGGATGAGGCGGCTGGCAACGCCGGGGACGACCAGCTCCTCCTGGGTGTCAACGCGCTTCTCCAGCCGGACATTCTTGAGCTCGGCGATCGAGGCGAGCCCGGCCCAGACCGAGGTCAGCACCTCGTTGAGATCGACGTCCTTGTAAGGCTCGAGGTTATGATCCAGCTCGGTGAACTCCACGAAACGGTTGACCAGCGACTGGAGCTGCTCGAAGTTCTTTTCGATGCCATCGATCAGGTACTCCCGGGTCTGGGGCAGCTCGCTTTCCGGGGCGATCTTGAGCAGCTCCAGGCTCCCCAGAAGCACGGTCAGCGGCGTCCTCAGCTTGTGCGACGCGATGCGGATGAACTCCGACTTGAGCAGCTCCAGGTTGGTGAAGGCGGTGGTGTCGCGGAAGGAGAACTGATAGCCGACCTCGCCGCTTTCAGTATGCGGAAATGGAGTGACGCTGGCAGTGTAAGTGAACAGAGATTCGCGGTGCTTGACCTGGAATGGGAACTGGCCGCCCTTGCCGACGGCCAGGCGGAAGAGGTCTTCGCTGAAGCCTTCGCCTTTCGACTTGAGGACCTCGAAAAGGTTCTTGCCGATCAGGTAGCTGACTTTTCCCACCAGGAGGTGCGAGGCGGCATGATTGAACTTTTCAATGGCGAAGTCCCTGGTGGTGATCACCAGCCCATCCTGCAGATTTTCGATGATGGCCTGCACCCGCCTCTTCTCGGTGAGGACATCTTGAAACAAGCGCGCATTGGTGAGGCTGATCGAGACCTGGCTGGCGATCACCGTCATAAACCAGAGGTCCTCATCGGTGAAGGGAGAAGGATTTTTCACCCGGTCGAGGTAAAGCACCCCTTCCAGGCTCTTCTGGGTGACGAGGGGTACGCACATCACCGAGCGCACCGTGCTCGGGCGGGAGCCTTCCGCCGGGACGAAGCGCTGATCCTGGCCGGCGTTCTTGATGAGAACAGCGGTGCACTCGCTAGCCACGGTCTGCAGCACCCCTTGATGGATGTCGAACGGCTGGCTGCTCCCGTCGGCGGAGGGGGAAATGGCCGACAGCGCCGCCGCCGGCTTCAATGCTCCGGAACCGTGGGGGATCAGGATGGCCGCGCGGTCCGCCTTCAGCTCCGCGATGACCATCTCCAGGACCTTCTGGTAGAGCACCTCGAGGGTTTCGATCAATCCGATGTCGCGGGCGATCTGCTGCAGGCGGTCCAGCCGCTGCCAGACGTTGCGGCTCTCCTCCGGCAAGGCATCGCTGTCAATGTTCCGGAAAACCGTGTGTCCGGACTCCGGCGACTTGTCAAATGCAAAGACTTTTTCGTCGATGAAGGTTTCGCTGGTTTCGGAGAGGCGGTCGAGTTCCGGTTCCTGCATGTGGCTGTAGGCCGTCTGCTCGGCGATGATGCGATAGCTGCCGATGCAGATGATATCGCCATCCTTCAAGAGATGGGTCTTGATGGGATTCTTGTTCACCCAGGTGCCGTTGGTGCTGCCCAGATCCTTGACCGTGAAAAAGTTGGCGCTCGGCTCGATGAGGGCGTGGTTCCTGGAGACGCCGATTTCCGGGATGGTGATCGTGCAGGCGGGATCCCGTCCAATGGTGATGGGCTTCGTGGTCAAAGGAATTTGATGGACCAGGTGACCCTGGCCATCAAAAATGCGGATTCGAAACATATCTCCGTCTTTCCGCCAAATGGTTTCCGACGATCCACCCGCATCCCCTCACCAATATCGACCAGAATCTCGAAGGAATTTGAACTGCGGCGCCCAGAAGATTGAGAAGGGCGGCCGGTTTTGAGAAAATGGCCGCCCGCTGTGCATTTATGATACAGCCTGGCGTTATCGGAAGGTCAGAAAAGAAGTGTCGAGGTTCTCCATGCGCGACTTGCGGTCTTTGATCACCCATCCCGTGGCCCTGGTTCCCTTTTCCATCCTTGCCGGCCTCGCCCTGCATGGGTGGATGAATCCCGGCCCCACCACGAAGCCGGAGCCCCCCCACTCTCTCATCAGTGCGAATCCGGCTCTCATCAGTACGGATCCGGGGGTCGAACCGGCGGCTCGAGCGCCGGCCGAGGAGCCGAAGCCGCCGGCGCCTCCCCCTGTGGACCAGCTGCCGGCGGTCAGCTTCCAGGAGGTCTGGGGGTACTTGATGCCGGGAGAGGAGGAGCGGTGGCGCCCGGAGGCCCGGCTCACCGATGTGGCGCTCTTTAGCCATCGCCTGGATGAGATCGGCCAGCTGACGGGAAAGCTGCCGGAGAAGACCTTGAAGCTGGCGCAGAGCCGGGGGGCGCGCGCCCATCTCGTCGTCGCTTCCTCGGGCCAGCGCTCGCTGCTCCACTTCCTGCTCGAGCCCCGCTACGGCCTGCGGCAGCAGTGGATCGAGGATCTGGCCGAGCTGGCGCGGCAAGAGCGCGGTCATCCCGTCGCCGGATTCCAGCTCGACCTTGAAGGCCTGCGCTCTCAAGACCGCTCGAACTTCCTCTCCTTCCTCCGCGAGCTGCGGGCCGCCTTGCCCGAGCGGCTCATCTTCTCGCTGGCGCTGCCGGCGCGGACGGCGGCCGGAAGCAACGACGCCTACCCGTACCGCGAGCTGGCGCCGCTCGCCGACCGCTTTTTCATCATGACCTACGACGAGCACTGGCGGGATGGGCCGCCGGGGAGCATCTCCTCGAAGGAGTGGCATGACCGAGTCGCGCGCCACGCCTTGAGCGAGCTGCCCAGGGAGAAGGTGGTAGTGGGGCTGCCGTTTTACGGCCGTATCTGGCAGCTCGAGCCGGTGGCGCGGGCCATCCGCCACGAGGATCTCGGCAAGATCCTCGATCAGCCGGAGGCCAAGGTCCAGTACGATGCCGCCGCGACCCACCGGTTCACCTTTCAAAAAACGGTCACCGCCCAGGGTTGGTTCGATGACGCGGCGTCGCTCCACGCCAAGTTCTCCTCGGCCAAGGCCCTCGGCGCCCAGGCGGTCGGCTTCTGGCGCCTCGGCCAGGAGGACCCGCGGGTTTGGGGGTTGCTCGGGCTTCCGGCCAAGTGAGGGCCACGGATGGAATGGGGAGAATGAATTCCCTGACCCGGTTTCGTCGCAAATCGAGGAGCGGCGAAACTGCGCTAGCAGCCTCAAGTCAGCCTCGATGATGGTGATAGCACCCTCTTGACCAGACTGTTGCCAGTTCGCGTGATTCGCCCTTGATTGCGTCTTTCACCGCTGGAATATTCACACGTATGCTTTTCTTCATGGACCGGCCTCCTCATTGGGCTCTTAACTTCTGGGGTACGGAAAACTAAACCCTCGAAATTATAGCCTAAGAATTTGAGCTGGCTGGTCCAACCATTTTGACTATTCCATATTCCATATTGCATCGTCCGAGCATTCATTTTAAAATTGATCCTAATGAAGCAAGCATTGACCAAGTCCCCTAAATTCAAGCCGGCAAAACACCAACTCAGGCGAGAGATGATCGGTGACCGCCTCTATGAATATTTTCCATTGGGAAAATATGTGGTAGTGGCGCCAGGAGTTTGCGGAGGAAGGCCCACCTTCAAATACACTCGTTTGGAGGTCAGCTTGGTGTTATCGTTGATTTCCCCAGGAGAAACTATCGATCAAGTAGTTAAAGCCTACGCTTTGAGCAAACTGTCTCCAGCAGCAGTTCGGGAAGCCATTCAACTTGCGGACAAGGCACTGGCACAATCAGTCAAAGGGATTGAACCCGCTCTCGTCTAATGTATGGTCATTGTCGACGAGATAGTGAGACTGACACCGCAGCGGATTGACTATTATGGAATCAACCGGAATGTCGTCTCAATGGCTTGGCCAAAATAACTCATTTATTCATGTTGCCAGGTGATCGCCATTAATAAACTGGCGGGGGAGTTTGAACGGGGGAGCCAGAATCCCCTTGCCTTGAAAATCCTTTTCGACTATTATTTTAGTTAGGTAAATTTTCGGGTTATTCGATCACATTATATTCCTGGAAGGGGGTGATGGTCGTTTCGATTTCTCCAGCAGGCACCGGCGCTCCAATTCTGATGGGAGGAACGAGCGCCCCCAATCGGAGGCTGGAGAACTTCCGTTAGCGAAGATCCTGTCAATCGCACCAAAGCGAAAGGAGCAAAGCCATGAGGTCTAAAACAGCCATTTTTTTACTGCTATTAATGGCGCTGTCGATTCTGTCTTTTCTTCCAGGCTGCACGAAGGGTGGGGGCGGGGGCGGTAGCGGGGGCACGCCCGCACAAGCCGGGGAATCCCGGTGGGGGCAGTTCAAATGGGGCGAAGGCGATTGGACTCAAAGTTGATTCCAACCGGAAAACCCAACCCAGCTCATAGAAGAAAGGCAAATCCATGCAAGTCGTCATCAATATCAATCCTTCACTGATCCGGCGTTTCATCGCCGCGAGCCTTCTGATTCTGGCGATCGCGGCCTGGCTGATTCCCGGCAGCTTCAGAACGGTTGAGTCGCAGGCCGGGGTCTTGCCCGGCGACCAGCCGATCGTCAAAAACATCTTCAAGAACGGCGAGGTGGCCGATGCCCTCCCCGTCAACCAGAACTTCGCGGCCCTGGATCAAGCCACGAGGAGCCTCCAGACGAGCGTGGCCAAGCTCGAGTTGACCGTGGCCGATCTCGAAAAGCGGGTCGGCGCCCTGGAAGGCAAGCCGCCGATCCTCGACCCGGATGATCTGGACCTCATCAAGAAATTCATCAAGCCCTTCTTCGACCATATCAGGATCGCCCGCGTTCCCCTGGACCCCGTGGTGCAGGATCCTCCCATCGATGAAACCGTGCTGACCTTCATCTTCGAGGGGGTGAACATCCAGATCCTCAACGGATTGGGGGAAACAGGCACTTTCAACGGGAGCGGAAACTTGATTCTGGGATACCAGGAGCCGCTCCCCGATGCCAACAAGCGCGGGGGCTCCCACAACCTGATCCTGGGGATGGAAAACAACTACACCAGCTTCGGTGGGATCGTCGGCGGCATCGGCAACTCCGCCGCGGGCCCGTTCTCTTCCGTGCTCGGGGGGCAGGCGAATCAGGCCATTGGACAGGGTTCCGTGGTCACGGGAGGATCCGGCAACACTTCCGCCGGCCTCAATTCCTCGCTCGTGGGCGGCGCCAAATTTGGAATCGGCGCGGAAAACGGCTGGGGAGGGAATCCCGAACTCCAGGCGCAATGAAGGAGCCCGTAGAAAGCTAGGAAGATTAACTTCTTCCTCCGCAACTTCTCCGCAGGCTGCGGAGAAGTTGCGGATAGCTCGGTTGCGGGCGAAGCTCGCTTTGTGGTCAGACACTAGTTTTTGGGACATTACTAGTGTCTTTCCCTGGTTTTTCCATGGTATGATCTCTTTTTTGTTGTGCTTCCATGGCGATGATATGAGATCTGTCTCCCTGGACCATGAATTATCGACCCTCGACCCCCGCCGCCGAGCGCTCCTTGAAGGACTCTCCCGGCGACCGCGCTCTCGTTGAGAAGCTGCACAGCGCCTACGGCGGCTTGCGGGCGCAGCTTGCCAAGGTGATCGTCGGGCAGGAGCGGGTGATCGACCTCATGCTGGCGGCGATGTTTTCCGGAGGCCACTGCCTCCTCATCGGCGTTCCCGGACTCGCCAAGACGCTCCTCGTGAGCACCCTGGCTCGCGTCCTGTCGCTCAGCTTCAAGCGCGTCCAGTTCACCCCGGACCTCATGCCGTCCGACATCCTCGGGACGGAAATCCTCCAGGAGGATCCGGCCACCGGCCACCGCGCCTTCCGCTTCCTCAAGGGGCCGGTCTTCACCCACATGCTCCTCGCCGACGAGATCAACCGCACCCCGCCCAAGACCCAGGCGGCGCTCCTCGAGGCCATGCAGGAGCGCCACGTCACCGTCGGCGAGAAGACCCTCCCGCTGCCGGAGCCCTTCTTCGTGCTCGCCACGCAAAATCCCATCGAGCACGAGGGGACTTACCCGCTTCCCGAGGCCCAGCTCGATCGCTTCATGTTCTCCATTCAGGTCCGCTACCCCTCGGAGGAGGAAGAGCTGAAGATCATGAAGCGTACCACCAATCCGCAGCAGATCGAGCTCTCGCAGGTCCTCAACTCCCTTGAAATCCGCGAGCTGCAGGGCATCGTACCACGCGTCCCCGCGGGCGACCACGTCTACCAGTTCGCCTTGAAGCTGGTGCGGCGGACCCGCCCCGACGATCCCCAGGCCCCAACCTGCATCCAGGAGAGCCTGTCGTGGGGGGCCGGCCCCCGGGCGGCGCAGTACCTCATGCTTGGCGCCAAGGCGCGGGCCCTGCTCAAGGGCCGCTTTCATGCAGCGTGCGAGGATGTGGAGGCCGTCGCCGAGCCGGTGCTGGCGCACCGCCTGGTCACCAACTTCAACGCCGATGCCGAGGGCATCACCTCGGCCTCGCTCGTGGCCAGGCTGCTCAGCAAGATCCCGCGAGAGTAGCGAGTAGCGCCGCATGCCCAGCTCCCAGCCGCTCCTCGATCCGCAGCAGGTCTCCCGCCTGGGACATCTCGAGCTGGTGGCCCGCCAGGTGGTGGAGGGCTTCCTGCGCGGCCTCCATCGCAGCCCGTTCAAGGGCTCATCGGTGGAGTTCGCCGAGTACCGCCCTTATGTCCCCGGCGACGAGGTGGCGCGCCTCGACTGGCGCGCCTATGGAAAGACCGACCGCCTGTACCTCAAGGAGTACGAGGATGAAACCAACCTGCGGACGATGCTGATGGTCGACGCCTCCAAATCGATGGCCTTCGGATCGCTGGAAACCTCCAAGTTCCGCTACGCCTCCTGCCTCGCTGCATCGCTGGGCCTGCTCATGATCCACCAGCTCGACGCGGTGGGCCTGATCACCTTCAGCGACGGCATCGGACGCCTGGTGCCGCCGAAGGGGAGCATGGTGCACTTCCAGGGGCTGCTCCGCGAGCTCGAGAAGGTGGCTCCCGCCGGCGAAACCCGGCTCGGCAGCGTCCTCCAGAAGGCCGCCGAGGCCATCCGGCGCCGCGGCCTGGTGGTCCTGCTCTCGGACCTCTTCAGCGAGGCGCGCGACCTCCTCCACGGCCTGGCGCGCCTCAAAGCGCAGGGCTCCGAGGTGCTGGTCTTCCAGATCGTCGACCCCATGGAAAGGGAGTTCCCCTTCTCTCACTGGATCCACTTCCGCGATGCCGAAAACCCCGGCTTGCGCTTGAAAGTCGATGCGCGCTGGGTCCGCGAGGTCTACCTCAAGAATCTGAACGAGCACCTCGAGCGGCTGCGCCAGGGCTGCCACTCGATGAGCATCGACTACCAGCTCGTTGACACCCGGACGCCGTTCGACACGGCGCTGGCCAACTACCTGGCGACGCGGCGCAAGCGCGGATTGGGATGAGCGCCATGAGCCCGGCCTCGCTCCTCTTGATCTTTCCGGACACTTGCCGCGATCCGGGCCTCCTCTGGGGGCTTCTCCTCGCCGCCATCCCCTTGATTCTCTACCTGCTCGAGCGGCGCCGCGCCCGGCCGGTCGACTGGCCGGCTATGCAGTTCCTGCTGAAGGATGTGCGGCGGACCATCCGCTGGATGCGCACGAGCGAGCTGCTTCTCCTCCTCCTGCGGACGGCCCTCCTCGCCGCGATCGCCGGCGCCCTGTCGCGGCCGGCCTCGATCGTGGCCACGCCGGCGCGGGCCGCGGCGCGGGGGGCCGCGGCGGCGGTTTTTCTCATCGACAACTCCCACAGCATGGGCTGGAGGATGGAGGGCGGCCAGAGCCTTTGGGATGCGGCCCGCGAGGCCGCCTTGAAGATCCTCGACCGCCACCGCGACGGCGACGTCATCTGGATCGTGCCGCTGGCCGCCATCGCGGAAAAGAGAGGCTTCGAGCCCCGGCGCGGCATTACCGAGGCGCGGGGGGCGCTCGAGGCGTTGAGGCTGCAAGGCGGCGGGGCGGCGGTGCTGAGCGGCCTTGACCTCGCCGCCGACCTCCTCTCCACGGCATCGGCGGCGGCGCGGGAGGTCTTTATCTTTTCCGATCTGCAAGCCTCGAGCTGGTCGATTGAGGAGGAGGCCCGCTGGCCCTTCGTCCTCGGAAGGCTGCGCGCCCTGGTGCCGCCGCCCGCGGTGGCGGTGCTCGCGCTGGAAAGTCCCGGCGCCCGAGTCCAGAATCACGCCCTCGTGGCGCTCGAAGCGGCGCGCTCGATCGTGGGGACGGACAAGCCGGTGGATCTGATCGCCAGGCTGCAGCTTTTCGGGCCGGGGGAGTCGGCGCCGTTCCAGCTGCAGTTCTTCGTCGATGATCTGCCGGTCACCTCCAGGACCGTCGCCGCGAGCGCCGGCAGCCCGGTCGAGGTCCGCTTTCCCTTCCGCTTCGACGCCCCCGGCTTCCATCGCGTGCGCGCTCAAACCGATGGCGATGCCATGAGCGCCGACGATGCGCGCTGCCTGTCGCTCCAGGTGGTGGACCACGTGCCGGTGCTCATCGCGGCGGGCGAAGGCGGCGCGGGCCGCCTGCAGGGGAAGGGGGACTACCTGGAGCTGGCGCTCTCCCCCCGCGCCGGGGAGGAGACTCCCGTCGAAACGCTTTTCCGGCCGCGGACCGTGCCGGCGAAGGAGCTGGGCGGCATTCTGGAGGCGGAGGCCGGCGGATTTTCCGCGCCCCGGCCGGGAGAGAGCCCGGGGCGGCTGGTGATGCTCGCCGACGCGGCGTTTCTCGCCCCCCCGGCCATCGAGGCGCTGGAGCGGCTCGTTCGCCAGGGGGGAGGGCTGCTCATCTTCTGCGGCCGGCAGGCCGACCTCAACCTCTACAACAGCGACTGGTTCCGCGGGGGGGCCGGCCTCCTGCCCGCTTCCCTCGCCGGCCGGAGGAGCGCGGGCAAGGAGCAGGCGGTTTCTCCACGGAAGCTGCGCCTCGACCATCCGGCCTTCGGGCCGTTCAAGGAGGCCAACCGGCCGGAGCTGGAGAGCCTGCGCATCTGGAGCTGGCTGGAGCTGGCCCTGCCGCCGTCCGGATCGACGGCGTTGGGGGAGCTGTCCTCGGGCAGCCCTTTCCTCGTCGAAAAAATCTTGGGGCGCGGAAAAGTGCTGCTGTTTCCCATCTCCGCCGATGCGGAGGACTCGGAGCTGCCGGAGCGGCCTCTCTTCGTCCCTCTCATCCACGGCCTGGCCAGCTACCTCTGCCAGGGAGACCTGGTGACGCGGAACCTCTTCCTTGAGGAGGAGATGGTCCTCGAGCTTTCTCAACCAGAGGTCGAGGAGGGGGGCGTGCAGGTCACCTTGCAGAATCCCGCCGGCGCGCTCAAGGCCCTGCCCATTCTCACCCGGGAAGGCAAGCCCATGGCGGCGGAGCGCGCCGCCGATCCCGGCTTCTACACCTTTCTCGCGCGCGCCGGCGGCAAGGAGGGGCCGATCGTGTTCGCCGCCAACCTGAAGCCGGAAGAGTCGAACCTGAATCGCTTGACGGACCTCGAGCGGGAGAGAATCGAGAGGATTTTCGGTTTTGCCGTCGCCCCGGCTCCCGAGGCGCTCTGGAAGCGGGAAGGCGGCGAGGCGAGCCGCGTCGAGCACTGGCCGTGGATCCTGGGGGCGGCGCTGGCGCTCGCCGTGCTGGAGATCCTCTTGACCCGCCATCTGGCGAAAAGCCACACCTCCTGGCGGCCGAGGCTGGTCGGTCCGGCCGAGCCGCTCCAGAAAGGCTAGCCGCGGCCATGGAAGCAGTTTCCTCGCCGGTCGCGCCCCCCTTTCCCTACGCCGGCCAGCTCGCTTGCCTCGTGGCGGCGATGATCTGGGCCGGCTCCGTCACCCTTTACAAGAAGTTCGGCCACGGCCACTCGGCCAGCGCCTTGAGCCTCTTCAAGAACGTTCTGGCCCTGGCCTGCCTCGGAGCCGCCGCCGCCATCATCCGTCCCGAGTGGCCGGCCAGCTCCGCGGCGTGCTGGTGGCTCATGGCTTCCGGGGTGGTGGGGCTGGTGATCGGCGACATCGCTTTCTTCGCCGCCTTGCCCCGCCTTGGCGCGCAGATGACCACGGCGTGCCAGTGCCTTGCCCCGCCGCTCACCGCCGGAATCGCCATCCTCTTCCTCGGCGAAACCTTGAGCGGCCTCGAGCTGGGCGGGCTGGGCATCACCGTCGCGGCGGTGGCTGGAGCCGTCTTCTTCGGCAAGAACGGCGGATCCCCGGTTTCCGGGATGCCGGCCCGGACGTTTCTCGCCGGCCTGTTCCTCGCCTTCCTTGCCGCCCTGGCGCAGGCGGTGGGGATCGTCATTGCCCGCCAGGCGTTCCAGGAGACCCATCTCCTCCTCGGCACCATCCTGCGCTTCCTGCCGGCGACCGCCGTGCTCCTCGCCTTGCAGCTCTGTCTCTACGGCCGGCCGGCGCTGCGGACCTTCTTCACCAGCCGCCGGCAGGCGGCGGCGCTGCATCTGGCGGCCTTCGCGGGGACGTTCCTCGGCGTGCTGCTCCTGGCCGCCGGCACCAAGTACGCCAAGGCAGGCGTCGTCGCCACCTTGACCTCGACCCACCCCCTGTGGATCATTCCGGCCGCCCGCCTCGTCCTCAAGGAGCGCACCAGCTGGCCCAGCATCGCCTGCACGGCCGCGGCGGTGTTGGGCATCGGCTTGATGTTCTTGCGGAGGTGATTGGAGATGTTAAATTAATGGCTCTTATGGACGAAAGCCAGCTTGTTTTTCGCGGCCTGCCGCTCGCCGCCGCGCTGCTCCTGGCCGCGGCCGCCGCCGCGGCGCTCATCCTCCTTTACCGGCGCGAGCTGCGCCTGGCTCCTCGTCGCCTCGGATTTCTTCTCCTGGGCCTTCGCGTGGCCGTGGCGCTGGCCCTCGCCGTCCTGCTGCTGGATGCCGCTTTCAAGCTCCCCCGGGAGAAGCTCGTGCCGGCGAAGCTCCTCCTCCTCATCGATGGCTCTCAGAGCATGGGCCTCGCCGACGCGAGCCGGCCCGCCTGGCAGCTCGAGGCGGAGGCCAGGGCTTTGGGGTTGGCCATTTCCGAGGAGGTCCGGCGACGGCTTTCGGCCATGACCCGCCTCCAGCTGGCGGAGGCGATGTTGAAAGATGGCCGCCCCGCCGGCGGCCGCCGGCTGCTCGCGGCCCTGGAGGAACGCTATCAAGTCATCCCCTTCTTCCTCAAGAAGGGGGCTCAGGAGCTGCCGCTCGAGCCAGATGGATCCCTGAAGCTCCCTCCCGCCGATGGAAAACAGACCGATCTGGGCGATCCCATCGTCGACGCCGCCATCCGCCAGTCGCCCGACTTGTTTTCCGTGGCCCTCCTCGTCAGCGACGGCGGCCACAACTCCGGCAAGCGCCCGGAAGAGGTCCTGGGAGCCCTGAGGATGGGCGGAATCCCCCTCTTCACCCTGGGGGCCGGGGCGGCCGAACCGCCAGCAGACGTTCGCATCGCGGCCCTGGAGGCTCCGCAGGCGGCCTTCCAGGGCGAGGAGGTCCAGATCCACCTGTCGATCGCCGCCAGCCGCCTCGAGGCGCTGACTTTGCCGGTCAAAGTGCTTCAGGGCGAGGAGGCGATCCAGGAGGCCTCCATTGACCTCCCCTCGAGCTTCAAGGAAGAGGCCACCGCGTCCATGACCTTGTCCTTCACGCCCAAGAACAAAGGGCGCTCGAAGTTCACCGCCAGCTTCCCCTCGCAGTCGGGAGAAACCGCCGCCGAGAACAACCGCCGCGACTTCTGGCTCAACGTCATTGAAGAGAAGGTCAAGGTGCTCTTTCTCGACGGCTCGCCGCGCTGGGAGTTCCGCTACCTGCGCGAGGCGCTCAAGAACGACGCCACCCTGGCGGCGGAGAGCTTTCTGGTGACGCGACCGCCGGACCGGCGCCTGCCGCCGGGCTTCCCCCGCGACCGCGACGGCTTGTTCGCCTTCGATGTGATCGTGCTCGGCGACGTCGATCGGGAGGTCTTCACCCGGGAAGAGCTGGCCGGCTTGAGGGACTTCGCCGTCACCCGGGGCGGCAGCATCGTCTTCATCGCCGGCGAGCGGGCCATGCCCTACGCCTACGCGTCGACTCCGGTGGAGGAGCTTTTTCCGGTGAAGCTCCTTTCTCCCAGGCCGGCGCGCCCGGGAGCCCCCGGGGGGGCGGAGGGCTGGCAGATCGCCCTCACCGCCGCCGGCGAGAGGTCGGCGGTCCTGCGCCTCGATCCCAGCCGCGAGCGCAACCGCGAGCTGTGGTCGCTCTTCCCGAAAGTCTCCTGGATCTGCCCGCACGCCGGCGCCGGCCCGGGCGCCGAGGTGTGGGCGTACGCCCGGAATAGTGCGGCCGCGGCCGCCGGGAGCGCCGGGGCCGAGCCGGCCGAGGCCGAGAAGAGCGGGGCCCTCCTCCTCAGCCAGAACGCCGGCGCGGGTAGGGCCTTCTTCGCGGCCACCGATGAGACCTGGCGCTGGCGCTACCGGGCCGGCGAGGAGCACTTCGCCAAGTTCTGGGGGCAGCTCGTCCGCTGGCTGGCCGCCGGCCGTCTGCCTCCCGGCGATGACCAGGCTCGCCTCGCCACCGACCAGCCGCAGTATGAAATCCCCGAGAAGGTGGCCATCCGGGCCCTGCTCCTCCATGCCGGAGAGCTCCAGTGGGATGGTCCGGACTTTCGCGTCGACGCGGAGGTGACCTCGCTCTCCGGCGAGGTCTCCGGGGGCGCGAGCCGGAGGGTGCGCCTGGAGGCGGTGCCGAAGAGCGGCGGCATCTTCCGCGGCTCCATCGGCACCGGATCCGAATCGAACGGCCTCGAGGCCGGGGAGTACCGGGCGCGGCTGCTCGTCCCCGCGCTGCCGGGCTACGGCGCCCGCGAGGACCGCGCCGCCGCGCGGTTCGCCGTCTCCGAGCCGCCGTCGCGCGAGGCGGAGGCGCGGGCGCGCGGCGAGGCGCTGCTCGCGCGCCTGGCCGAGCGCGCCGCGCCGGGCGGGCGCTACCTGCCGCTCGAGCGGGCGCCGGAGCTGCTCGAAGCGCTTCCGGAAAAAAGCCGCCGGGTGAAGGAGAGCCGCCTCTACGACCAGTGGGCCCTGGCCTGGCCGATCCTCTTGATCCTGGCGGCGCTCCTCGCCATCGAGTGGGTGATCCGCAAGCGCTGCGACCTGAGCTAAGGCGGGCTGCGCGCTTCGCGCTCCGCCCGCAACCCCATAATAACCGCACAGACGCAAAGGTGAGCTCCGAGCAGTGGCGCAGGAGCGAATGGCCGGAGGAGCCGGGTACCCGCTTGCGGGTGCACGAAGTGGTCGCTCCGAGGCCCGC
>JACQVS010000209.1 GCA_016209605.1 Planctomycetota bacterium
AGTGGTACATGCATCCCAACGGGCAGATCCCGGCGTACGAGTTTGCCTTCGGCGACGTCAACCCGCCGGTGCACGCCTGGGCGTGCTGGCGGGTCTACAAGATGACCGGAGCGCGGGGGCATCGCGACACCCTCTTCCTGCGGCGCGCCTTCCACAAGCTTCTCCTCAACTTCACCTGGTGGGTGAACCGGAAGGATCTCGATGGAAACAACCTCTTCTCCGGCGGATTCCTGGGATTAGACAACATCGGCGTCTTCGACCGCTCCAAGCCGCTCCCCACCGGCGGCCAGCTGCAGCAGGCCGATGGCACCGCGTGGATGGCTTTTTACTGCGCCACCCTGCTGTCCATGGCGCTCGAGCTGGCGAGCGAGGATCCGGCTTACGAGGATGTCGCCTCCAAGTTCTTCGAGCACTTTGTGGCCATCGCCGACGCCATGAACACCCTGGGCGGCACCGGGCTGTGGGACGAGGAGGACGGCTTCTACTACGACCAGCTCAAGCTCGACGGGCGGACGATCCCGCTCAAGATCCGCTCCATGGTCGGGCTCATCCCGCTCTACGCCGTGGAGGTTCTCGAAGAGGATATCATCGAGCGCCTGCCGGGCTTCAAGAAGCGCATGCAGTGGTTCCTCGACAACCGCAAGGACCTCGCCCGCCACATCGCCTGCATGGAGCCCAAGTGCGAGGAGAAGCACGGCCACCGGCTGCTCGCCATCCCGTCGCGCGACCGCCTGGTGCGCGTGCTGCGCTACCTCCTCGATGAGAACGAGTTCCTGTCGCCGTACGGCATCCGATCCCTCTCCCGCCTCCACCGCGAGCGCCCTTACATCTTCCGGGTGAACGCCGAGGACTACCGGGTGGACTACGCGCCCGGAGAGTCGGCCGCCGGGCTCTTCGGCGGCAACTCCAACTGGCGCGGGCCGGTCTGGTTCCCGGTCAACTACCTGCTCATCGAAGCGCTCGAGCGCTACCATCACTTCTACGGCGGGTCGCTGCGGGTCGAGTGCCCGGCCGGCTCCGGAAGGATGTTCAACCTCAAACAGGTGGCCGGCGAGATCGCCGCGCGCCTCTCGCGCCTCTTCCTGCCCGGCCCGGACGGCCGCCGGCCGTTCAACGGCCCGGATGGCAAGCTCTCCACCGATCCCCACTGGAAGGATCTCATTCTCTTCCACGAGTACTTCCACGGCGAGACTGGCCGCGGCCTCGGAGCGAGCCATCAGACCGGCTGGACCGCGCTGGTGGCGCGCTGCCTGGAGAACTCGGCCACCGTCCAGCACGGCTGGAAGGAGGAAGTTGCCGAGAAGAAGGCGTAGCCGGCTCTCGAGAAGGAAGGAGCCCGGCGGTGAAATCCTGCCGTTTGATTTTCAGCGCCGCCATCCTCTCCTTGCTCTCGGCGGGCGATGCCGTCCCCACCCAGGCGGTGGCGGCCGCGGACCGGAAGACTAGCCGGCTGGAGGTCATCGAGCGCGCCCCCGGCGACGGCACGGTGCTGCGCGCCAGCGCCCTGCTCGATGAGCGCCAGGGGGGCGAGTGGCATATGCGTTAAAGCTTCTTCCCTTTTGCTACCTGCCCTCTGAGGAGGAAAGTCTTCGGGTAGGATCCCTCCCCGCAAATCATAAATGAACCAAAGTCTTTGTACCAGAGACCTTCAGGAGCATCCGGCTTTGACTCGCGCCAGAGCTTCAATTGGTATAAATCCTCGGCACTGATTTTTCGCTCTCTCAGTCGCTCGAAAAGGTGATCTCGAAGAGCAGCCGGCAAATTCGTCCACTGGATTGTTGGCATTTACTGACCAAAGACCATCTTGGCAAGCTCTTCTTTTAGACGCTGCCGCTCCTTGGGGGATTTTGCAGATACCAGGGCTTCGGCAAGAGCAAGAAATCGTGCTTTTTCCCTATCCTGGGATTCGATCCCTTTTCCAATAAGGTCAAGGATCACCTTGTTTGCGCTCTTACATTGAACCTTGGCAAGTTTGCGTACCTGTCGAGCCAGCGGAGACGGCAAAGAAACACTCTGTCGGACAACTTTTTCTGACACGGCCATATTTGAAATATACACCATCTTGCACCACATTGCATCAGGTTCATGTTTATTATTTTAATCCCATCTTGGCTTGACTATTTTCATTAGCATTTCTGCGAGAAATAAATACAACGAGGTAGTAAGAGTGGCAGACCATTCTCACGGCCTGGTTATTTTTCAACCGGCTCGAAGTATGATGGGCTGGATTTTCCCGATGCTTGAGAGAGAGATTTGAGAGAGTTCCCACTCATCCTGCAATCCCATCCAGAGATCGGGTGTCTGTCGAAAGGCTTTTCCCAGCTTGATGGCCATTTCGGCGCTGATTCCACGCTTGCCTCGGCAGATTTCATTGATCTTGGAGTGCTTTTCTCCTAGTCTCCTGGCGAACTCCGACTGGCTGAGGCCGGATTCATCGAGAAGCATTTGCAAAACTTCACCAGGGTGAACAGGGATCCGGAAATTTTTTTTGATGGCCAATGTCCGCTGTACCTCTATTCCTGAACATTATGATCACAAAATGCCATTATACCATTATCCGGAATAATGGGTCAAAAAAAATGTAGCTCACCAGGAGGGGGAGGCGCCTGATCACCCCGTCTGGATCGACGCTCAGCAAGACATGCCCGACCCGCGAGGCGGCTTGCGCCAGCACAGTGACGGGGAGCGCGAGGTAGCTGGCGCTCGGCGGGCCTTCCCCTATCTTTTGACTGTCGCCTTTTCCGGCCTCATGGCGCCTCCTTGTGGGCTATCCTGGGTTTTAAAACAAGCAATGCTTCTGCTGATGGAGCCGCGGGAGTAATATACTGAAAAATAAAAATTGAAAGGAATTATCCATGAACCAAATCAACCTATCCGGCAAGGTGGCGGTGATCACGGGCGCGAGCAGAGGGCTCGGGAGGGCGATAGCCCTGTCGCTGGCCAGTGCCGGCGCCGGGCTGGCTCTGGTGTCTCGCGATCAAAAAAAACTCGCTGAAACCGCCGAGGCGGTCCGAAAACTCGGCGCCGCCGCGGAAACGTTCGCAGCGGATATCTCTCAAGAAGAACAGGTTCTCCGGCTTGAAAAAGAGGTCATGGCGAAATTCAGCAAGATACACATCTTGATCAACAACGCCGGTATAAATATCCGCAAACCGCTCACCGAATTTACCATGGGCGAGTGGAACCAGGTTCTCCAGACGAATCTCACCGGAGCGTTTCTCATGTGCCGGTCCTTCGTGCCGCGCATGAAAGGACTGGGATTTGGCCGCGTCATCAACCTGACCTCGATCATGAGCCACGTGGCTCTGGCGGGACGGAGCGCTTATGCCGCCAGCAAAGCCGGCTTGCTGGGCCTCACTCGGGCGCTGGCCCTGGAAGTGGCCTCAGAAAAAATCACCGTCAACGCCATCAGCCCCGGACCGATCGCCACTGATATGAACGCGCCGTTATTGCAGAATCCGGAGCTGAACCAGCAGTTCATTTCCAAGATTCCCCTTGGACGATGGGGAAAAGAAGAGGAAATCGGGCGGCTGGCTCTGTATCTTTGCGCGGAAGAGGCCGGCTTTTTGACCGGGACCGACATCGTCATCGATGGCGGCTGGTGCGCGCAGTGATTGAAAGTGCCACTCTACTCTATGTTCTCCCCGGGCTTCTTCGGATTCGTGTAACCGGCTTGTAACGTCCGCCTCCATTTCCACGCGAAGAGCCTGATATAATACGGGCGTCATGAATTGCCGCCATCTCCTCTCGTCCATGCGAATCCTCGAGCTTGCCGGCTGCCTGCTCGCCGGAGCTTTGATGATTCCCCTGGCCGCCCAGGAGCCAGTCCTGCCGGAGTTTTTAGCCGCGGCCCTCCTCAAGCACATCCAGTTCCTTGCCGGAGAGGAGCTGGAGGGGCGCCGGGCGGGGACTCCCGGGGAAAGGCGAGCCGCGGAATACGTGGCGCGGGAGCTGGAGAAGTCCGGGGTGAAGCCCTTCCCGCCCGCGCAGCGGTTTCAGTCCTTCGACCTCCCCGCTCCCGCTAGCCAGGCCCCTTTGAAGAGCCAGAATGTCCTCGGCTGGATCGGGGGGAGCGGGAAAGGCCATGAGGACGAGGTGATCGTCCTCGGCGCGCACCTCGACCATCTCGGGATCACGGCTGCCGGGCTCCATCCTGGGGCGGAGGACAACGCCTCGGGGGTGGCGGTCCTCCTCGAGGTCGCGGCACGGCTGCAAGCGAGCGCTTCAGCCTTTTCAAGTTCAAGCTGCCGAAGAAGCCCCGCCCGGCCTGGGACTTCCAATACGTCATCCACCGCGTCGAGGAGAATCGGGAATACGGCTTCAAGGCCCGCGCCGTCTGGAAAAAATGGGTGAGTCCGGAAGACTGCCTGGCCGAGTACGAGAGCTGGGCGAAAAATCAAAAGTGATCCCGCGCCAAATGTGCAAAAGACAAGTTGACGAACTGAGCTTGAAGCTCATCGACGAAGCCCGCGCCTTCCTCGCGGGGCGCATCCGGCGCACGCCGCTCGAGGAGTCGCCGGCGCTTTCCCGGCGGCTCGGCGGGCCGGCCTGGCTCAAGCTCGAGTTCCTGCAGATCACCGGCTCCTTCAAGGCGCGCGGGGCGCTCTTCCGCTCCTCCCGGTTGGAGGCGGAAGAGCGGCGGCGGGGAGTTGCCACCTGCTCGGCGGGGAACCACGGCCTGGGGATGGCCCACGCCGCCCGGGAGCTGGGGCTCGAAGCGACAGTGTACGTCCCCAGCCGCATCGACGAGTCGAAACTCGAGGGCATTCGAGCCCTTGGGGTGAAAGTGATCCGTTCGCCCTTTCCCGGCTTCGACGACGCCGAGGCCTGGGCCAAGGAAGAGGCCCGGCGCGCCGGCAGAAGCTGGATTTCCGCCTTCGATGATCCCGCCATCATGGCCGCCAATGGCGGGACGATCGCCGCCGAAATTATCGAGGACCTGCCGGAAGCGAAAAGCTGCCTTTTCCCGGTGGGCGGTGGCGGCCTCGGGGCCGGCCTGGCGTTTTACCTGAAGCAGCGCGCGCCGGCGCTGCGGCTTATCGCCTGCCAGCACGAGCGCTCGCCGGCCTTGAAGCTGTCGTTGGATCGCGGCGAGGCGATCACCCGCCTCCCGGCGGCCGAGACGCTCGCCGGCGGCCTCGAGGGAGGCATCGGCGCCGGGCCCTTCGCGGTTCTCAAGGACCGCCTCAGCGAGGTCGCGCTGGTCTCCGAGGAGGAGATCTTCGAGGCGGTGCGCTGGCTGCTCGCCGAGCACCGTTATCTGATCGAGCCTTCCGCCGCGGCGTCCCTGGCCGCCTGCCTCGCCGGCAAGGTCCCGGCGCCGCCCTTGCCCGCCGTCATCATCCTCACCGGGCGGAACGTCAGCCTTTCGAGCTTGGAGCGCATCCTCGGCCGCTGACTGCCGCCCCGGCCGCCGGCGGTCGCTGATCAAGCTCGCGTGATAGCCTTCTCCATCTCCTCCGCCGAGGAGAAGCGGTCTTCCGGACTTCGCTCCAGGGCCCTGGCGACTACCTCGGCAAAGGGCCAGGGCAGGTCCGGGCGCCGCTCCTCCAGGGGAACGATCTCGCCGCGCCGGATCCTGGCGAAAAGCTCCGTGAGGCTCGCGGCGTTCGCCGGATAGTGCCCGCTCGCCAGGTTGTAAAGCACCGCCCCCAGACCGTAGAGGTCGGTTCGCGGGCCGATCTCCTCCCCCTCGATCTGCTCGGGGGCCATGAAGAGCGGCGAACCGGTGATGTGGCCGGAGTCCACTGGACGGCAGGCCGAGCGCCAGGAGACGCTCAAGCCGAAATCGGTGAGCAGGATCCGGCCGCTCCGGTCCTTCATGAGGTTGGCGGTCTTCAAGTCGCCGTGGACGATGCCCGCGCCGTGGAGCGCGGCGAGGGCCCGGCAAACTTCCAGGCCAGTGGTCCGGACCTCTTCCAGGCTCAGGGGGCCCCGTTCCTTCAAGATTTCCGCGTAAGAAGGGCCATCGATGTATTCGGTCGCCAGCGCCAGCTGCCCATCTTCCTCGAGAATGCCGTAAAGCGCCGGGATGTTGGGATGGCGGAGGCGCGCCAGGATCCTCGCCTCGTGGAGCAGGCGCTCCCGGGCCGGCGGGCCGCCGGCGGCTCGCTCCCGCGGCAGGAGGACCTTCAAGGCCACGTCCCGCTCGAGCAGTTCATCGCGGGCGCGGAAGACGGCGCCGAAACCGCCCTGCCCGACCGGCTCGAGAATGGTGTAGCCGCGGAAGCGCGGGCCCGGAATCGGCTCCGGCTCGTGGACGCACTCCCAACGCCCGGGACTCAAGCTCCCGGCGAGGACCTCGCTCGTCGAGGCCAGCCAGCGGCTCGAAAGATCGAGGTCCGCCAGGGATAGCTCCTTCGTCTGGTGCAGGCTGTCAAGTTCCAACGGGCTCATGGCATCCCATAAGACGCCCGAGCCGGGAAAAAGTTCGTAAAAAATTTGTAAAAAGACGTAAAATTTGTCAGCGCCATGGATTCACCGCAGGAAAAGCCCAAGGCCGGTTTCTGGAAGCGGCAGTTCCTGGGAGAGCCGACCGGCAAGCAGGTCGTGTTTGACGTCCTCTTCGGCCTCCTCCTGCCCGTCATCTGCTTGATCTTCGATCCCATCGTCCTCAGCCGCTGGCTGCCGGGCGACTCCTCCGGCGAGCCGGCCCTGCTCGAAGAGTACCACCAGTCGGCCTACGCGGGCATCGCTTTTCAGCTCCTGGCCCTGGCCGGGTGGCTTTGCTGCCGGCGGCGCCTCGCGCGCCTGGGCCCGTTTCTGGGTGGGATTTTTCTTTCCGGGGCGGCTCTCGCCCTGGCGATCGGAGCCTGGATATCCCCCCAGTCTTTTTTCGGCCTCCTGTTTTTTTTCATCGGGGCGCTCGGATTCTCTCCGTTTTTCGCTGCCTTGGTTTTTGCTAGGAACGGCATACGGGCCATCGCCGCGGCCGGAAAAGGTTTTCCGGGTCTGCAAGTGTTTTCGGGAGCGTTCCTGATCGTCCTCATCCTCATTCTCGCCCCGACTTTCATCCCCCCCTTTTCCGTCGAAGGGCTCTGGATGCTCGGGACGAAGTTGGATTCGGTGTCGGTGGCCTTCTCGCCGGATGGAGGTATCCTCTTGAGCGGCGGCGCGGATGGAGCCCTGCGGATTTGGGATGTGAAAAGCGGCGGGCTGGAAAAGACCGTGGCCGCTCATCCGGAATCCATCGCCGCCGTCGGTTTTTCCCCGGACAGCCGGCGGGCGGCGACCGCGGGCCGCGATGGGGCCGTCAAGCTCTGGAGCGCGCCGGGCTGGGAGCTGGAGAAGGTCTTCTTCGCTCACCCGGTCGGGGTGAACGCCCTCCGGTTTTCGCCCGACGGCCGGACGATCGCCACCGGCGGGGGGGACGGCGCCGTGCGGCTCTGGAGCGTTCCCGAGGGGAGTCTCCTCAGAGCGCTCGAGGCGCATGGCGGCGAGGTCAATGCGGTCGCTTTTTCAAGCAACGGGCAGTTACTGTCCAGCGGCGGAGATGACCGGACGGTGCGAGTTTGGAATGTGCAGACGTGGGAGTCGTTATGGACTTTAAGTGGGCACGCCCACGCGGTGACGGCCTTGGCGTTCTCTCCCGATGGAAGACAACTGGCAAGCGGTAGCGGCGGCTTCGGGCTGCGAGATGCGGATCCTACCGGAGAAGTATTTCTTTGGGATGTCGAGAATGGCGCTTTGGCCGAGAAGCTTGATCCTGTTGGCGATGGATACATCATCTCCCTGATATACTCCCCGGCAGGCCGGCCTCTGGTCGCCGGTATCTGGGGCTACGGCGGCCGTAGGAGATACATAACACTCGATCTCCACTTCTGGAAGCTGGAAAGATCGGTTTGGTCAGAATCTCGAAATTTACCTTACCATCACTATCCCCACGGCCCCGCCCTGGCCTTCTCCCCCGATGGCCGGCTCCTGGCGGCGGGGGCCTCCGAGAAGGAGGTCCAGCTCTTGGATCCGCAGGCCAAGGAGGTGAAGCAAACGCTTCAAGTCAAGCCATGAAGCCCAGGCTGGCTTCGCGGCAGAGGGGATCCCTCGAGCCAGGAGGCGATGAAATTACAAGCGTGTAAACCGGGACACATCTACACCCTGGCATTATTAAAACTTAGCTGGGGATCCTTTTTCAGAATTACCCCAATCCCAGCGCCTTCATGGCGGCGGCCAGTGGATCGCCATAAAAGACCGGATCGACCTTCTCCAGAATATCGGCCGGCACCTCGAGGAAGTGGCGCTTGTTCTCGATGGGGATGAGGGCCCGCTTGGCGGCGTTTTCCATGCCCACCCGCAAGGGCTCGATGAGGGAGCGGAGCGGCTTGAGGTTTCCCTGGATGCTCAAGTCCCCGAGGACCACCAGCCCGGGGAGCACTGCCTGTTTCTTCAGCGCCGAGTAGATGGCGACGACGAGGCCCACGCCGGCATCGCAGGGGATGGCGTTGGCCATGAGGTCAATAGCTTCCACGTGAAAGTCGATGCCGTCGACGGCGTGGGCGAGCCCCAGGTTCACTTTGTGGCTTTGCAGGTAGGCGAAGGCCCGCTGGATGGACTCCTTCATGCTTCCCGAAAGGCCGCCGGCGACTTTCAGCTTGCCGGTTCCGGGGGCGCAGCCCACCTCCAGCCGGTAGAGGGCCACCTTCCCCTGGTCATCCACCGAGGCGGTGTAGACCGATCCAGGGGCCAAGGGATCGGGGGAGATGAGATTCCGCCCGCCTTCCTCTGCGACGCCGACGAACCGTTCTTGCCGGCTGTCCTGGTCGATGAAGGAGAAGGAGGTCTGGTGGTACTCGAAGGAGCCCATTTTCTTGAGCTGCTCCTTCACCCGCCGCCGGCCCTCGACGGCCAGCTCCAGAAGCTCGGCGAGCTCATCCTTCGAGACCTCGCCGCTCGGGTGAATAAGCTTTACCAGCCCCGAGACCGTCTTCCGAACCGCCTTGACGTCGCGGGCGTTCAGATGGGCGCCGAGGGAGAAATGGCGGTCGATCACCTCCGTGAAGTTGTGCACCCGCAATTGCCGCAAAGCCTCGGCCAGGTAGTCCACGACGAAGCCGTAGTGGCCGGTGAAGAATTCGTTCCGCATCTTGGGGATCTCCCAGCCGGGAATGTAGAAGTGGATGCGGTCCAGGAAGGCCAGGTCCTCGCGGATGACATCGGGAAGCGGCAGGAAGAGATGGGATGAACGCACCATGACCTCGACCGGCTGGTTGGTGTTGCCGAAGAAGGCCGTCGAGGCGCGGGCGATCAGGGCTTCCTTGCCGCGAGCGAAGGTCCCCGACTCGCAGTAGGTCTTGAGCGTCGTCACCACCTCCTTGGGCATCTTCTGGAGGTCGGCCACCTCGTCAAAGGCCACCGCGTCCCAGAGCCCTACCAGGCCCATCTTGCCGGTGCTGATGTTATAGAACAGGTTGGCCACGGTGGTGGGGCCGGTGAGCAAGATGACGTACGGCGACAGCTCCTGGTAGGCGTAGGACTTGCCGGTGCCCCGCGGCCCGAGCTCCACCAGGTTGTAGTTGGTCTCGCAGAGGGGGAGGAGGCGCAGCAGGAAGAGGAGCTTGACGCGCGGCGTGAAGGCCGAGGGCTCGAGGCCGATGCTGCGGATGAGGAGGTCGATCCACTCCACCGTGGTGAACTGCTTTCTCCCTTCCCGGTACTCCGCCAGGTCGAAGGTGGCGATCTGGATGGGCCTCAACTCTTCGATCCAGAAAGGGCTGCGCTTCCCCTTCGCCTCCTCCTCGAACTTGTGGACCAGATCGACCTGGGCCCAGACGCCACCGAGGAGCAGCCGGTCGAACTCGCGGATGTAACGCTCCGGGATGTGGACGAAGCGGTGGCCGAAATTGACCAGCTCGGCCCAGTACTTGTCGTCCTCCGAGAGGTAGCGCACTTTCACCTTGTCGATCAGGGTTTGGCGTCCCTTTTCCTTGACCTTCGACTGGGCGGCGTTGGCTTCATCGGGCCGCACGAAGTTCTCGGCAATGGTGCGGTTCACCATCTTCAAGCCGGCTTCAATGGCCGCGGCATCGCTCGTGGCGCAGTACTTGCCGAGGAGGTATTCGAGGACGAAGACGGGGATGTTCGAGCCCACCTTCACCTTTCCGACCAGGTCCTTCCGAACCACCTTGCCGCCGAAGGCGGCCGTGGCCTTGGCATCCAGTTCCGGCATCTTCGGTCCTCTCAGAGGCTAATGGACATCTCGATCTTCTCCAGGCGGCAAAGCTCCACGCCGCTTTCCGCATCTAGGAGGTGAATGCTGGCGTGTTTCGCCGGCGTTTCCCTATTGATCATAAGGGTTATAGTATTCGGTTCAAGCCCGGGGCCTTCCCCCTCTCGGCAGCGCATTTCCACGGTGCCGGCGACTTCATCAAAGCCATAGGAGGCGCTCACGGGATTGGAGATGACCTCGTCCTTGGCGCGGATCTCCAATCGCACTTTCTTGGGCATGGCGAGCATCTGCGGTTGGGTTTCGTCGAGCACCTGGACGGAGAAGAACCGGGTGGTGATCTTCGCCTGTCCCGGCCGGAGTGCCCAGTGGACATCGCCTTTTTCCCTGGCGCGGGCCGCGGCGGCCTTGGGCTTGAGCAGAAGGAGCGGAATGAAGAGCTCCTGGGGCGAAAGCCCGCCGTGGAAATAGGAGGCGCCGCCTTTGGCCTTGAAGCAGGCGAGGGTCCAGGGGGTGGCGTACTCGAGCTCGCCGCCCGCAAACTCGGGAAGCCTCGCCCGCAGGCAATTGGGGTCATCACGGCCCCCCTTCCCCACCCACAGCCGCCGGTGGATCAGAACGGTTTCCCCCCCGGGCGGTTCGAGCTTGAGATCGCTCTCCATCTCTTCCACGTGTAGGAAGCCGTGATCCGAGGTCAAGATGATCTTTCCCACCTTCAATCCGGCGAGTGCCTTGAGGGCCCGGCGCAAATTGTTGATGGCTTCCTCCATGAAATGCCGGGTGAGGCTTTCATCGTCATCTTCACCGAGGCTGTCAATCTTCTGGTAGGTGATGAGGATGAGTTCTGCCTTCTGGATGTCCTCGCGCAGGGCTTTGTTGGGCATCGGCAGGAGCTTTTCCAGGTTCAGGTCGAGCACCTTGAAACCGCTGGTTTTCTTGAGGAACTCGATGCGGTCGCTCCGGTCTTTGAGGATGCTCCCCTCGACCTCCGCAGCGAGTTTTCCCTTTCCGGCCGGCACCACCTGGAAGGATCGGCTTGCCCCCGGGAGAAGAGCGGCCATGCCGACCTCGGTGATGGTCGGCGCCGCGGCCACGGCCGCCACGAGGCTCCCCTGGAAATCGGGCTCGAGCATCCGGAAAAGCTCGCGCGCCATCTCGAAGCGGAGCGCATCCACCCAGAGGTAGGCGGTCTTTTCACCGGGGGATTCCGGCCTGGGAACCATCCCGAAAATATCCCTTTGCTTGAGGACTCCCGGCAGCTCGAAGCGGGCTTCCTGGTACCCCCGTTGGAACCGCTCGGCGAGCTCCGAGGCGGCTTCCAGGTACCGTTTCCGGGCGACGAAGAGGAGCCTCTCCAGCACTTCCCGGGACTCCTCGATCTCGGAAAGGCCGCTGTAAAGCCGCTCCATGTGGCGGTGATAGGTGTCGAGGAGGCAGAGGGGCCGGTCTCCCCAGGTGTAGGCCTTGAAGATCTCCACCGCCCCGGGTTTTTCTTTCCTCAGGTAAACCAGGAGGCGATCGGCTTCGAGGACCACCTGAGCGGCCGTGGCCTCGAAGGCCCAGACGGCACTCACATCCGGACGGACCAGCGGCCAGAAGGAATTCTGGCGGCGCTGGATGAAGTCAATCAGATCCGCCTCCGGTTTTTCAAGGATGGTAATTGCCGCCTGGAGCTGCAGTATCCTCTCGACTTCGAGGAATGTCTCCGCTTCCTTCAACACCTGAAATTCCAGCCGATGGGTATCAAGGCGAAACTCTCTTTCCAGGGAATTTGCCGCCTCGACGTAGCTAGCCTGGAGGTCGGTGCGCCGCCTCCAGGTTCTGGCCAGGGCCGCGCAGGCTATTTTCTTGCCGGGATCGCGGGCCGCTTTGAGGTTTTTCAGCTCCTTCGGCAGGCCTCCTCCCAGGCTGGTCGCGAAGTCGGTGGCGATGACATGTTTCTGAAAGTGGGCTCGCAAGCTCTCGGGCGTGAGTTCCGCCAGGAAATCCCCATCGAAGGCCTCGTCGAGGAGCTTGGCCAGATCGGCGGTGGCCTTTTTCTGGAGGAGCTTCTCATCCACCTCCCTCTGGGTGAGGAACTGGAGGGCGATGTTCTCCGGGGAAGTGGTCTGGAAGATGAGCTCGAGGGCTCCCTGGGCCTGAGCACCGCTTTTCAGGTGCTCATCGAGCTCCTCCAAGATGAATTTTCCTTCCTCGACCTCCTTCTCCAGCTTCCTGGCTTGAGCGGCGCCGAGGATGGGCTCGGCCGCGCGGCGGGCGAGGATGGAGAGCTTGGTGTTCCGCTCCCAGGGCTGCTCTCCCGGCCGCAGGACCACGCCGGCGGCTTCGAGCTCGACGAGGGCGTTGCCGGCGCTTTCCCTCTCGAGCGGGACGTAGACGAGGAGCCGGGGCGGCTCGGTGCCTTCAAGGAGCCGGCTCACCTCGTGGCGCAGGGCGTAAAAGCTGCCGTGATAGCAGGCGAGGTGAGTCTCGGCGAGCGCGAGCGAAGGGGCGAAGCTCGTATAATGCTTTTCGGGGTCGTACCAGACGACGAGGCACTTCTTGTCAATCTGGTCGGCGATCAATTTTTTGAGGCTCTCGGATACGGCGCCCATGCTTTGTTCCTTGAACAGGGTCTTCAGACGCGGAGGAGGCCCCTTTCAGCACGTGTTTTTATGCTATTTTAAATCAAACAAGGACTTATGATAATTTATTTGGCTTCCTTTTACCCTGATTCGTTCAATCCATCAAGATAAATCACGCTAGCGTGTTTATAAATCACGCTCGCGTGTTTTTCGTGTGATTTCCCGGCTTATAATAGCTCCCCCGGCCTTCCCCGGCCTTCTTTAAATACCCTTCCCTTTGAAGCTTATGTAACAGCCGGTACGCTTGATCGAGGCTGATTCTACAGAGCTCCGACGCGTCTTTCCGCGTGATTTTTCCGTGAGTGCGGGCGTACTTCCGCACCATTTCTTCCTGCTGGATGTCGTCAAAGCCGCTCTGGCGAACATAGCCGGCGGCCTGGCCGAGCTCGCGGTAGACTCGCGCGCTCAAGGTGTACGTGCGACCGCGCTTCGCTCCGTGGGCCTCGGCGAGCTCCGCTTCGACGAGCCTTCCGAGAACGCCTCGCGCCGCCGCTTCATCGCGCTGAATGGACCGGGCCAGGGCCTCGGTGGTGATCCGCCCTTCGAGGCGCAACTGGTAAAGGGCGATCAGCGATTCGACCGGCAGGCTTTTTTGCGTGCGGTTTTCTTCTTCGAGGATGAGGCGCATGAGCGGCAAGTCGGCTTTTCCCCCGGGAAGCCGGACCGAGACGGTGGTCGCGTCGCTTCTGGTGTAATCGGGCGCCGGTCGGCCGTAGCGGAGGAGGCCCTGGTAGATGAGGTCGACGCCGCGTCCGGTCCGCTCGGCGAGCCCGATCCTGCTGACGATGCCGGCGAGGAGAGGGTTGCGGGGGCGCGGATCGACGATGAGCAGGTTTTCCACGGTCACGCCCTCGACAAAGCCGCCCGGGTTGCTCACCGTGATGCCCTCGTCATCCCAGCGAATGTGCACGGCGCCGAGCCGGGTGTAGTCGCGGTGGATGAGGGCATTGACCAGGGCCTCGCGGAAGGCCCGCCGGTCGAAGTTGGGGACGGCGATCCGGAAGAGGCCTGACTGGAACTCTTCTTCCACCACCCGGGCCGAAAACTGATCGTGAATCCACTCGAAGGTTTTCAAAAGCGGCGCCCGCCGGAACTCGTTCATCTTGACGTCAGTCCCGTCGAGGAGTTGAAAGGCGGTCTCGTGAGCCGGGAGATGGCGGCTCAGGGCCTCTTCTTTTCCGAGGATGAGGAGCCCGGCCACGGTTGGAATTCTGCGGCCGTCCGCCTCGTTCCGTGAGAGGCCCAGGGCCCCATCCAGCTCCTCATCGTTCAAGGGGAGAAGCGTACGCTGGCCGCCGAAGCGTTCGATCATCTGGCGCAGGCGGGCCCGCTCGAGAGAGTCCAGATCCCGATCCGAGGCCCCTTCCACCGCCAGGGCCGAGTAGTCGAGGAGCCCCAGGTCCGCAAGGCGCGCCGGGATCTCGTGGGGGTAAAAGGGGACGCACTGCGGCGAGCCGTCGGCCATGAGGCGCCGGCGCTTCAGGGTGCCGTCGGAAGTGGCCACCGCCTGGCGAGAGTGGGGGACGTGGATGCAGGCGACGGTCTTTCCATCTTCCAGGACCATCTCGACGCGCACGGAGAGGGGCGGCACGGTGCGGCTTGAGATCAAGGCGCCGAGATAGTGAGGATTTTCATGGTCGGGATGAACGCCGCTCACGGTTCCATCCTTTTCCACCCCCAGGTAGAGCCTCCCGCCCTGGGTGTTGGCGAGGCAGACCACCGCCTCGGCCAGGTCCCGGTCCGGAAGGCGCTTCAGGTCGCTCTTCAGTTCCACCGTCATCGACTCGCGGCTTGGGATGGTGCGCGTCATTTAACTTCTTCCGCTATCACCTTTTTTCATGTTCAAACGGAGGATCGGATAGCTTTGAGAACCGGGATCATATTTAAAATCGTCATTCATTTGGAGGTCCGTGCTTACACCTTGTAGGCGTCCAGGCGGCCGTGGGCGATGGCGTAGGATTTGTTGGCCTTGCATTTCTTGAGGACGCGCTCGGGCCAGTAGCGCATGGCGGTGTGGGACCAGTCGTACTTTCCGGACTCGAGGTCCTTCCAGCACCTCGCGGGCTCACGGCTCCAGGCGGGGATGAGGCTCGCGAGCGGGGCGAGGTTGATGAGGACGCCGTCATCGAGCTCGCGGGTCCAGCCGGCCGGCTCACCGCGGTCGTTCCGGGCCTCGAGGACACGACGCAGATTTTTTTCAAACACCTCGAGGTCAAGGAGGAGGTCCTCGTTGCGCTCGATCTCCTTTTCGATTTCCGTTTTCGCCCGGCCCTTCAGGCCCGCGGCGCTGGCGCGGCCGTCGGCGATGGCGTTTTGCGCCTTCTGGATCCGAGCCTGGAGGTACTCCTGGCCGAGCAGGCGTGGAAGGGTGTCGATTGTGATGCGCTCGTGGAATAGGTAGAAACCATAGCACTTTTTGGGCGATTGCAGGAGCCAGTAGACCGGGCGCTTGCGGTAGATCTTGAGGTGCTCCCTGAAGAAATCCCCCTCGAGGTAATTCCGCAGGCGCTCCTCGCTGCCGCCCCTCTCGCCCAGGGCGGCGGCGAGGATCTCCTCCGTCCCGTCCTCGCGGTAAATTACCTCGAGGGCTGATTTCACGCGCTTCGCCAAGTCATCGGCGTGGCCGGGGTCAAGGACGGCGGCGCCATCCGAGTCGGTGAGATCGCGAAGCGCCGCGGCGGTTTTCTTCTCAAAGCGCCCGCGGCCAAGGGCCCGCTCCCCGGCCGAAGGGCTCGCTGCGCCGGGGAGGAAGCGCCCGAGGACGATCCCGGCAGCGTAGCCGATCCATCGGGTGGCAAGGTCCTTTCGGGTAAGAGTTTTATCGCCTCCATTTTCCTCGCTTTCTTCGCCGCTTGCTTCCTCGCCATCTTCGGAAGCGGATGCGGGCTCCCGAAGTTCCGCCTCTATGGCGGCGCGATCCTCGGGGGAAATGTCGTAAATCCGGTAAACCTCTTCATCGATGGCGCGCTCGATATCGGCAAGTTTTTTGGCCCGTGCGACGACGTCATCGAGTCCGTTTCGCCAGTCGGGTGGAGCAATGAAGTCGAAAGTCCTCTCGTCTTCCTCGCTAGCTGCCTTGGCAAGGGCAATGGCTTCCTCAACGAGGGTGTCCAGAATCCGGCTGGATTTCTTGGGAATCGGCAAGCGAGACAGGTCACCGACCTGAACGTGTACAGTTGGATTGATTAATTTTAAAATACATTGAGATAATGATGAATTCATTACTCCAAGAACAAGTGGAACATTCTCAGGAAAAACGGAAGAACCAGCGACATCAAATATAAATCCTCCCGGCGACAACCGAGCGCTGAATCTTCCCGAGGTCAGATCCGTCCAGGTGACCCCGCGGCGGAAGTAGTAACTTGGATTGCGAATAACGGAACAGTCAAAATTATCAATTTCACACCCATTCTTTTCCCAGTTTAAAGCATATTCCTGATTCCCATACCACCTGCGGAAGCTTCCCCCCTTCATGTAGGGAAACCAGCGCTTCCCGCTCTTCTCCGCCTCGGCAGTCTTGGCGAAGCTGAAGGCCATATTTTGAATCCCCACTTCCCACCAATACCGCAGGAAACGGAAGTTTTCACCAGTTTGTAAGCCAACTCGGGGCTCGGAAATATCGTCCAGCTTGGGAAGGGTCTCGAAAAGCTTCCTCAAACTCGGCATGATCCAATACACCCATGGCCGCCCGGGGATGGCGTCGAAGTCGGCCTGACGGTAGCGGTAAACGGGCGGCGCCACTTCCCCGCCCCGCAGACGCGCGAGCGCCCGCTCAAAGCCCAACCGTTTCGCCTCCGCATCCGGCTCCTTCACCAGCCGAAAGTAGGTCCCCACCGTCCCATCCCGCCGCCCCGCCTCCCCCTCCCTCCGCAGGACGAAGAGCGTGGTGTTGACTTTTTCCCCGACGATTTCTTCGAAGGCTCTGGGACCGACATGGCACATGCACTCAATGGCGTGCTGATCCAGAAGCTTATCCCGGAGCTTCTCGTAGGAGGTGATGAACATGAAGGATTGCTGGGTGATCATGCCCAGGCGTCCGCCATCTTTTAAAAATTCCGAAGACCGATCGATGAAGGCAGAATAAAGGTCTCCTTTACTGTCGGGATAGGCCCGTTCCAGGAATTCGGCCAGCTCGGGGTTCATGTTCCGCCGGCTCATGTAGGGGGGATTGGCGACGACGACATCGTAGCGGCCCATCATGATGTCGGCGATCTTCATTCCCTTGACGGCCTCGCCGGTGAAGAAGCCTGCATCCCGTCCCTGGGCTTCTTGCTTGCGGGCGAATTCCTGAAAGGCAGAAGTGATCTGCTCATCCAGAGATCTCCAGAAGCTGCCCCCGCTCAAATAGGCATCGCCGAGGTTCTTGATCCCTTTAAAGATCTCGAGATCATCCTTGTAGGCCTTTTTTTCCACTTCCACCGAGGAAAGGATCTCTTCTTCAAGCCTCAGAAGCGTCCCGAAGTGCCCGGCATTCTTGAGCCTTGACCACAACGACTTGATGACTTTTTCATGAACCTTGACGGCAAATTTCATCTCCGAAAGAAATTCATCGATCCGTTCCCCGTTGATGAGGAGGATGTCAGCGCATGCCAGATTGGAATCTTTGATTTCTGCCTTGGGGTTGAACGTTTTCGCTTTAACGTACAAGGTGAGCGCCGAGAGCTGGACGGCGCGGAGGTCGATGTCGATGCCGAAAAGATTGTTTTTGATGATGCTCGGGGCGATTTCGGCTTCGCTTGCAACCGAGGCCTTATCAGGCCATCCCGGTATTCCCTGGTTGTCAAGCTCCTCGCGGTACATTTCCACCAGGAGGTCAAAAGCCACGAGGCCGAAATGCATGGTGCCGCAGGCAGGATCCAAAAGATTGATCTCACAGGCTTTTCGTAAGGTAACTTCCGGGAGTTCTCCTGCAAGCGGGATCAAGCACTTCAATTTTTCTTGGATCCGGGTTTCTGGATGCATGTGGACCCATAGCCTGCCAAGCGTGTTTTCGACCAACCAGCGGACGATCCAGCGGGGGGTGAAAATTTGGGTTACAGCGGGAAGGTCCTGGACGCTGAACTTTTGCTTTTCCTTGAAGACCTTCCTGAATGCGCGCGCTTTCTCCTCTTCGCTCCAGAACTGGTACACCCACCCTATGGTCTCCTCGCTCCCCGGCTGCCAGGCGCCGGCCAGGTCCGGGTGGTTGAGGATGTCGATCACCCTCTTCAGGGCGGCCGGGCGGGGGAAGAGGCGGCTGGGGAGGTTGTCGGGGTCGAAGAGGACCTTGATCTCCTTGGCGAGCTTGCCGCATTGCCAGAGGAGGAACCGGCGGTAGGCGATGTCCCGCGGGCCCTCGCCGAGGGGGTTTTGCGGCAAGCTGCCGGCTTCGTGGAGCTTCCGGTCCTCGCCGTGCGCATCCTCCGCGATGTAAAACTTGAAGGCGTTTGACTCGTGGTGCTTGTCGATGGTGCCGCGGATGAGCTTTCGCGCCTCGAGCATCTTGAAGGCCACCAGGCGGTTCAGGTGGGTGAAGGCGGCTTCTTTTATGAGCTTCTCCACCGCCTCCGGGCCCCCGAGGCCGGCGGCGGCCTCGTCGGCAAGGAACTTCTCAAGCCGTTTTCTCGTCTCCCTGGCCTCGGGCAGGGCCTTCAAGGCCGGAAAGCTCCCCGGCGGATCGAAACGGCCATCGGGGCGCTGGCCATAGGTCCCTTCCAGGAGTTCCCGGATCTCCTGCGTCAGCTCCGCCCGGGCCTCGAGGGTCATCTCATGGAGGTTCATGCTCACCCCCTCCTGCAATAAGCTCTTCTTCCAGCATCTGGAAAATCCGGATGATCATCACAGCCGGCGGCTTCATGTCCTCAAAAGTCTGGCGCGGGCTGCCCATGGCTACTCCAGGAGGATCCTCGCCCCCTCGGCAAGGAGTTTGTCGAGGTGCTCCCTGAGCTTCTTCAAGCCCTCCTCCAGCTCCTCTGGGCTGGCGATGGCTCCCCGGAAGAACTCGGCGATGCGGACGCGCTCGGTGCGCTTTTCCTTGACCTCGGGTGGTGTCACGAGGTCGAAGATCCGCTGGCGCACGATGCGCTCGAGCTCGCAGAGAGCCGCGCGGTCCGATTCCATCTCGCTCAGGGTGGAGTTGCACCGGCGGCACTGGGTGGAGGTGCCGTCCCAGGTCACCTCGCCGCAAGCGCGGTGGACCAGGGGCTTGAGGACCTCCTCCGCCGTCTCCTTCGGGAAGGCGCCGAACTCCGGCAGGCCGCGAATTCGCTCGGTGGCTTTCTCGTAGGCTCCCTTTCTTTCCTCATGGGCTTTCTGGTAGAGCCCGGAGTAGGCGGCCCGGATCTCCTGGGCCAGTCCGCCGGCATTTTCCACCTCGGCCTGGAGCTTTTCGGCCTGCAGCAAGGCCCCCAGCTCCCTGGCCTTGGGCTCCAGGGTCCGGCCTTCCCCATGGGAGGCGAGAACCGGCCAGATCCTCTCCAGGACGAGTCGAGCGTCGAGGATCTTTTCCAGCCCCCCGCCCTCGAGGATTTCCTTGATCCTCCGCACACCATCCCGGCTGGCCTTGAAGGTTTTTCCCTCGCCGGCAAGGATGCGAACGCAGTCATCGGAGGCGCCTCCGAGGACGCCATCGATGGACTCCCGGTAGTCTTCGAGCATCCCGAGGAAGGGAAGCCGGTTGGCGCGGGCGGCGGCTTCCAGGGGCAAAAGGAGCTTTTCCTCCTCCAGGGCGAGTTTTTTGAATGCGGCGGCAATGGCCCCCTCCTCGACGTCCACCTCCTCGCCGATGAGCTCCTCGAGCTGCTTGACGGCGCTCGTCAAGGTCTTCAGGTCAACCGACTCCCGCGGCGCAAAGGAGGCGGCGCGGAAGGAAACGTTACTCGTGAATGGCGGCCGGCACAGGGGGTCCTGATGGTTCCGGAAGCGCCTTCCCTGGTGGGTGACCTCGATGGACCCGGCCCGGAGCAGGACCGCGAGGACGAGGCGCAGGATGTCGAGGTCCCAGCCGTAGCCCAGGCCGCGGAACTGCTGCTCGAGAATCTTCCCGGTCACCTTGTTGCCGTAGGAGTGCTCGCGGCGGAGGTATTCGAGGATCTCCCGGGCAATCTCGGCCTGGGGATTGGGGACGAGCTTGTTCCCCTGCTGAACGATCAGGTTGAGGCCCTTCTCGCCGGCATAGAGGACCTGGGGCAGTCCGTTCAAATTGGCGGCCTTGAGGACTTCCTCGGCCTCGTTGCCATCGAGGTGGCGCGCCCCCAGCTCCAGCTTGGGGTAAAGCTGGGGCACCAGGTAGTCAAAGAAGTTCTTGAAAATCTCCTCCAGGGTCTTTCCGAGCCCTGAGCCATCCTTGGCGACCCCCCGGAAGAATCCCTGACCACTCTGGAGGGCCTCGGTGCACTTCTCGCGGAGGCGCTTCTTGGAGCGGTCCTCCTCGACCTTTTCGTTTTGAAGGCAAGCGCTGTCCTCGTGGCTGAGCTGCTCCTTGGCGCGGAGTTCCTCGTACTTCGAGATCATCTTCCGCGAGGCGTGCACCTCCTCGATCAACCGGTCGAGTTCGGTGTTCAAGGGGAAGACCCAGAAGCCTTGATCTCGGTTGGATTCCTGGTTGGAATCGGTTCGGATCTCTTCCCGGCGCTTTTTGAACTCCTCCGCTTCATCCTCAGCGACCACGAGAGCAAGGGGCACCTGGCCCTCGTCGCCCACGGGGGCTCCATCGACCGTGATGCCGACGCGGAAGTTTTTCAAGTCCTTGTAGCGGTAGATCTTCAGAGAGGATTCGGAAAAGATGGAACCGAGGATTTCGCGGCTGATTTCGTTCCGTTCGCGGGGCCGGGGGCCGCGGAAGCCGTTTCGTTCGGTGTCCCACTGCTTTTCCTTGGCGCTCTGAAGCTTCCAGCCGTTTTCAGACTGGCGGATGAATTGCGCGACCCTCAGCCTTTCAATGGCCCGCTCGACCGCCGGCTTCGAGACCGGCTTTTCGACCTCCTCCACCAGGCATGCCGCCAGGTTGGATTCAGTGCGGGGGAGGTCGTGGACGTATTCCAGCAGGCAAATGGCCTTGGCCACGCGGGCGGCCATGCCTCCGTCGGCAGGATCATTTTTAAAGCTCTGCATGACATCGCTGATGTCCTTCTGCCGCTCGCTGGGCAGGTTGCCTTCAACCAGCTCGTAAATCTGGTCGAGGGACACCAGCGCCCCCACCGTCTTTTCCCCCATGGCGGTGCGCTCGGAGACGAGCATCTCGTAGGCCTGCTTGATGATGGTGCGGTTGCTCCCCCCGAGGTGCTTCGTGGCGCCGGGCTGGAGCCGGATGCCGCTCATGATGTCAATGGAGAGTTCGATGAAGTGGGGCGGGTAGGGATAGAATTGGATAAAGTCTTCCGCGGACACTTCCGCGCGCCGGCTGCTGCGCTCGAGGCGCAGCGAGGCGTTGAGCTGCCCTTGATGGCGGCTGAAGATCTCCTGGAGTACCGGCCTGGCGGCTGTTTTCTTGGTCAAGACCCTCCTCGTCGCCACCTCGCTGATGTCGGCCGGGGCGAGGTCGATGTGATACTTGAAGCTGTCGTGGAGCTTGGCCAGCTCCACCCGGTAAGAGCCGATGGCGGCGACCACTTCCTCGAGCTTCTCTTGGGCGGTGACGATGATCCACACCGGAGCCGGGGTCTCCTTCTTCTTGAGCCGGTTCTTCCCCTCCTTGCCGAACTCCCGGACGATGGCCTGGAGGTCGAGGATCTTGTCGGCGCTCCGCGAGACGTACTGGCCAACCTCGTCGATGATGAAGGCGATGGCCTTTCCGGGCTGGCGCAGCGCCGCCAGCTCGAAGGTGCGCTGGGCCAGCTTGGCGACGGTGATATCGGCGCCGCGATGCAAGGACTTGGCCCAGGAGTCCGGGGAGGGGTAGGTGGCGGGGTCCAGCTTGTGGAGGAGTGTGCTGGCGCGGGACATCTTCTGCGCCCCTCTCCGGACCTCTCTCCACTCGCCGTACTCCCGGATGGACAGCTCCATGAATTTCCTTAGTTTGCCTTCCTTTTCCAGCTCGATTTCCAGCTCCGCCACGTCGTAGTCCTCGGCGTAGTCCAGCTCCCGGAGGAGCACGGTGTAGAGGATCTCGGCCATCTTCTCGGTGGTCTTCCGGACGGCGCGGTCCACCGAGACATCGAACATGATGACCTCGGTGGGAATGCGGGCGCTCAGGAAATCGATCAGCTCGGAGAGCCGCTTGTCGCCAAGCTGCTTTTTCAAGAGCTCCGCCGACCGGTGGCCGAGAACCGCGCGGTTCGAGAGCATGTAGCCCAGGTTCTTGGCGAAAGAGGACTTTCCCGAGCCGAAGAATCCCGAGATCCACACCCCGCTCCCCTCGTGGGGCTCGGAAATCGCATCGGCCATGGCCTTGAGGAGGGTCTGATACTGAGAACGGATGCGGTCGGTGGCCACGTACTCGGTGATTTCGGTGTAGACCGACTGTTCCTCCACCTGATCGAGCTTGATGATCTCTTCAATGGGCTTTGAGAGGTCGCGCTCCAGGAGGTCGCGGATGGTTTTAAGTTGAGGTGCAGAAGGCGCATTAACCATAAATCTTGACGCGGTAGTTGCCCATGGGCTCACGGTCCTTGAGGTCCATGAACCGGAGGCCGTGGGTTCCTTCCTTGCTGCCGGGGTAAAAAAGGATCGTCAGGACGCGGGTTTTCCCCTTCATTTCATCGAGAAGCTTCGAGATGGCGTAGCCCGCGGGGGCCAGGGCGGCGGCGCGCTTGAGGAAGACAATGTGTCGTGCCGGATCGAGGATCTTGAGCCTTTCTTCGAGAAGGACCGGAAGCGGACGGAAGTGACGGTCCGAGAGGTACAGGTGGAGCTGCTCCTCGGCTGCCTCGAAGCCGCGCAGGCGCTCCAGTTCCACGAGGGCCTCGATGCCCTCCGACTCCTCCACCGACTTCCAAAGGAGCTCGGCCAGGGAGATGAACGCCACCTCCCTACCGGCGCTTTGCAGGCGGGCGGCAAGAAGGGTTATTTGCCGCCGTAGCTCCCACTCCTCCTTGGGATCGTAGAGAAGGATGGCGAAGGGGAGGTCGTGGTAGGAGCTGATCCGGGGCGGGGCTGCCTTGAGGTCCGCTTCCAGGCACTCAATCCACTGCGCCAGCGAGGACATTGGCGTACTCCTTGCGGGATGCGGCCGGAAAGTGGATGCGCACCATGGAGCCGGCGGCCTGGAACTCGAGGAAGTGTCTCTGGTGGGCCTCGAAAAAGCTCCGTTCGACGGATCGTTTGTCGAGGAGGAAGAAGGACCATTCCCGGGCGTTGAGGAGGCCTTGCCCCGAAAGGCCCTGGAAGTGGAGGTCGAAGGCGATGAAGCTGAAGGCGCCCGTGGGAAGATACGGCGGGGCGATGGATTTTTTTACCCGGCCCTTGAGCAGGCCGAAGTCGCGCAGCGTCGAGAGGATGCCGCGGGCGATCCGGCGCAAGGTGGGCTCGGACCATATGCCCGCCGTTTTCCCCTCGCGGACGTAGCTGCTCAATTGCCCCTGCAAACCATCCACCGTCATTTCCATTTTTCCGGATTTGTAGGCGGGAAGGACGTAATCGAGGACGACGTCCTGGAGGAGCAAGTCGGCGTGGAGGGTGTAGTAGTAGAGGATTTTGTCCAGGCCTTTGGTGCGGAAGGACTGCTTCAGAAGGCTGGATAGGCTCTGGATCAGGTCCTCCGACACCAGGTACCGCTTCCGGAATGCAACTAGCATTTCGTCGACCCTCGCCCGGGAGCCTTTCCCGAGGAGGTTTTCTTGGCGGAAGCGCCGGAGGTTTTCCTCCATGAAGAGATCCTTCCGCCACAGGGAGAGGAAGATGGAGGTGTCTTCCAGCAAGGCGCCGGCCTTGATGATCTGGCTGGAATACAGCCGGATCTCCTCTTTCACCAGCATAGGCATTCGCGCTTTCTCGCTTTTTATTTTTGACGCACCGGCCTAATTTTTGAAGCTACCACCACTTGACACTATCATGGTCATAATCGACAATTCAACAATAATTGTGAGGTGCAAATATGATAACTAAAATCGAGGTGGGCGGCTATCGGCTCTTGGACGGCTTTGTTGCCGATTTCCGACCCCTGACGGTGGTCATTGGGGCGAACGCCGTCGGCAAGAGTACTCTCCTGGACTGCCTGCAGTGTGTTTCACAATGCGTGGAGCATCCGTTGGGCACAGTTCTGGGCTGGCATTGGGGTATGGTTTCTATTCTCAATGCGGCAGAACCAGAACGTAAGCTGACGTGGAAAGTGTCGTTCAGGAAGCCGGATTCCCCAGGGTGGATTCAATTGCCCATAGAAGACGCAGGATCCATGCTATACGAGGTCGTTCTGCAAGCCGACCCGCAGGGACAAGCATCGGCTCAATACGAGGTTCTGAAGCGGGCTGAGCCGCTACCCGGATATTCGGAAGCGTTCAAGTACCTCGAAGCCACACCCTTCCGGCGAAGCATTTATGATCGACGATCTCACCAGCTGGTGCCATTTGACGAAGCAGTGCCTCAACCCAACACGGTGAGCGAGACTGGCGGAGGGCTTCCGACAAACAACAAGGCTCTCCCGGCCCAGGCGCAAGAACCGACACTAATGCTGTCGCAGATTCGTTTTTTCAATGAATTCCCAATTCCGTCGGCCGCGCGTTTCTTGCTGGCTAGCATGGCATTCTATCCCGGCTTTGATGTTACGAGATTTTCTGCTCTTCGCACCAAAGCGGCGGAGATCCGGCCTATTGCAATCTTGGTTCCAAATGGCGAGAACTTGGGCACAGTTCTTCACGAGATGTTGACGCGTTACGATTTTCGGGACGCGGCAAATGATCTTCGCATGTTCCTGAAAGCAGCGTATCCCTCGTTTGAGGAAATCCATGTGGATACAACGTTCGGAACGCCTCCACAGGTTTTGGTCAGGATGCGTGAGAAGGGAATGCAACGCTCGATGGAGCTCTGGGAGCTTTCAGACGGGATGTTGCGATTTCTGTGTTTGGCAACGGCTCTGTTGAGCCCCTTGTTGCCGCCGCTCATTGCCATCGATGAGCCCGAAGTTGGTTTGCATCCGCGTTTACTCCCGATTGTTGCCGACATGGTTAAGACGGCGTCGGAACGAACACAGGTTCTTGTCACCACGCACAGCCCGGACTTTCTAAACCGTTTCGACATTGCAGACGTAGCTGTTATGTCGCGTGCTGGTGATAAGCCCAGGGCCAGTTGGCATCGCCCTGCGGATCGTAAGACGCTCATCCAAATGCTCAAGGCTGTTGAAGGCGAAACCTTGGGCGACCTTCACCGGTCTGGGGAATTGGAGGCGATCGGATGAAAGTGTGGGTTTTTGTTGAAGACGAATCCGATCGTATCGCCTTATATACTCTATGGGCGAAATGGCTGGCCGCCTTGGGCCAATCTGGATGGGGTATCCATGTGATCCCGTTAGATGATAAGTCGCGCTATTTCAGAAAGATCGGCCATAGGGCCGCGGAGAAACTGGCAAACAGTGATCGCGACCTTGTCCTAGGGCTCCCTGACCTCTACCCCAACAGCGAATACGCGAATACCAAGTTCAGACACCAAGACCTTACTTAACTGAAGAAGGTTCAGGTCGGCCTAGTTGAGCGTGCTCTTTATGATGTATACCTCTTCTCCCCAGCGCAAATTAAATCGGCGGTTGAGCGTTTTCTCCCGACGGCATTCAAGCATGACGTGGAGATGTTACTATTGGCTGCAAAGGAAGAACTCCAGACAGTCTTGGGCACTAAGGACAAACTCGGGAATTGGCGCCATCCGGTTGAAGATCAGAACCAGGTAAAGCCACCAAAGTATGCTGTTGAGGAGTTATTTCAATCCAAAAAGGGAAGGAAATACAGGGATACAGTCCATGCAAAGGCTGTTTTGGAGAAAGTTACCGACGTAAGAAGATTGCTCTTTGGCAACGGCGGGCAGCCTCAGTGTCCTGTTTTCAAGGAAATGATTGATTGGATATCAGAAAGAACAGGAGTGCCCGCCTACTAGCGAGGTAGGAGCCGGGTCGGGACCGCCCAGGAACAACCATTCCATAATCTGGGGTAGCTCTCATCTGACTGTCAATGCATCCGGTCCGTTTACTCAGGTCTCCCGGTGTTTAGCCTCGGAGCTTCCGCCGGCGGCCTCCCGGTAGCCGGCAGGCTCAATGCCAGCGCGGCTGGCCTCCAGAAAAGGGCGCAAAAACATTTGACAGCCTAAAACATCGGTTTAAAATATTTGTTTGAAACCAATGTTTAAAACCATGAAGACCGCCTCTGCACCCCTCAACCTGCACGAAGAAACTCGCCGGCGCCTGCTCGAGGCGGCTGGGGAGATTTTCGCCGCCGAGGGGTACCGCGGCGCCACCGTGCGTGGCATCTGCGAGCGGGCTCGCGCCAACGTGGCGGCGGTCAACTACCACTTCGGCGACAAGGAAGCGCTTTACCGGACCGTGCTGCGGCACGCTCACCGCTCCTCGCTGGAGCGGCATCCGCCGGACCGCGGGCTGACGCCGGACGCGCCGCCGGCCAGGCGGCTCGAGGGCTTCATCGCCTCGTTCCTGAACCGGATCTTCGATCCAGAGCAGCCCGCCTGGCAGGGCAAGCTCCTCGCCCGCGAGCTGTTCGAGCCCACCGGCGCCCTGAACCACCTGGTGGAGGACATCCGGCCGCGCGCGGCCATGCTCCGATCGATCATCGAGGCCCTCATGGGGCCGGGAGCGCGGGAAGGGGACGTCCGGCTCGCTTCCATCAGCGTCGTCGGCCAGTGCCTGCTCTACTTCCACTCGCGCGCCGTCATCGAGCGGCTCTACCCGGAGCAGACCTTCGGCCCGGCCGAGGTCCAGAAGATCGCCGCTCACATCACCCGATTCTCGCTTCTCGCTCTCGCCGGCTGGAGGGGCGGCAGGAAGAAGAGGAGGAGGAAAACCTCATGAACTCCATCGCCCTCAAGATGCTGGTCGGCGACCGCGCCAAGTACCTGGGGATGATCATGGGCTTGACCTTCGCCTCTCTCCTCATCACCCAGCAGTCGGCCATCTTCACCGGCCTGATGGCGCGCACCTTCGGAGCCATCACCGATCTGAGCTACCCCGACATCTGGGTGATGGACCCCAAGGTGCAGTTCATCGATGACATCAAGCCGCTCCAGGACACCCAGCTCTACCGGGTGCGCGGCGTCGACGGCGTCGACTGGGCGGTGCCGCTATACAAGGGGCTTCTCAAGGCGCGCCTCGAAAACGGCAACTTCCAGACCTGCATCGTCTTCGGGCTCGACGATGCGACGCTCATCGGCGGCCCGCCGGAAATGGTGGTGGGCCGGCTCTCCGATCTGCGCCGCGCCGAGGCGGTGATCGTCGACGAGGTCGGCTCGCGCGACAAGCTCGCCAGGGCGCCTTCCGATGGCCTCGGCCCCAAGATCCCGCTGGCGGTGGGGGACGTCCTCGAGCTGAACGACCATCGCGCCACCGTGGTGGGGATCTGCCGGGTGACGCGCACCTTCCAGTCGCAGCCGGTCGTTTACACCACTTACTCGCGCGCCACCACCTTCGCGCCGCGGGAGCGCAAGCTGCTCTCCTTCATCCTCGCCAAGGCCAAGCCGGGGGAGGATCCGGAGCGCCTGTGCGGGCGCATCTCGCGGGCGACCGGCCTCGCCGCCTACACCCGTGACCAGTTCAAGGTGAAGACCATGAGCTACTTCCTCAAGTACACCGGCATTCCCATCAACTTCGGGATTGCCGTGGTGCTGGGCTTCATCGTCGGGACCGCCATCGCCGGGCAGACGTTTTACAACTTCACCCTCGACAACCTGCGCCACTTCGGCACCCTCAAGGCCATGGGGGCAGCGGCGCCGACGCTGCTGCGCATGATCCTCTTGCAAGCGCTCCTCGTCGGCGCCATCGGCTGGGGCCTGGGAGTCGGCGTGGCCTCGCTCATAGGATACCTGCTGCGGAACAGCGAGCTGTCCTTCAAGCTGCCGTGGCAACTCCTGGCCATTTCGGGAAGCGCGGTGCTCATCATCTGCCTCTCCGCGGCGGTGATCAGCATCCACAAGGTGCTCAAGCTCGAGCCGGCCATCGTCTTCAAGACCTGAGAGATTCAGCCATGGATTCCAGAACGTCACAAACTGCGCCGGGAACCGCGCCCTCCGGAAAAGCGGCCGTCCGCTGCCGGGGGGTGGTGAAGATCTACGGCGGCGGGAGCGGCCGCGTGGTCGCCCTGCGGGGAGTGGATCTCCAGGTCGAGCAGGGGGAGCTGCTCATGCTGGTGGGGCCTTCCGGCAGCGGCAAGACCACGCTCATTTCGGTGATCGCCGGCATCCTCGACCAGGATGAAGGGGACTGCCGGGTTTTCGACCAGGACTTGAGGAAAATGCCCTCCCGCGAGAAGACCCGGTACCGCGGCAAGACCATCGGCTTTGTCTTCCAGTCGTTCAACCTCATCCCCACCCTCACGGCGGTTGAGAACGTCGCCGTGCCTCTCCTCCTCAACGGCTGGAAGCGCTCGCGGGCGATCCAGCGCGCCGGAGAGGTGCTGGACCGGGTGAGGCTGGCGGATCGCTCCAGATCCCTTCCCGCCGAGCTCTCCGGGGGCGAACAGCAGCGGGTGGCCATCGCCCGGTCGCTGGTCCACGAGCCGCGGCTCATCGTCTGCGATGAGCCGACCAGCTCGCTCGATCAGGACACCGGCCAGCGGGTGATCGAGCTCCTCCGCGAGGTGGCGGTGCGGGAGGACCGGGCGCTCATCATCGTCACCCACGACTCGCGCATCTTCAAATTTTCAGACCGCATGGCCCGGATGAACGACGGCCGCGTCGTGGAAGTCATTGACCTGAGGAAAACGGCATGATTCGCAAGTACTTGATTCCCGTCCTGGCGATCGCCGGAATCCTCTTCGCCATCTTCACGGTGGTGCGGGGGAGCAAGCCGGTCCCCGCGGCGCCGCCGGTTTCCAAGCCGGCCCGCGCCCCCTTCGCCTCGTACGTGGCCGGCGCCGGTATCGTCGAGGCTTCGACCGAAAACATCTCCATCGGCACGCCGGTGGGCAACCTGGTGGATGAGATTTTCGTGAAGGTGGGCGATGAGGTGAGAGCCGGCGCTCCCCTCTTCAAGCTGAGGGACAAGGTCACCCAGGCAGAGCTGCAGGAAAAGAAAGCGGCCCTGGAGCTGGCGCAGTCGAAGTTGGAGCGCCTGCGCGGCCTGCCGCGGCCGGAGGATGTCCCCCCGCTCGAGGCCAAGGTCCGCGAGGCGGAGGCTTCACTTGACGACCAGAAGAACCAGCTGCGGCTCTGGGAGAGCGTCACCGACCCGCGCGCCGTGAGCCAGGAGGAGCTCAGCCGCAAGAAGTTCGCCGTCCAGGTCGCCGAGGCCAGGCTGGAGGCGGCCAGGGCGGAGCTCTCGCTCCTCAAGGCCGGGGCCTGGAAGGAGGATCTCCGGGTGGCCGGGGCGGAGGTGAGGGCGGCCCGGGCGGCCTGCCAGCAGATCGAGGCCGATCTCGAGCGGCGGACCATCCGCGCCCCCGTCGATGGGGAGGTGCTGCAGGTGAAGATCCGCCTCGGCGAGTACGCGCAGCCGGGCCCGCTGGCGACGCCGCTCATGATTCTCGGCAACGTCGAGGACCTTTACGTGCGGGTCGACATCGACGAGAACGACGCCTGGCGCGTCAAGCCCGGAGCCCGGGCGGAGGCCTCGGTGCGTGGCAACGCCGACCTCCGTACGCCGCTCGATTTCGTGCGCCTCGAGCCCTTCGTCATCCCCAAGAAGTCGCTGACCGGCGAGAGCACCGAGCGCGTCGACACCCGCGTGCTGCAGGTCCTTTACCGCTTCCAGCTCCGGGACTTCCCGGTTTACGTGGGGCAGCAGATGGATGTTTTCATCGAGGCCGATGCTCTCGATCGCCAAAACGCCAATCCGGCGCCGGCCTCGTCCGAGCACAGCGATCCCGGCAAGGGAGGGGGGCGATGACCGCCGTCTTTCAGATCGCTCCCCGATCTCTGCGCCTGGCCGCAGGCCTGGCGGCGGCGGCGGTTACGTTCCTGGCGGGCTGCAGCGTCGGCCCGGACCATGTTCCTCCCGAAATGCCTCTGCCGGCGGCGTGGAGCGAGCCGAAGGTCGCCGGCACAAGCCTCGCCACGGTCCAGGCGGAGGAGTGGTGGAAGAGCTTCAATGACCCCCTTCTCGACTCCTTGATCGAGCGCGCCCGCCGCGCCAACCGGGACGTCGAGGCCGCGGTGCTGCGCATCCGCGAGGCGCGGGCACAGAAGCTGATCGCCCGCGCCGGCGCCCTGCCCGCGGTCACCGGCGGCGGCTTTTTCCAGCGGGCCCGCCCCAGCGCCACCCTCAGCGAGCGGGCCAGGTCCATGGGCAAAGAGGAAGACCTCTGGCACGGTGGTTTCGACGCCCTCTGGGAGATCGACCTTTTCGGCGGGGCGCGCCGGAGCATCGAGGCGGCGCAGGACCAGGTGGAAGCGGCTCGAGAGGATTACCGCGATGTCCTGGTGACGCTCTTCGCCGAGGTGGCGAGGAACTATATCGAGCTGCGGGGCCTCCAGAAGGAGATCGCCGTCGCGCGGCGCAACCTCGAGGCGCAGCGTGACACGGCGGCGCTCGTCCGCGCCAAGTTCCAGGCCGGCCTGGTGAGCGAGCTCGACGTGGCGCGCGCCGAGGCGCAGGTGGCGACCACGGAGTCGCAGGTGCCGCTCCTGGAAGACTCCCTGGCCCAGGCGGTCCATCGCCTGGGGGTTCTGGCCGGCGAGGCGCCGGGAGCCTTGGGGGCGGGGCTGGCGAAGGAGGCGGAGATACCCCCGCCGCCACCGGAGGTGCCCATCGGCATGCCTTCCGGCCTCCTCCAGCGCCGGCCGGACATCCGCCGGGCGGAGCGGGAGCTGGCTGCCGCGTGCGCGCGCATCGGCGCCGCCAAGGCGGACCTCTTCCCGCGCTTCTTCCTGAACGGCAGCGCCGGCCTGGAGAGCCAGCGCTTCAAGTCGTTCGGCGACTGGGACAGCCGCTCCTGGTCGATCGGCCCCAGCTTCAGCTGGCCGGTCTTCGCCTCCGGAAGGATCTGGGCCAACGTCCAGGTTCAGGATGCCCGCCACCAGGCGGCCCTCACGCTTTACGAGAAGACCGTCCTCCTCTCCCTCGAGGAGGTGGAAAACGCCTTGTCGCGGTGCCGCCGCGAGAAGGAGCGCTGGCGGGCGCTGGATGCGGCCGTGCAATCCAGCCGGCGGGCGGTGGAGCTGGCCTCCGAGCTCTACCGGCGCGGCCTCATCGACTTCCTGAGCGTCCTCGAGGCCGAGCGGTCGCTCTACTCCGCCGAGAGCCAACTGGCGCTCAGCGAGCGGTCGGTCTCGATGGCAGTGGTGGCGCTCTACAAGGCCCTCGGTGGCGGCTGGGAGAAGGCCGAGGAAATGAGCCGGGCGGGCCGTTGAAAGCCGGGCCGCCTCGCTACGGCGGGATGATCTCCCCGTACCCGCAGCCGCCGGGGCCGGGATCGGGAAAGGGCCCCTTGCCGTCGATGGTGATGGTCCCCGCCTCGCTGTGGAGATGGAGGACCTTGCAGCCGCCGTCCGGGGGATTAATCCTCCCACCCTGGATCCTTGACAGCGAGATCACATCGTACACCTGAAACTCCTCGCTCAGGCTGGTGTAGAGGAGCACCGAGGGGCCGAGGCGCTGGATGTCGGCGTGGAGGTCGAAGGAGGCGGAGTCCTGGGCCGAGCCATCCTCCGTGGTGGCGGAGAAGGTCACGGAGGTGTCGAAAGAGCTGAAGACGTTGCACTCAAAAGCGATGGCGATGGTCACCGACTCCCCCGGACCGAGCTTGCCGGTATAGGGGCTGAAGTCAAGGGCGAAGTCATAATTTCCCCCGTTGACCGACCAGATCAAGGTCTTGTCAGTCGGTTTGGTGATGGTGACGGTGCGGACGGGGATGGGGCAGTCCATGAAACCGACCCGGTAGGTGAAGGTGACCGAGGGGGGCGCATCGATATGAGCCTCTCCTCGATGCGCTGGTTGAACTCATTGAGTTTTTTGCGGTAAAGCTGGTTCTCCTTGGCGCCGGGGTTGCCCTGCTCCCAGGAACGGAAGTAGGCGATATTGCCCGCCGGCAAGCCAGCCTTCTCGAAAAACCCCTTCATGCGCGGTGTTCCATCGGGATAGTTTTAAGGGAGAGCCATGGTGAATGCGTTCTTGTTTTTGGGGTAAAGATAGGGGAAACTAGATAAGAATCGTTTTAAAGAGATGCGGTCATGAGAAGCGCCAAAATTTTCGCGCTTCCTTAGTATTTCAAAAGGAGGCACAATCATGCCAATGAAATTCAAGACTGCAGCCTCAGTGGTCCTCCCGCTAGCCATTTCTTTTTACGTCACTGTAAAATTGTGGCCTGCGCCGTTCATCCGTGGTGATTTCGATCAAAAAAATTGCCTGGATATTACGGATTCCATTCAAATTTTCACTTATTTATTTTTGGGGGATCCCGATTCATCGTCGTGCCTCGATGCAGGCGATGCCAATGACGATGGTTTTGTAGACCTCACCGATGGGATCTCCCTTCTGGAATATCTCTTCATTGGAGGCGATCCTCCCGCCTCGCCTTTTCCGCAATGTGGAAATGACCCCACCGCCGATCTCCTCAACTGCGAGGTCTTTCTGGCGTGTCAGGAGCTTTTTCTCCAGGTCAGCGGCCGGACGGTCAGCGCCTCCGGCGAACCTCTTTCCGGCGTGAAGGTGTTCTCGGGAGGCAAAACCGCATTGACCGATATGGAGGGCCGCTTCACCATCCATGAAGTGGAGATCCTCCCCGGCAATCTGTTTGTATCGGTGGTGGCGCGCCTGGACTTTTTCATTGGTTACAAGAGTGGCATCGCGCCGAATTTCGAGGGTATAACCGTTGCTGGCGATATCGTTCTCAAACCTCTGGACGTCCCCAACTATCCTGGGAGGGTCATCCCGACAAAAAGCGGGCTGTGGCATACGTCCGCAGCCGATTTGAATGGTGATGCTAATACGGATCTGGTGTTTTCCTATATCAAGGAAGTGGGGGTTCTCCTTGGTGCCGGAAGCGGTGTTTTCAAGAAAGAGGAAAATTTTCCCTGCGGCGACACTCCCTTCGCTCTCGAAGTCATCGACCTAAATAAAGATGGCCATGCCGATATTGTGACCGCCAATTATTTTTCCGGGGATCTTTCTTTTCTCTTTGGCAAGGGTGATGGCTCTTTTCAAGATCAGGTCAAATTTTCCATGCCCCCCTTTCCGATTTTGGTGGCTTCTGCCGATTTAAATGAAGATGGGGCCATCGATTTGATCACCTCTTGGAACGATGCCAGCGTGTTGCGGCTGCTTTATAATGATGGCGCTGGCTCCTTGGTTACGGAGGATGTGCTGGCGGTCGGGAAGCAGCCGACGAAAGTTGTCGTCGATGATTTCAATAACGATAATAAACCGGACCTCGCTTGCGTGAATCAGCTTTCCAACGATGTGTCCATTTTGATGAAGGAAGGCAACAATCAATTCAGGCCAGAGATCCGCTTTGCCTCAGGGAAACAGCCCATTTCTTTGGTCAGCGGCCGGTTCGATGCGGATGATTTTCCGGACCTGGCTGTCGCTACTTATGGATCCGGCCAGGTTCTCATCTTCAAGGGGAATGGTGATGGCACCTTTAACCTCAAGACCAGCATCGGCAGCTTCTATCACGCTGGAACTTTGGGAACAGCGGATCTCAATGGCGATGGTCTGGAGGATCTATTGTATGAAAACACCCTGAGTCTGGATCCGCAAATCAGCCCTCCTCATGAGGCCCATAATCTCTCCATCGCTTTCAGTTTGGGCGACGGCACGTTCAAGGTTCAGCAAAAGATTCGGGGTCCGGGAGGTTTCGGAGGTTATCTCCTTGTGGACTTGAACAAAGATGAAAAATTGGACCTGCTCGAAAGCGGTCTCGGATTTTCTCTCTTCTGGGGACAGCAGGATGGGACTTTTTCCTCGCCAAGCCGCGTGCCAGCGGATATCTTGCTCACTTCCGTGGCGGCGGCCGATTTAAATCAAGATCACCTCTTGGATTTTATCGTTACCAAACCGGTCCAGGATAAAATCATTATCCTGGCGAGCGATGGTGCGGGAGGTTATCAAAAGAATGCGATGTCAATTCGGCCCAACTTCTCGCCCTACGATGCTGCCGTGGCTGACTTCAATGGTGATGGCCTGATCGACTTCGTCACCGCCAACCAAGGCTCGAAAAATGCTTCTATTTATCTGGGAAAGGGGGATGGAACGTTTCAAAATCCGAAAGATCTTCCCGCCGGACAATATCCCCAATCCGTGGTAGTCGGAGATTTGAACGACGATGGAAACGCCGATGTGGTTATCATCAATGTCGGTACAAACGACATCTCCATTTACCTCGGCAAGGGCCAGGCTCAATTCCGAGATGAGATACGATTGGCGCCTGGGGGCAGGCCAACCTCGGCAAAGCTGGCTGATGTGAACGGTGATGGCAATATCGACATAACCGTCAGAAATAATGACAGCAGTTTGTCGATATTTCTTGGCAGTGGCCGAGGCACGTTCCAGCACCGGCTCTTTAACGACATCGCGAACAGGTTCTCCGATTTCGCCTTGGCTGACGTGAATTTAGATGGCGCCATGGATCTTGTCGCCGGCGTGCCGGTTTATCCGGATCCCTTCATCTCGGTGTACCTGGGCGATGACTGCAGTACTTTCAAGTTTTTACGGAATTATCCATCAGGCCGCGGTGGCAGTAAAATTATCGCCGCTTTGCTGAATGAGGATGACATACCAGACTTGGTTCTGGGGGGTGACGTGATCACCGTTTTTCTGGGCCTTGGCGATGGATCGTTCACCGAGCCGACGCATATGCCGGCGGGAGAAAAGACCGCCGCAGTGATGGTTGCGGACGTAAATGGTGATGGCAAGCCGGAGATCGTTACTGCCAATGAACTCTCCGGCGATCTGGCCATTTTTTATCGTCAGAATTGAATATTTTTGGTCAGCTTAACAGGAAGTGTACTTGACGCAGGGAATGTCTCCTGGAGACCCTGGGGCATCGGGATCCGGACCGCAAAGAGAGGGGGGGGCTCCCGGGGGCGATGGCGGCGAGCCCGTCAAGAAGAGGAATTCGAGCTCGGAGATGGCGTCCGTGATATCCACCGTGCCGTTATTGTTAAAGTCCGCCGCCTCGAGGCAGGACGGCGCTTCTTCACCCAAGAAGAGAAATTCGAGGACCAGGATCGGATCGGTGATGTCGGCGGCGCCGTCGTTGTTGGGATCGCCGCGGTGAAAAGGCAGTTTCAATGGGCAATCCTCAGGCAATCCATCGCCGTCATTATCCTTCAACAGGCCGCTGGCGATGTCGCACTCATCGGGAACATTATTGCCATTGCAGTCCCGGCTTTGCTTGGAAATATTGAAGAGGACAGCGACGGTATTGAACTCCCTGTCAAATTCCCCCACGCTGGCGGCGATATCGAGGCTGCTTTCACCATCCAGATCGGCGGCCGTGATTCCCAGGGGATACTTGCCGATAAAATAAGCCTTCGGATTTTTGAACGCGAGATTCCCTTGATTCAAGAGTACCGTAACGCGGCCTGTGGGACTGGATGAAACCGCCAGATCGTTAAAGCCATTAAGATCGAAGTCGCCGCTGGCGACATCAAAGGGTTTCACTGCGAATAAGGAGTTTGTCAAGGATCCTAGCTCGCCGCTGCCCTTGTTCAGAAAGATCTGGAGATTGCTTTGAGAGGTGAATGTTACGGCGACATCCTGATCGGAGTCTCCATCGAGATCGCTGGCAGTCAAGCGGCCGCCAAACTGGGCGCTTTCGTAAACCGCTGGAGCTTCAAAAGTCCCGTTGCCGAGGTTCTTGAGGACGACCAGGCCCGAGGAAGCGGTAAACACTAAATCCGGTCCGTTGCGGTTGTCAAGATCTGTTGTCACCAGGAGGGCTGGCGATCCTGGAGTCGCAAGGCTGGTTGCCGGCGCAAATTGACCTCCGGATATTTGGTAAAAGACGGAAAGTTCTTGGGAATAAATATTGGTCGCTATTAATTCCAGGTCTCCATCCCCTTCCAGGTCGGCCGCGGCGACGGAAAGGGTGCTCGTCTCCGTGATGAGCGGATCCCCAGCGGTGTGGAAAATTCCCTGGCCGTCATTCCAGAGGATCGACAACGTGCCGTTCAATGTCGAGATGGAATAGCGGCCGCTATTGGCCGTGACGATTTCTTTGTCGCCATCGCCATCGAGGTCGGCGGCGATCAAAAAAGTGGGTTCTGCTGAACTTGATTCGCCGGGCGCGTTGGCCGTGATTCCATAGTTAGTTTCCGGACTGAATTTTCTGGAACCGTGATTGAGCAAGACGGAGACCGAATTGGCCTCGAGGTTTGCCGTGGCCAGGTCCATCTTGCCATCGCCATTGAAATCGTCCGCGACCACCGCGTAAGGTTTGATGTCGACTGGAAAGTTCATGGCAGGTTCGAGCTGGAGGGATGGTTCGAAATCGCAATCGTCAGGGATCTGGTTGCGGTTGCAATCGAGGGCTGCGCCTCTGGAAATTTCGTCGCTGTCTAGAATGCGATTGCCGTTACAATCATTGTTTTCGAGGTCGCATTCGTCGGGGATGCCGTTGAGAAAGGAATCGGCGCTCACGGACGGCTTTTTCAATCCGGAAATAACCAGGGCTTGATCGGCCTCGGGATTCACCGACACGAATTCCAGAGAGCTGTCACCTTCAAAATTGCCGCTGGCAATTCGCGGCCCATTTTGGGGGCCGACAGTGAATCCAACCATACGTTCAAATTTGCCGTTGCCGATATTGCGCAAAATGCCGAAATTGTTGGATCCTGACCCGAAGACGAGGTCTGGTTTGGCGTCGCCATCCGCGTCGGCGGCCTCCAGGGTCCCGGCGAGAGCAACGTAATAAGCAACATCGATTTCAAAGTTTAAATTTCCTGTATTTTTCCATATATAAATGGCTCCATCGCCGTAGATGGCGAGGTCGAGCTCGCCGTCGCCTTCTAGGTCAATTGGAGTCATGGCGAAGGGCCTGCGAACCCAGGAGAACTTTTTTTTCTCACTGAAGTTTCCAGAGCCATCGTTAGATAAGTAAAGAATTGAAAAGCCGCGGTTGCTGGAAATCCACAAATCCAGGTCGTTGTCCTGATCCGTATCCGCCAGGGCGACGAAATAAGGAGAAGAGCTTACGGGAAAGGTCGTGGGAGACTCAAAGTTGCCGTTTCCTCGATTCAAGACCAAGGACACGGCGGAAGCATTTTCATCGGCAATCACCAGGTCGGCCAAACCATTGGCATCGAGATCGCCGGAGGCGATCCAGGCAAGCACCGCTCCGATGAAGTGGATTTTTGCCCGGTCGAATTTGCCGTTGCCGGAATTCGGCAACGATGCGAAGCTGGATTCCAAATTCCCAGTGGCGATGTCCATAAGGCCGTCGCCATCAAAGTCGGCGCCCGTGACTGCCCTGGGTTTTAGCCGCAGAGAAGGGAAGTTCTGGATTTCAAAGGATCCAGTTCCATCGTTTTTGCAAATCGAGATGGATCCATGCCGAAATGTGCAGCACTCTCCTTCGCTGGTCACGGCGAAATCGAGATCGCCATCCCGGTCGATGTCGAATGGAACGAGGGCGGTAGAGGTGCCGGGCGGTTCAAGGGATTGAGTGAACTTTTGGGTAAAACCGAGATTGCCCTTATTTTCAAAGACGGTGAATCCGTCGCCGGAGAAAAGCAGGTCCGTGTCGCCGTCCTTGTCGATATCCGCGGCCGCTATCCCGTAGTTCAGGAACGGCAAGTCGAGGTATTTTGCGATCTCGAAAGTGTCCTTGCCCCGGTTCCGGATCAAGGCCGCTTTACTGGAGCCGATCAGAAGAGCCAGGTCCGGCAAGGTGTCGCCATCCAAGTCTTCCACGATCAAGCCTTCGGCGCGACCTGTAAGGATACTGGTCCTGGGGCTCGAAAAGGTGGCGTCCCCTTGGTTGAAAAAAATGGCTGCCCGGTCGCCTGAAAGCCGATCGGCCACCGCGAGATCGGGAAGACCATCGTTGTTAAAATCGGCGGCGACCAAAGGTCCGGGATTCGGGCCGGTTGGAAGAGATCGCACTTGAGTGAATTTTCCGTTTCCTTGGTTTGTGAGTATGGAGATGGTATTGGATTCGAGATTGCTGGCGGCCAGATCCGGTTTTTGATCGCCATCCAGATCCGCTGCCGCCAGTCCCCACGGCCGTTTGCCGACGGCGATGGATGGCATGGGCAGCAGATGTCCGCCGCCGGAATTGAGAAAAATCGCGATTTCATTGGAGCCCGATGCTGCCACGGCCAGGTCCGGATCGCCGTCGGAGTCGAAATCGGCGCTCAGGAGAGCGCTCGGGATGGCACCGCTTGACAGGATTTCGGTTTGCAGGAGTATTTGGTTCCCGGCGTTGGAGATTATGGAAATATTTCCGGATTCAAAATTGGCGGTGACCAGGTCCTGGTCGCCATCCTGATCCAGATCAATGGCGATCAAACGCCGAGGCCGGAGAGGAGATAGAGTGTTCAAAGCACGTAGATAGCCAAAGGTGGGCAAAAGATCGCACTCATCGGGCACGCCATTGCGGTTGCAGTCCTGGCTAAGACCCGTGATGATATCATCGGAGTCATCGCGGTAGTTGGCGTTGCAGTCTTCTGCCGGAAGGGGAGGAATCAGTACCAAGGTAAATAAGGATGAAAAAAGCTGAGGAAAAGGACTAGGAAGAACGCGGCTCATGATGCCTCCCGGAATTCATAATTTGGAAACCAAAGGAATTGCAAAGGTTCGTTGCTTCCTTGGCATTTTATTATCCAACGCAGTTGAGACGGGTCAATAGTCCATGACCCTATTTCACGACATGCTCTAGGTGGAAGATCCTGCTCCTCCTTTTCATCGCCGCGGCCTCGATCGTGATGTTCATTGGTGTCAAGACCTATCATGGCGTTCCGCTGCTGAGAGAAGGCCGAGGAAACGAGCCGGGCGGGCGGGCTCGAGGAGCATGGCGGCTCACGGGGGCGATCTGCCGATCGGGCCGGCGGGTGGGTTCGTTGGGCTGAAGAGCGCTTCCGCCTCGGCGCGCAGGTGGAGGAGGTCCTCGCTTCCCGCCTTCTGCCGCTCCAGCCGTTCCGCCGCCCGCCGGTAAAATTCCCTGGCCTGAGACTCTTTTCCAAGGCGCCAGGAAGCCATGGCCAGGAAAAGCCACTCGCGAGCCGGCTCGCTCGAACCGAGGCTCAAGGCTTTCTCCAGAGCCTCCGCACCGGCTTTCCAGTCGCCGGCGCGGCAGCGGGCGATCCCTCGGGTCCTCCAGTGGCCAGATTGGTCCGGCGCCAGCCTGGCGGCGAGATCGGCGAGGAAAAGGGCTTGCTCGATCCGGTGAGGCTCCGGGTCGGGCCCGGCGAGGAGGCGCTGGGCCTGGCGGTCGCAGGCGGAGGCGAAGGGCGAACGGATCCTCGCGACCAGCGCGCGGCCGGGCTCGGCCTCCAGCCCTTCCATCGTTCCTGCCGCCAGGTCGAGCGCTTTCTCCGCTTCCGGGAGATTGCCGGCCTCCTCGTGTAAGAGCAGGCAATGGCCGAGGAGCAGCTCCGGGAAATGGCGGGAAATCATCGCCGAGTCCGCCGCGATGTTTTCAAGGACCGTGAACGCGCTGGCGTAAGCTTTCCTCGCTCCCGGGATTTGACCGGAGAGAGACAGCTTGCGGGCCAGGTTAAGGGAGCGGATCGATTGCAGGCAGCGGAGGCCGTCCGGATGGCTCTTGGCGGAATCCTCGGGAAGCGGGCTCGGAAAATCGCCGGATCCCAGCTCCGTTTCCAGGCTGGCCAGCTCCTCCTTGAGGAGCCGCCACTCGTACCAGGGGATGACTTCCAGGTTCCCTTGCCGGTCTTGCCGCGTCCCCAACGCTACCCAGGTGCGGAGCTTCATCTCCCAGAGCTCCTCGGGAGCTCGGGGCAGGCGATGGAGTCGGATGGTTCCGTCGCTCGTGCCGAGAGCCAGGAATTTTCCATCCGGGCTGAAATCGGCTCTCTGGTAGGACGCCTCGGCTGGAAACGGCATGCCGTGAAAGGGGAAGGACGGCGTCGTCGCCACGTTCCAGAGCCACGCGCCGGCCCCGCCGAAAATGGTGGCGAGGTGCTTGCTGTCGGGGCTCAAGGCGATATCGCTTCCCCCTTCTCCCGCCGCCAGCGCCGGGCCGATCGGCTCCTACGTTGAAACTTTCCATACCTGGGCTCCAAGATTCTTGGAGCTTCCGGAGGCCAGGAGCTCGCCATCGGGGCTGAATTTCAAATCCCAGGCGCTTTCCTGGCGCATGACCTTGCCATGCGGCTTGCCAGTATCGGCCTCCCACAATCTCATGGTGCCGTCGATTTCCGATAGGCTTGCGAGCAGCTTCCCATCCGGGCTGAACGCGAGCCCGTAGATGGCGTGATTCCCATGCTTCAGCGGCGATCCTCTGGGCTGGCCGGTGGAGGGGTCCCAGAGCCGCGCCGTCCCATCGAAGCAACCGGTGGCCAGAAGGCTTCCATCCGGTCGAAAGGCCAGGCGCACGACGCGCGCCGTCTGCTCGAGGGGCGGGCCGAACGGCAGCCCGCTGGCCACGTCCCAGAGCTGGGCCTGGTGGGGATTTTCCTCGCCGGTGACTAGCCATCTCCCATCCGGGCTGAACGCAGCCGCGGCGATCCGCCTGGACCCGCCGGCGCACAGGAGATGCTCCAGGCGGCTGGGATGGAATTCGTTCCGGGCGGACCAGATCCAGGAGGCCAGGTTCCGGGTTTGAGGGTTGCGCTCGGCGGTTTTAAAGGCCTCGAGGATGTCCAGCAGGCCGTGAGGATTCCCATCCTTGAGCAGCCGCTCGCCGCTCTCGATCAGCGAGCGGGCGAGCAGCTCCTCGGTGGCGATCCGATGCTCGGTGGACTGGACCAGCGCCGCCCGGGTCCGCCCTTCTTCCTTCCAGATGAGCCAGGCGCCGATCGCCAGGGCCAGCACCCCCATGAAAAGGAACAGCGCCGCCGCCGCCACCACGGCGCGGTTGCGGCGCGGTTGCGGCGCGCCCACTTCGCTCCCCGCTGGAGGATCGTCGGGCGCCGGGCGCGCACCGGCTTCATTTCGAGGTATCGCCTCAGGTCGTCGGCCAGCTCTCGGGCCGTCGCGTAGCGGCCCTGGGGATCCTTGGCCATGGCCTTGAGCACGATGGTCTCCAGGTCGGCGGGGATCGACCGGTTCAGCTTCCTCGGCGGGCGCAGCTCCTCGAGGGCGATGCGCCTCAAGACCTCCTCGCGGTCCTGGCCGGGAAAGGCGGGCTCGAGCGTCAAGAGCTCGTAGAGGGTGACCCCCAGGGAGTAGATGTCGGTGCGATGGTCGACCAGGACGCGCTTGGCCAAGGCTTGTTCCGGGCTCATGTAGCGCAGCGTGCCGAGAAGATCGCCCGACAGGGTCAGGCTGGAGTCGTTTTGCATGCGGGCCAGGCCGAAGTCGGTGACCCAGATGTTCCCCCTCGCGTCGAGGAGCAGGTTCGCCGGTTTGACGTCGCGGTGGATCACCCCCATCTCGTGCGCGTGCTCCAGCGCCTCGGCGACCTGCACGCCGAGCCGGGCCGAGGCATCGCAGTACTCGCGGCTGCCGGTGGAGGTCCCGGGAGAGGGAAAGGAGCGGCTGGTGGAGACATTTTTCACCTCTCGGAATCGTTTCAGGTCGCCGATCACCTTGGCGAGGCTTTCCCCCTCGATAAACTGCATGGCGTTATCCGCCCTCGTCTATCCACGCAGTTTCTGTGAAGTTATAAACACAGGTACACATGTTTCTCACCAGGATCCTGTTGAAAGGACTATCTCCGCAGAATATGCGGAGTAAGCATCTCACCTCCTCTAAATCTAGTTGCGCAATTAACGCGCGATTAGACCGGCTGGTGAGAGATTTTTCATCTCACCAGGTGACAAAACAACGTTTCCGGAGATATCGAAAACAAAGAAACTTTTTCAGAAAGGACAAATAATGAAAGCAACATGTATCGTCTGCAATGGAATGTTTGAACGCGGCGTTGGTCAATCGCGTTCGCAGTACTGTTCGGTTGAATGCAGGAGGGAGAACCGGCAATCAAGTGGTAAGATCACAAGAACCAAGGCTCCCAAGCCATACCAGAAAAGCGATGGCAACTGGTATTGCACATATCAGGGTCGCCAGTATTACCTTGGCAATAACCCGCTGAAGGCGGAGAAGAAGCTCAATGAGATCCTCCGTGGAGACCACCTTCCACTCAAGGAAGGCAACATGTGTTTGGAAGACCTCATTGCTCAATACCTCGCCACGATCGAACACGTCCAATCTTCTGACACGCTGAAATCAAAAAGATCCGTCTATGGACAGTTCGGTCGGTTTCTTGGTCCCAATGCCACACTGAGGTCACTCACCACTGACAAGCTCGAAAAATACAAGCAGCACCTCTTCCAGCAGAGGCTTAAGAAAAGCACGGTTCGCCTCCAAATAGTCCTCCTCTCGGCCTTGTTCGATTTCCTCATCAAGGTGAAGCTTCTCTCGCGCAATCCAGCGAAAGAGATTCCCACGATCAAGGTCAATCCTGATCCGGATCCAGATCACCTTATCCCCGAAGAAATCCATCGCCTTTATGAACTCGTAAGAACGCAGAGGTATCAACCTCTCGTCAAGAGGGACGAGTTGGTGATCCTGCTGATGTTGAACGCTGGCCTTCGGAGGATCGAGGTCTCCAATCTGAAGTGGAGCGACGTCGATTTCAACAGAGACCTGATCATTCTGCGAACGACGAAGGGGGAGAAGCCCAGAATCATTGGGATCAACAAGACCCTTCGAGACGCCCTTGAGGATTGTTGGAACAACTGGCGGCTCAGCGACGAGTACGTCGTGACAAATCAATCAGGCGGACAGCTTTCGCGGGAAGGCGTCAGTCATATTGGGAAGAAGTTCGTCAATCAGCTGAACCACCACTACCAGGGGAGGAAGAGGCTGGCGATGCATTCTTTAAGAGCGACGTTTGCAACGCAGCTCGCCTCCAAGGGAGTGAGCACTCGAGTCATCCAGGGGCTTCTTGGCCACGCTGATCCAAGGACGACGCTTCGTTATGTCGCGTACACCGAGGAAATGGCGGTGGATGCCGTGAGAGTTTTGGATCCTTGAGCGTCCAGCCGGCTCTCCTGCAGAGATCCTTGCGCACGCTAAAGACGTCTTTTGTATCGACGGCTCGACGAGGATCGTCCAGGGACTGTTGGGACATTGGGATCCAAGAACGACTCCATGATACGCTGCAATTACCGAGTCCGCCTGCTTGGATACAGTGGGAAGGATTGGGTAGGTAACTCGCTGCCTCCTAATAAAAATGCAGAAGAGTGTAGGGGCGATCGGTCATTCGCTTCGCTTATTCCCTTTCTTCTGCCTCCAACACCCTCGAAGGAAAAAGGGTAAGGTCATCGAGAAATTCTCAAATTCAGATTTTATAAGAGTAAGTATGTTGTACTGTTATATTAAATCTTTTTAAAAATCTTGGTGGGCGCCCCACGAAATCTATCTTCATTTCGCTATATATATAAACGTTTACGAGTGGAACGAGTAAACAACAGGCAAGGGGACAACAAGGTTGTCCCCGGCAGTAGAGAATGAGCTCACGAGGGACGAAGTGAGCGAATGATGTAAGCGAACGATCCTGGTTCCCCTTTGACTCCCTTGGATATTGAATCTTGAGTATGTTGTGGAAGTGATGGTGGTGGTCGCGGCCACCCTCGAAGCCTTCTTTCCCCACCCGCCTACGAAATCACATGATTTTCAGGTCTATTTTCAACGTTCCCAGGTCTGCTGGCTGTTTTTTCTCAAGGAGGTTGAATTCCTTCGATTCTTGAGGTGAAATCCAGCGGTTTTCGCAGGCTTTCCTTGGTGGAAGCGGTTCCTGGGAATACTAAAGACGTCTTTAGTACCAGGAGTGGACGAATTCCAGAAAAGAATTGGAAATCACTTGTCCTGACCTCGTCGTCTAATCGTTTAATCCGTGAAAGATTGGATTCGATCTGGGGAGGAAGATCACTGGGGAGTAGCAGAAAACCGCGAACTTATTTGCAAAGGGGTGGAGTCAAGCAACTCAGCTCATCCAACGTTGGGTCAACGCCACAAGCCAGCGGCCCAGGTGGAGGTAGCTCCGGTCCGCCGCGGAACTCCCACAGAAGGGAATATACCGCGTCGGTGATATCCAGAGCGCCGGAATCATCCGCATCGGCGGCATCCAGGCAATTGGGTTGAGTGCCGCCAAGAAAGAGGGCCATGAGCGTGTAAACAGCATCGGATGGGTCCACCGTTCCATCAGCGTTCGAGTCGCCGCGGCGGAACCTCGTCGAGCCAGCTTCGCCGTAGATGACAAATACCCTTCCCGGCCTGAAGACGCCCGGATTGTTGATATCCCATCTTCCGCCAATCTCCGCCATGGCGAAATCATCCAGGCCATCACCATTGACGTCCCCGGAGCTCTTCACCTGGTTCATGAACGGATTCGGACTGGAATTGTCGATTTTTAATCCCTTTCCGCCCAACCGCTCCAGATCGATGCGATCAGGGAGGGTCTCCGCCCCGAACACCACGTAGAAGCTCGCCGGACCGGGACTTGTCCTGGTTATGGACCCCGCGGCAGCGATCAGAAGATCATCGAACCCATCGGCGTTGAAGTCTCCCGCGGGACCCACCTGCCCGGTTCGGATCATGGAAAGATCCCCGAAGATCCTGACGATGCCATCAGGCGCGACCGGATTCTCAACCACTCTCAGCTCGCTAGGGAGTTTGGGGCCGCCGAGGATGAGGTAGCTGACTCCCTGGTAAGCGGTGTGGACTAACCCGCCGGCTTCGACCCCCAGCAGGAAGTCGTCATAACCATCTCTATTCGCATCGCCAGCGGAAGCCACGTGGAATTCATCGGGAGACCGCTCGACACCCTCGGCCACCGTGATCGCGATCCCGCCGCCCCCGGCGAGGTAGGCATTATCCACCGGGTCGTCTTCGGCCATCTGGTCCCACGATCTCCCGAAAATAAGATAGACCAGGCCGCCGCGGTCCGACCTTGGCGCCGCAAGGAGATCCTTATAGCCATCCCCATTGACATCGCCGGCCGAAACCAAAAGCCGGCAGAGAAATGCATCCGGCGTCGAGCCGTGGACCCGCTTGAAGTCCAGGCGAGGATTTCTGAGGTCGATAACCTTCCCCCAATTCCGGCGTGATGCTCCCTTCAGG
>JACQVS010000197.1 GCA_016209605.1 Planctomycetota bacterium
CTTCTTCGCAGGCTGCGGAGATGTCTTGGCGTCCCAGGACCGCTCTCCAATTCGCTTTGCGTCTTAACTTTGCGTCCTTTGCGTCTTTGCGGTTATTATTGGGTTGCGGGCGGAGCGCGAAGCGCGCAGCCCGCCTTAGAAATCGTACCTGAAGGAGAATTCAACAGGAGTTGGGATTTTAAGGAATCATGAGGGCCGACCATGCCACAATTTCAATACCGTGCCAAAAACGCTCAAGGTAAAATCATCACCGGAAACCTCAACGCCCAGAACGAAACCGATGCGATCAGCGAGCTGCGGCGGCAGGGGTTGACCATCCTCGGCCTGGCGGCCAGAAAGGGAGGGCTGTCAACCAATGGAGAGGGCGGCAAGACGGGGGAGAAAGCCGCTGGTTTCTTCAGCCTGTCCCTCGGCAAGCGCGCCCCCCTCCGGCTGTCGACGGTGAAGGTCAAGACCAATGACATGGTCGTCTTCACCCGCCAGCTCTCCACCATGATTTCCTCGGGCATCCCGCTGGTGGAAGCTCTGGAAATCCTGGCGGACCAGACCAGCAACATGGGTTTCCGCGGCGTCCTCGAAAACGTCGTCTCGGAAGTCCGCACCGGCAAGGATCTCTCCACCGCCATGAGCAAGTTCTCCCGGGTCTTCCCCAAGATCTACGTCAACATGATCAAGGCCGGCGAGGCGAGCGGCCAGCTCGATGTCGTCCTGCTGCGATTGGCGGAGTACCAGGAATCCGCCGCCCAGCTGAAGGCGGAGATCAAGTCCGCCATGACCTATCCGGTCATCTCCCTGGTGATGGTGTTAGGCATCACCATCTTCCTGCTGGTGTTCATCATTCCCAAGTTCGAGGAAATGTTCAACAGCATGAACGTCGACCTCCCGAAAGTCACCAAGGCGCTCCTGGCGACGTCGCTCTTCCTCAAGAAGAACTTCCTGATGTGTTCGCTCGCCAGCGTGGCCGCCGGGGTGGCGCTCACGTTCTATAGCAGGACCGATAAAGGTGGAAGCCTGAAGGACTGGGCGCTCCTGCGGATGCCCATCTTCGGGCCGCTCTTCCTGAAGGTGGCGCTCAGCCGCTTCTCGCGCACCTTTGGAACCCTCATCCAGAGCGGCGTGCCCATCCTTGGGGCCTTGGAAATCGTCGCTGAAACTTCCGGCAATCGGATCATCGCCAATGCCATCACCAAGGCCAGCGAAAGCGTCCGGCAAGGAGAAACGCTCGGCGAGCCGCTGGCGCGCAGCAAGATTTTCCCGCTCATGGTCACCCGTATGATCTCGATCGGCGAGAAGTCCGGCGCCCTGGAGTCGCTCCTGGGGAAAATCGCCGACTTTTACGACCAGCAAGTCAAAAGCACCGTCGAGGGTTTGACTTCCCTCATCGAGCCGCTCCTCATCGGCATCATGGGATTCCTGGTGGGCGGCATGGTCATGGCCATCTTCCTGCCGATCTTCAAGATGGTCGGCTCCCTCAGCGGCAAGGGGTAATCGCCATGATCGAGGCGCAGGAGCAGGACGGCCGCAAGACCCGGCGGATCGAAAGATACCTCATCTTCCGGCTGGCCATCATCCTCATGGCCTTCAGCCTGGTGGCTTTTCATCAGCTGGAAGTCGAGCCGGGGCAAAAGGAGCCTGCCTTCCGGTTTCTCTACTCCCTTCTGGTCACTTACACCGCGGTCGCCCTGGTCTCTCTGGCTCTGGCTCCGCGGGGAGGGAGTCGGCGCTGGTTCGTGTCGGCGCAGGTCGGCATCGATTTTGGAGCCGGCATACTGCTCACCGGCGCGACCGGCGGCGTGGTCAGCGTCTTCGTTCCGGTGCTCTTCGTCACCCTGGTCAGCGCCTGCACCATCCTGCCCCTCAAGGGGGCGATCGCCTTCGCGACGCTGGCGACGGTGTTCCTCGCCATGACCGAGCTGTGCTACAATCTGTCCTACCTGCCGGCGCCGGCCATCCGAGCGCGCTGGTTCTTGAACCCGCCGCAGATGCAGTTTCTCTCCAGCTACCTGGTGGCCATCGGGTTCACGCTGCACATCGTCGCGGTGCTGGGCTCGCGGCTGTCCACGGGGCTCCTGCGCATTCAGAATCTGCAGGCGGAGATTTTCGAGAACATGGGCGAAGGGCTGGTCGCCATCGACCACGATGGGAGGATCCTCCGCATCAACAGCGAGGCCCACAAGGTGCTGGGGCTGGCGAAGCGGGCCCTGCCGGTGGGGGCCAGCCTTGCCGAGGTTCTCGCCTCCCCGGAGTACCAGCCCATTCTGCAGTCGATGGTCCAGGAGGGCCGCCGGCGGATCGAGCTCGATCTGCCCCTTCCCGGCGGCGAGGTCCGGCACCTGGAAATCAAGGTTTCGACGGTGACCGACGAGCGCGGCACCTTCCGCTTCCGCGTCGGGCTCTTCAACGACCTGGCGCTCAAGCGGGATGTGGAAGAGGCCGAGCGCAAGATCCAGCAGCTCAAGGAGCTCTATCAAATGGCGCTTGGGATCGCGCACGAGATTCGCAATCCCCTGGCCTCCATCCGCGGCTGCATACAGGAAATCGGCCGCCTGGAAAAGCACCATCCCATGGCGCCAAAGCTGGCGGAAATCGTCTGCCGGGAGTCGGACCGCCTTGACCGGATCATCGAGGAGTTCCTGTGCTACGCCCGCAAGGCTCCGGGCCCCAAGATCCCGCTGGACGTTTGCCGGGTCATCGATGAGGCGGTCATCCTGCTGCGCAATCATCCCCGCTACCTGAGCCGGGAAGTCCGCTGGCGGCCCTCCGGGGCTTCCCATCTGGTGCTGGGGGACCGTGAAAGACTGCAGCAGGTCTTCTTGAACCTGGGGCTCAACGCCCTGGATTCCACCGCTCCAGGCGCCGGAATCATCGAATTTTCCATGAAGAAACGCTCCTTTTTCGCTGCCCAGAAGGATCCGGTCTCGCCGAACCCGGAATTGGGCTCCGGAGGCGTTGAAATCCAGGTCGCCGACAACGGCGTCGGCATCCCTCCCCAAAACCTGGAGAAGATCTTCACGCCGTTTTTCACCAGCAAAAAGGGGGGGACGGGTCTGGGATTGTCGATCGTGCACCGCATCGTGCAAGATCACAACGGGACCATTCAAGTGTCGAGCCGGCCAGGGAATGGAACGGCATTTTCCATCTGGCTTCCTGACTGCCCTCGCGCGCGCGCGGTGAGAGAGCCGGCCCGGCTCGAACTCGCCGCCCTCGAGGAAATGGAACGGCAAGAGGAAGAAGAGCATCACGAAATCCATGTCTAAGCCCATCGAAGAACCACAAGAGGCGCCGAGCTTGCGCGGCCGAGGCGTTCTGGTCGTCGACGACGAAGACGGCATGAGGGAGCTTCTGGGCATCGTCCTTGAAAACGAAGGATACCGGGTGTTTCCAGCCAGGGACGGCTCCAGTGCCCTGGACCTTTTCCAGCGTGAAAAAGACCACATCGACCTGGTCATTCAGGACCTGAAAATGCCCGGCATGGATGGCGTCGACCTCCTCCGCAAGATCAAGGAGACCAGTTCCGAGCTCCCGGTCATCATCATCACCGCCTTCTCGACCTGGGACAGCGCCGTCGAGGCCATGCGCCTGGGCGCCTATGACTACCTGCGCAAGCCCTTCGACACCGAGGTCATCCGCTCGGTGGTCAACCGGGCCATCGAGCAGAGGCTCATCTTCAGCAGCTCCCCGGAGAGCTTGCGCGGCGAGCTCTCCTACAAGAGCGAAATCATCGGCAACAATCCCTTGATGCAAGGGGTATTCGAGATGATCAAGCGCATCGCCCCGACCGACAGCACCGTCCTGATCCAGGGGGAAAGCGGCACCGGAAAGGAGCTGGCGGCCCGGGCCATCCACTACCGCTCCTACCGGCGCAACAAGGTGTTCCTGTCGGCCAACTGCAGCGCCTTCACGGAGTCGCTTCTGGAAAGCGAGCTTTTCGGGCATATCCGCGGCGCCTTCACCGGCGCCATCGAAAACAAGCAAGGGCTTTTCCAGGCGGCCCATCAAGGAACGCTGTTCCTTGACGAGGTCGCCGACATGAGCTTGACCACGCAGGTCAAGATCCTGAGAGTCCTCGAGGAGCGCAAGGTCAGTCCGGTGGGCAGCACCCGCGCCGAGCCCATCGATGTCCGGATCATCGCGGCCACCAACAAGGACATCGAGGCAGAGGTGAAGGAGGGGAGCTTCCGAGAGGACCTTTATTACCGTTTGAACGTCATCCCTCTCACGCTCCCGCCCCTGCGCGACCGCAAGGATGACATCCCGCTCTTGGCCGGATATTTCCTCGCCAAGTATTCCCGGCAGATGCGCAAGTGCGTCACCAATCTGTCGGCGCAGGCGCGATCGGCGCTCCTCGAGTACGACTGGCCGGGGAACGTCCGAGAGCTGGAGAATATCATACAGCGCCACGTTGCGCTGGCCGGGGGGGCGTGCATCGAGACCATTCAAATTCAGCGCCACGCCGCGCCGGCGGCCATCAAATTGGCGAGCCCGCTGGCCGATGAGCTGCGCATTCCGGACGCCGGCATCGAGCTTGAAGACCTGCTCGAGAACTTCGAGAAAGCCCACATCCTCGAGGCCTTGAAGAAGACCAACGGCAACCTGACGAACGCGGCGAAACTCTTGGGAATGAGCTACCGGTCGATCCGCTATCGAGTGAAAAAACTGGGGATCAAGGAGGCGATTCGCGCGTGAAAGCCCTTTTTTTCAACCCTCCCTTCCTGCCCAAGTTCTCCCGCGGCCAGCGCAGCCCGCAGGTCACCAAGAGCGGGACCTTGTACTATCCCATCTGGCTTTCTTACGCCACTGGCGCCGTTGACATGGACGGCCACGAGGTGCTGCTGATCGACGCGGTGGCGGATGAACTGGCGGTGGAGGAAGCGGTCCGGCGGGCGCGCGCCTTCGAGCCGGACCTCGTCATCGTCGACACCAGCACGCCGAGCATATTCAGCGATGCCCGGGCCGCCGAAATCCTCAAGAAGGAGCTGCCGCGCAGCCTCATCGGCCTGGCCGGCCCGCACGTCTCGGCGACGGCCGCCGAGACCTTGGCTTCCTTCCCCTGGGTGGACTTCCTCGCTCTCGAGGAGTACGACCAGACCCTGCGGGAGCTGTCCGCGGCCATCGACCGGAAGGCCGACTGGACGGCCACACCGGGCATTGCCTGGAGGAAAGAAGGAAAGCCGTTCATCAATCCCGAGCAGCCGCCGGTGCAGGACCTCGACCAGTACCCCTTCGTCAGCCGGACCTACGCCCGGTTTCTCAACTACACCAAGTACTTTTACGCCATCACCCAGTGGCCGGTGGTGACCATCATCAGCGGCCGCGGCTGTCCCTACAAGTGCAACTACTGCATGTTCCCGCAGACGCTGCACGGCCGCCAGTACCGCACCCGCAGCCCGGAAAACGTCGTCGCCGAGCTGCAGTACATTGAAAAGACCTTCCCCCGGGCACGGGAGGTCTTCATCGAAGACGACACCTTGACGCTCAACCGCAAGCGCATGGTGCGCATCTGCGAGGAGATCATCCGCGGGGGGGTGAAGATCAGGTGGACCTGCAACGCCCGCGCCGACGTCGACTACGACACGCTTAAGATCATGAAGGCCGCCAACTGCCGCCTGCTCTGCGTCGGCATCGAGAGCGGCGACCAACAAGTCCTCGACAACGTCGAAAAAGGTATCCGCCTGGAGCAGATCGAGCAGTTCTTCAAGGATGCCAGGCGGGCGGGCGTGATGGTGCACGGCTGCTTCATGGCGGGAAACCGGGGGGAGACCCGGGAGACGCTCGAGAAGACCCTGGCCTTCGCGAAAAAGCTCAATCCGGACACCGCCCAGTTCTTCCCGCTCATGGTCTACCCCGGCACCAGGGCTTACGAGTGGGCCCGATCGGAGAACCTGATCAAGGCCAAAACCTACGCCGACTGGCTGACCCCGGAGGGGCTGCACAACACCGTCGTCGACCGGCCCGACCTGCCCCACCAGGAGATCGTCGATTTCTGCAACCGGGCGCGGCGCGAGTTCTACCTGCGGCCGCGGTACCTGGCAAACCAGCTCCAGCAAATCCTCCGGCAGCCCGGCGAGCTGGTCCGCGTCATGAAGAGCATGAAGACTTTCGCCAGGTACCTGATCCGGAAATGAACGGCTCGAAGAGAGGGGCATCGGAACGAAAACCATGGACGTGACGGTGATCATTCCAGCGCGCAACGCCGCCAGCCTCATCGGCCGTTGCATCTCGGCCCTGAAGCGGCAGAGCTACAACCGCGGCCGGATCCAGATCATCGCCGTCGATGACGGCTCGGTGGACGGCACGGCGGCCGCGGCCCGGCAGGCCGGGGCCGAGGTGCTGCGTCTCCGGCCCAGCGGCCCGGCCGCGGCGCGCAACCGCGGCGCCGAGCTGGCCAGCGGCGAGATCCTCCTCTTCACCGATGCGGACTGCATCCCCGCGCCGGACTGGATCGAAAAGATGGTCGAGCCGTTCGCCGACCTGGCGGTGACCGGCGCCAAGGGGATTTACCGCACCGAGCAAACCTCGCTCACCGCCCGCTTCGTCCAGAGGGAGTACGAGAGCCGCTACCGGAGAATGCGGCGTTATGAATCCATCGACTTCGCCGATACCTACGCGGCCGGCTTCCGCCGCGAGCTGTTTTTCCGGGCGGGCGGCTACGACGAGTCCTTCCCGACCTCGTGCGTCGAGGACCAAGAGTTCTCCTTCCGCTATTCCAGGCTGCCGGGGCGCATGGTCTTCGTTCCGGAAGCCGTGGTGACGCATCTCCACGCCGACCGGCCGTGGAAATACTTCCGCAAGAAGGTGAAGATCGGCTTCTGGAAGGCGCGGGTGATGCTGCGGCATCCCGGCAAGGCGCTGGCCGACTCCCACACGCCCCAGTCGGTCAAGCTGGAGATGCTGTCCGTCCTTTTATTCTGCAGCGGCCTGCCGATGACGATGACCGAGCTGGGATGGTGGGCGTGTGGGGCCGCCCTGGGATGTTTTTCCCTCGTCGCGGCGCCGCTTTGCCTGCGGATCGGCCACGGCGACTGGAAGCTGGGGCTGGCCTCGCCCGGTTTTTTGTTTCTCCGGGCCCTGGGGCTGGGCATCGGAACGGTGGCGGGAGGCGCGGCCGCATTTCCGGGCCTCTGGAAGCGCCGCGGCCGGCCGGAAAAGCTCCATTTCCTCAGGCCAGAGCGGCCGGCCGATCCTCCGCCCCCGGCCAAGACGGCCCAAATGGCTCCGGAGTTCGCGGAGGAAGTCCATGAGCCGGCTTGATCCCGGAATCCAGCCTCCACCCTCGCCGGTTTTCCGGAAAACCGGCGCCGCCCTGCTGTTCTCCTGGGGCCTCGGCGTCCTGGCGGTCTTCCTCTCGGCCAATCTGTCCCTCATCGCCCCGCTCCAGGGCCTCGCCCGGACCGCCGGGCTGGCCCTCCTCAGCGCCGCGGCCTTCCAGTCGAGCGGTTGGCGTCTGCTGCGGGGGCTGAAGAAGCATCTCGATCCTCCCCTCGATCCGTTGCTGGAGCTGGCCATGGAGCTGGGGCTGGGCGCGGGCCTGGCCAGCGCCGGCCTCTTCGCCTTGGGGATCTTCGGCCTTTACCGGCCCGAGGCGGCGGTGTTGATGCTGATCCTGCTCCTCGCCGGCGATCCACGCCCGTGGTGGCGGGAGCTCTCCGCGCGCCTCCGCCTTCTCAAGCCGGGGCCGCCGCGGTTCCTTTCCGCCGCTTTGATCCTCGTCGGCGCCATGACCTGCCTCGAAAGCCTGGCGCCGGCCGCGAGTCAGGATGCGCTGGTCTACCATCTGGCGGTTCCGGCGAGGTACATTCGCGAAGGGGGCATGGTCTACATTCCCGGAAACTTCTTCGCCTCCTTTCCGCAAAACGTCGAGATGCTCTTCACCCTGGCGCTCCTCCTCCACGACTCCACCCTGGCCAACTGGTACCACTGGCTGCTGGGGGCGGCGGCGGTCCTGGCGGTGGCGGCACTGGCCCGGCAGCTTTCCGGAGGAAGGGGCGGGCTGCTCGCGGCCGCTGTCTTCGCCACCATCCCGACCGCCTGCCTGATCGCCGCCTGGGCTTACGTCGACCTCGGCCTGATTCTCTTCCAGGTGCTGGCCATCGCGTGCTTCCTCCACTGGCACGAGCGGCAGCGGCTGGCCTGGCTGGCCCTGGCGGGAGTCTTCGCGGGCCTGGCCGGCGGCTGCAAGTACACCGGCGGCGCGGCGGCCATCCTCATCGCCCTCGCCATCTTCGTGAGCGGGGCGCTGTGGAGGAAAACGCTCGGCCGGTCGCTGCTGGAGGCCCTGGGTTTTGGCTCCATCGCCGGCCTCCTGGTGTCGCCGTGGCTCATCAAGAACTTCTGCTTCACCGGCAATCCGCTCTACCCGTTCCTGTTCCAGGTCTTCGGCGGCCGGGACTGGGATGCCGAGCGCGCCGCGGTGTTGACCCTGTTCCTGGGAGAGTGGGGGGGGGGCGGCGGGCCTGCGGACTGGCCGGCTCTCCTCTTCAAGCTGACCTTCTCCTCCCGCTTCTTCTCGATCGAGAATTTTGATGGCATGATCGGCCCGGTCTTCCTGCTGGCGCTGCCAGGAGCTCTCGCGGGCCTGCGCCGCGCCCCGGCGGCGCGCTGGGCCTTCTGCTTCGCCGCAGGCTTCAGCCTCTTGTGGATCGCGACCACGCGCCAGATCCGTTTCCTCCTGCCGGCCCTGGCATGCGCCTCCGCCTGGATCGGCGCCGGCCTGCCGGCGGCGCTCGACGGCTTGGCCTCCCGGGCGGTCCTGGCCCTCTGCTATGCCGGCGTGGCCTTCAATACCCTGCTCGTCTCGACGCACTTCGCCTCCCACAACCCGCTGCCGGTGGTTCTGGGATTCGAGGACCCCGAGCGCTACCTGGCGCGGGAAGTCCCGGGCGGGGACTACCCGATCTTCGCTGCCATCGACAAGAAGCTCCCCGCCGAGGCGCGCCTCCTCTTCGGCCCCTGCGGCAATCCCGGCTTTCTCTGCCGGCGGGACTTCCACGCCGATGCGATTTTCGAGACCCGCACCTTGAAGCAGATCCTCGAGAGAGGCCTGGATCCTGACGGGGTGCTGCGGGAGTTCCAGAGCCGCGGCTTCACACACCTCCTCTTCCGCTGGGAGCTGGTCTTCGATGGCACCGGCAAGAAGTCCGGGCTGTCCCTCGAGCAGCAGCTCCTTCTGGCCGAGTTCCTCAACCGCCACGCCGCCCTGGAAGCCTCCGCCAGCTCGACCCGGCTTTACCGCCTGGGCCAGCCGGCCGCCGCCGGGAAGGGAGGCGCGCCATGAAGGAGCGGCGCTTTCCCTGGAGGCTGGCCCTGGCCGCGCTCGTGGCCGCAGTCGATGCCTTGATCATCTTCGATGCCTTCTCGCTCGCGTACCTCCTGCGCTTCCGGCTGCATTTCCTGGCGGCGACCTACCTGGCGCCAGCCCCGGTGGGGGAGTACTTGAAGGCCATGGTGGTGGTGGCATACTTCTGGATCCTGCTTTTTTACATCTTCGGGCTTTACGACTTCACCCGCCATCGCTCCGGCATCGACACCATCCACCTGATCCTCAAGGCCATCAGCTTCGGCACCGCGATCATCTTGAGCTTGACGTACTTCTACCGGGAGTTCAGCTTCTCGCGCCTGGTGTGCGCGTATGCCTGGGGGATCTCGGTGATCCTCTTCTCGGCGTTCCGCATCGCCCTCAACTGCTTTGTCGCCGACTGGCATCGCAGCGGCCGCGGCTTGCGCAACCTCGCCCTCATCGGCTCGAAGACCCTGGCGCAGTTTCTCATCGAGAAGGTCCAGCGCCAGCCCGAGCTCGGATACCGCATCGCCGGCATCGTTGACACGACGCCGCCGCAGGGCCCCCCCATGCCCGGCTGTCCCTACCTGGGAAATCTCGACGAGCTGGAGGACATCCTGCGGCGCCACCGGCTGAACGGCGTCCTGATCGCCCATCCGACCATCGGCCAGTTCGACCTCCTGCGGACTATCCAGGTCTGTGAGCGGAGGATGGTGGCCATCCGCATGGTGCCTCCCACCTACGACCTGCTGGTTAACTACCGCGATCTCGAAGAAGTCGATGGCCTCCCGCTGGTCAAGATCAACGAGCAGGAGTACAGGCGCTTCGCCGACCTGGCGAAGCGGATCTTCGACGCGGCGGCCGCGAGCGTCCTCTTGCTCTTCTCCCTGCCTCTCTGGGGCCTCATCGCCCTTTTTATCAAGGCGGAGGACGGCGGGCCGGTGTTCTTCCAGCAGGCGCGCATCGGCAAGGACGGCCGGCCCTTCCGGATGTGGAAGTTCCGCACCATGGTCGCGAACGCCGAAGCGCTGCTCCCCCAGCTGGTCGACCTGGCGGGGCTGGCGGAGCCGGTTTTCAAGCTGGAAAACGACCCGCGCCTCACCCGGGCGGGGCGGCTCCTGAGGCGATCCAGCCTCGATGAGCTGCCGCAGCTCCTGAACGTTATCCTCGGCGAGATGAGCCTGGTGGGCCCGCGTCCGGAGGAGGAGAGGCTGGTCCGGATGTACAACGTCTGGGAGCAGCGGCGCCTGAAGGCCATGCCGGGGATCACCGGCCTCCAGCAGGTGACCTGCCGCGGCTCCACCTCCCTCAGCGAGCGGGTCAAGTGGGACATCCTCTACCTGCGCAAACAGTCCCTTGCCCTCGACCTGTGGATCCTCCTGAAGACCGTCTGGGTGGTGCTGACCGGCAAGGGGGCGCGATGAAGCTCTTCCCAGTCGATCGAGGTCAGGCCCGGTGGCCCCTCGCCCTGGCGGCGCTGCTCCTCCTCTCGCTCCTCGCTCGCCTGGCATCCCTCGAGAGCGATGCCCCCCTCGATGCCGCCCGGGATCTCTCTCTCACCACGGACGGCAGCTGGTACACCGGCGCGGCCCTGGACTGGGCCACCGGCCGGGAGGGCGTCGGGTCGGGTCGCGGCCGGTTTCGCGGATCCGGCTGCTCGGATTACGATCCGCCGGCCTACGGTTGGCTCGCGCGCGGCACCTTCCTCATCTTCGGGCCGGCCCGCTGGACCGCCAACCTCACCGGCGTCCTCTCGGCGCTCCTCGCCATCGGGCTCACCGCCGCGGCGGCGCGGCGGGCTCACGGCCCCGAGGCCGGTCTGGCCGCCGGGGCGCTCCTCAGCTTGAGCTATCCCTTTTTCATTTACAGCCGAGCGCCGGGGATTTACCTCCCGGCGGCAGCCGTCGCGGCGGCGGCGCTCTATCTCGAGGCCCGCGCCGAGGCCGGTTCGAAAGGGCGGGATTTGGTCTTCAAGTTCAGCGCCGTGCTCCTGGCGCTTGCCGGCGCCTGGGCGGTGAAGCCCATCTTGTTGCTGAACGGCCTGGCGTTTTTACTCTGCGAAGGCGCGCGCTGGTGGCGGCGGGGCCATCCCCGGCGCCGGCTCTTCCTGGGCGCCGGGCTCTGCATCGCCGGCCTCGGCGCGGCGTTCCTCTGGCAGAGCCGCTTCTTCGCTCCCCAAGCCCACAAGATCGAGGAGTACCTCGAGGCCGGCGGGGGGCTGGCGCGGCTGCCATACCGGTTGTTGACCCTGGAGATTCGCCTCAGCTTTTCCGCGTTGGCCCCGGCGCTGGCCGGGCTTTTCGTTCTCGGAGCGCTGTTTCATCCCAGGCGCCGCCTCGACGAGGCGGCGCTGGCTACGGCGGCGGTTTACCTGGCAGTGCTCGCCCTTCTGGGCTATTCCCCCATTCGCTACCTGCTGCCGGCATTTCCGGCCATGGCGCTGGTCGCCGGCCGCGCCGTGCAGGCTCTCTTCCTCGAGCGACCCCCGGCGGCCCGGCAGCCGCTCTCGCCCTGGAAGCGCTGGGGGAGAGGAACGCTCCTCGCTTACGCGGCGCTGCAAGCGCTGCTGGCCGCCGGCGGGGCGATCGATGCGGCCGCGCTCTTGCCGCCAGGGCTCGATCTCCGGCTCGCGGTTTACGGCGCGGCGGCAGCGGCGTTCGGCGCCGCGGCCGAGATCGCCCTCGGGAAAACGGTGTCCATCCGGACGGCGCGCTGGCAACCGTTGGCGGGCGGCCTTCTCCTGGCGGTCCTCCTCCTCCCCGAACTCCTTCGGGGCGGCCGGGCCCTGGCACAGCCGGAGAACTCCATCATCCTGGCCGGCGAGGAGGTGAAGAAGATCTTGAGCCCTTCGGCGCATCTCACCGGCCCCTTCGCCCACGTCCTGACCGATGAGGCCCCCCAGCGTCGCACCTACCTGCCGCTCCTTCACTTCGGCAAGGGCCGTCTCGAGCGCGAGCTGCGCCGGACCGGCGCCAGCCACCTCGCCGTCGACGCGGGCGAGGACTTCCGCGCCCTGATCGAGATTTTCAAGAAGAACGGCGTGCCGCTGCGGCTCGTCCACGAGTTTTTCCTACGACGCCAGAAGGTCCATCTCTACCGCCTCCCCTGGGCCGATGAGATCGCCCCGGCGAGCGAGTTCGAGCGCGGCGTCGAGGCCCTGCAGGCGGGAAACTTGCGGGCCGCGGAGAGGCATCTCGGCGAGGCCGTACGCCTCTACCCCGACTCTTCCGCAGCCTCGAGCGCCCTGGGAGCTGTTCTCCTCCAGGCCGGCAGAAGCGCCGAGGCCGCCCCGCTCCTCGAGCGGGCGCTACTTCTCAACCCGTACGAAGCTTCGGCGCTGCGCACCCTGATCCGCATCCTCCTCGAACGCGGCGACCTGCCCAGGGCCCGGTCCCTCCTTGAAAAGCTCACAGCCCTGGACGGCGCCGACGCGGAGGCGGCGCGGCTGTTAGAAAAAATCAGCCGCCGATAGCGCGCCGTAAACCTTCCCCGGACAATTTTAGCGTGACATCGCCTCCCCTTCCGGCCCTACAGGGATAGGACAGCAACCATTCCTTTACCTGGAGGGCAAAACGATGGCAATCGTTAAGAAAATCTTCATTCCCGTGGCGCTCGGACTCTCAAATTTCGCGGCCATGAACTCCTCTTCGGCTCAGGCCGCTCTAGACTGGGAAGCCCGTTACGGGACCATCGGGTTCGACACTTCCAATGCCATGGCGGTGGACCCGTATGGGAACATTCTGGTGGCGGGCAGTTCGGCCGGCGGCTTCGCGACGCTGAAATATGATCAAGAAGGCGATCTCCTCTGGGTGGCCATCTTCGGAAACTCCGCAGAAGAGTACGGATATGGATCCGCCGCCGCCCTGGCCATCGATGGAGCTGGCAACGCCTGCGTCACCGGGATGGTCTCGGTGGACTGCTCGGGGGATGAATGCACCGGTGTCGATTACGCCACCGTCCAATATGATGCCGCCGGGAACGAGCTCTGGTCGGCGATTTACGATGGGCCGGATCATGGCGCCGATGCCGCTTCGGCGCTGGCGGTGGATCGGGACGGCAATGTCTACGTCACCGGCTGCTCCTCGCGAGATTACGCCACCTTGAAGTATGATTCGAACGGCCGGCCGCTCTGGGTGAAAATCTACGGCGGCCCCGGAAATGATTATGCCAGCGCCGTGGCGCTCGACCCGGCCGGAAACATCGCCGTCACGGGCACCTCCGCAGGGGACTACGCCACCATCAAGTATGACTCCTCGGGCCACCGGCTCTGGGAGAACCGTTACGAGGGGCTGGGCCGGAAGCGCGATATCGCCGCCGCCGTTGCCGCCGACTCCTTGGGGAATATTTTCGTCACCGGAAGCTCCGAAGGGGAAGGCACCCAGTTCGACGTTGCCACGCTCAAGTACTCCCCCGGCGGCCGGCCGCTTTGGGAGGCTCGCTACAACGGCGCCGCGAACTGGCAAGATTACGCCACGGCGCTGGCCGTTGACAGCGACGGAAACGTCCATGTCACCGGCAACTCCTGGGGAGACCGCAGCCTGGTTGACATCGCCATTTTGAAATATCCCGCCTCCCCCATGGCCGGATCCTTTCTCCGCGGCGATTGCGACGGCGATGGCCAGGTCGGCGGGCAGATCACCGATGCCGTTTTCTTGCTCCTTTACAGCTTTGCCGGCGGCCGCGGGCCGGATTGTCCGGCCGCCTGCGACGTCGATGGGAACGGCGCTATTGATGGAGAGCTGGCCGATGCGATCCACCTCCTCGCTTTCAATTTCCTGGGCGGTCTCGCGCCGGTGCAGCCCTTTCCTGCTTGCGGGCCCGGATGGCTGCCTACCGACATGATTTTGGGCTGCAGCCGCCTACCGGCGACTTGCGGTCCGGAGTGCGCGGCCGAGCGGGAATTGTGGTGTGCAAATTAGGCTCCTCCGCCGTTCCCCTTCTCCCAGCCGATGAACTTCCTCCGGTCCTCCGGGCGGGGGATCGGGCACTGGTCGAAGCGGCCGAAGAGGCGGTAGCGGCGCCGGGCGAGCCAGTCGTAGCCCCGGCGGAGCAGCCCTTTCGGCAGGAGGCCCAAAATCCCGCCGATTTTCCAGGCTCCTCCCAAGAGCGTCACGAGGGCGACATAAGCCTCCCCCTTCGACAAGATTCTCTCGGCGGTGGTTTCCGGGTCTATAATCAAGTATACGGTGTCCAGATCGGCCGCCGGCAGGCCCCGCCGGCGGAGGAAATCCTGCGCCCAGGGGCTCTGCAGCGCCGCGAAGCGGAAGAGATCCTTCTTGTCCCGCTTGAGCACGAACTGCACGGTCCGGTGGCACAGGCCGCAGACGCCATCGTAGAGAATGATGTGGCCGGCGGATCGATTTTGGGGTAAATCTGTCATTTTGGCTTTTTTTCGCCTCGAGGCATTGACAATATTGACAACCGCGAAGCGGCGATCGATTTAACCAGAGATTCGACGATCATGACCCGCAAGCATAGCACTCCGCCTTTGGCCAGCGCCAGGGGCGAGTGGTCCCCTTCATCCTGGCAGAGCCGGCCGGCGGCCCAGCAGCCGGTTTACCCCGATCCGCGAGCCCTCCAGGCGGTGCTGGCGCAGCTCTCGAGGCTGCCGCCCCTGGTCACCAGCTGGGAAGTGGAGACGCTCAAGCAAGAGCTCGCCGAGGCGGGCGCCGGAAAACGCTTTCTCTTGCAAGGAGGGGACTGCGCCGAGAGCTTCGACGACTGCGAGTCCAGCGTCATCGCCAACAAGCTGAAGATCCTCCTCCAGATGAGCCTGGTCCTCCTCCACGGCAGCAAGAAGCGCATCATCCGGGTGGGCCGCTTCGCCGGCCAGTACGCCAAGCCGCGCTCCGCCGACATGGAAACCAAGAATGGCCAGACCCTGCCCAGCTACCGTGGCGACATCATCAACCGCATCGCCTTCACCGAATCGGATCGGGTGCCGGACCCGGAGCTGCTCCTGCGCGGCTACGAGCGCTCCGCCCTCACCTTGAACTTCATCCGCTCGCTGGTGGACGGCGGCTTCGCCGACCTGCATCACCCCGAGTACTGGGACCTCGGCTTCGTCGACCACTCGCCCCAGGCGGACGAGTACCGGCGCATCGTCGACTCGATCAGCGATTCCCTCAAATTCATGGAGACGGTGGCCGGAATGACCGCCGGGGAGCTGAGCCGCGTCGAGTTTTACACCAGCCACGAGGGCCTCCATCTTCACTACGAGCAGGCGCAGACGCGCCGGGTGCCGCGCCGCCCCGGCTGGTACAACCTCTCGACCCACTTTCCATGGATCGGCGACCGCACCCGCTCGCTCGAGGGGGCGCACGTTGAGTACTTCCGCGGCATCGTCAACCCCATCGGCGTCAAGGTCGGCCCCTCCATGAAGGCGGACGAGCTGGTGGCGCTGGCGGGTATCCTCAATCCGCAAAACGAGCCCGGCCGCCTGACCCTCATCCACCGCTTCGGCGCGAAGAAGATCGACGCCAACCTGCCGCCGCTCATCGAGGCCATTCAAAAGGCCGGCAAGCTGGTTTTGTGGTGCTGCGACCCCATGCACGGCAACACCGAGACCACGAAGAGCGGCTTGAAGACCCGCAACTTCGAGAGCATCCTCGCCGAGCTGGAGCAGGCCTTCGACCTCCACCGGCAGCACGGCTCGATCCTCGGAGGCGTTCACTTCGAGCTGGCCGGGGAAAACATCACCGAGTGCATCGGCGGCGCCCGCGGCCTCAACGAGGCCGACCTCAGCAAAGCCTACAAATCCCAGGTCGATCCCCGCCTCAACTACGAGCAGGCGCTGGAGATGGCCCTGCTGATATCGCGGCGCATGGCGCGGCCGTGACGTGAGCAACGGCCATGCTACCGCCTCCGGCGGGACACGGCCAGATAACCATGTGGGGAAAAAGTTTAACCGCGAAGGCACGAAGATCGCGAAGAGATAGAATCCCCTTGGCTGCACTTGATAAGCCCCTATGGCTGAGGGGACAATTTCTGGCATCAATTTGCCGTTTCCAGAATATCTCCTAGGTCACCCCAGAGGACGCCTACGGAAACGAGGAAAATGCTTCACGGGCATCTCGACGAAAATTTCGAAAGGTTAGAAACTACGGTGCGGCGGCAGCATCTATGGAAGGCGCTCATCATTGTCCCTGCCAGTCTTGCATCCCCGGAGTCTTTTCCCCAAGAGTTGCGAGAAGAGTGGGCGGTGAGATACAACGGTCCGGTCCAGGGCCATGCTCACGCTAAAGCCATATCCGTCGATCTCTCGGGAGAGGTCGTGGTCGTCGGCGATCTCGACACCTTGGATTCCAACTCCACCTTCGGAGTCTTTAAATATCGCTCCGATGGCAGCCTCCTTTGGTCCGAATCCTACGGGGAATCAGGCGGAGGAAAGGGAAGGCTAGTAGCCTTGGCCCTGGACGGCACGGGAAACATCCTCCTCACCGGCGACATCACGAACCTCTCCGCATTCGATCCCCTGTCCACCGATATCATCACGGTCAAACTCGATCCCGGCGGCCGTTCGCAATGGGCGACTCGCTTCGGCGGACCGGATGGTTTTGACACCGTTTCCGCTCTCGCCGTGGAACTAGAAGGAAACGCGATCATTGCCGGTTCGACCAACGGTTCTCAGTACATCACGGTAAAGTACGATCCCAGAGGGAATCTAATCTAGTCGGCGGCGCACGCGAAAAGCGATAACTCGAACAAAGTATTAGCGTTGGTGGTGGTGCTTCCCCACGGCTCCCCTTCCCCGCTTGTGATCGAGACGACACGCCGGATGAATTGAGTTGCGCAACCTATCAAGGTTGTCAGTGAAAGGTAGGGTCGCCGCCTAAGAAGGTTAAGAAACTGGACATCGCTTCACCTCCTAAATCCGGTGGGTACTCGGTTCGCCGCAAGGCAAATAATGCCTTCCTTTTCTTAATCTTCTTCGTGTCCTTTGTGTCTTCGTGGTGCATTTTTTTCTTATCGGAGCGGCAGCAGGCCGAACCACCGGTTGCTGCCGCTCTCCGTGCCCACGGCGTGCAGGGTCGCGGGCTGGCCGGGTTCGAGGAGGCTGGCGGGCAGCTCCAGCTCCATGAGGCCGGTCGAGTCCTCGGCGTTGCGGGCGCGGGCTCGGTACCGGAGGGCGACCTGCCCATCGGCGCTCTTCCACCGGGCGCTGTCGAGGGTGACCCCGAAGTCGAGGAGCTTGCGGTCGCCGAGATAGAGCGCGAACGAGCCCTCCGGCTGGCTGATGAAGCCGAGGGCGGCCGGGAAGCGGAAGGTGAGGCGCGAGGCCGGATGGAGCGGCTGCGGCGCGGGCTCCGTCTGCCAGGCGATCTCGTTCACCCCGGCGCGCTGGCGGGCGTAGTGGAGGGTCTGCAGGCCGGCCCAGCTCGCCTGCGGAGCCTGGCCGGCGGAACGCAGCACCCTGGAGAGGCCGTTGTGGCCGCTCTTCAGCGCTTCTTCCTTGTTCGCGGCCATCTCCTCGGCGGTGAGGGCCTCGAAAGGCTTGGCGGTCTCCTTCAGGAACTCGAGCAGGTGGGCCATGTCCTCGGGGGGGATCTCCTTCTCCAGCTCGGCCGGCATGAGCGTGCCTCCGGAGGACTCCAGGCGCCTGAGGTCAACGCGAAGGATGGTTTCGGTGACACCGTTCGCCCGGAGCAAGGTGATCGCGGTCGCCGACTCGGCAGCGATGATGCCGGTGGCGATCTGGCGGTCGCGCTTCTCCACGACGTACGGGCTGTACTGGGGCGGGACCATGCGCCCGGGATTGAGGATGGCCTCGATCAGGTAGGCGCTGTCCTTCGATCGGGTCTGGGCGAGGTCCGGGCCGACGGCGTGGCCTTCCCCCTCGAGGAGATGGCAGGTCGAGCAGATCTTCAGGAAGACCTCCCGGCCGCGGCGGGCATCTCCTTTCAAACCCGACACCGCCTTGAGGTAGCGCGACACCACCTGCTCGCGGTCCTCTTCCCCCTCCGGCGCGAAAAGACGCTCGGCCCGAGCGCGCAGCTCGGCGCTCTCCGACTCCCGCAGCCGCTTGCGGCTCTCGAGGTCGATTTGCAGGGGGCGGATGTCTCCACGCTCGATCGCCGCCAGCAGCTCCCGCGCGCTCTCTTCCCGCGCCAGCAGCGCCTGGAGCATCTCGGAGCGCACCTGCGGGCCGGCGCTCGTCCAGGCGGCGAGGAGGCGCGCCTCGCTCTTTCCTCCCGCCGCCGGCGCCGCCTGGGCGAGCGTTCGAACCGCGGCGAGCTGAAGTTCCACCGGCTGCCGGGGCGACAGCAGCTCGATCGCCAGTTTTTCAGCGCTGGCGAGATCGGGGCCGAGGGCTTTGGCGGCTTCCGCCCTTTCCGCCACATCCCGGGACGGATCGGCGGCCACGGCGCGCGCGCTGGCGCGCACCGTCTGAACGAGATTCTGATCGAGAAGGCCCGCTGCCTCCGTCCCCTGGCTTTCGAGCCAGGCCCCGAGCAACGAGAAGTGCCAGCGCGCCGGCTTCTCCGCCTGGACCAGCTGGCGGAGCACGGCCTGGATCTCCCCCCGGTCGCCCCGGCGGACGAGGATCGCGAGCAGGCGGTTCAGGAGCTCGCCGGCGGCGGGGTTTTCCGGCGGCAGGGCAGCCTTCCCAGCGAACAGCTCCTGGAGCAGCCGGCCGGCGTGGGGGAGGCTCGAGCTGAGCACGGCGGCGCGCAGCCAGGGATCCTCCAGGCCCTTCCGGGCAACGGAGGCCAGGGCCGCGCCCGCCGCGGCGCCGTCGATCTCTCCGAGGCTGAAGGCGGCCTGCAGGCGGACGTGGAAATCGCCGTCGTTCGCAGCATCCAGGATCTTCCCGCGCCAGGGCTGGCCGGCGGAGCGTTTTTCAGCGATCCGGAGGGCGTGCTCGCGGAGGGCCGGATGGGGATCGTCCAGGGCGGCGGCAAGCTCCTCTTCACCGAGCGTTCCCAAGCCCTCGAGGGTCCACAGGGCGTGCAGCCGCGCCGGCGCCGCGCTCCCCTGCCGCAGCAGCCGCGCAAGTTGCGGGATGGCGCTTTTATCCTGCCGCTCCACCAGCAGGCGCTGCGCCGCGTCGCGCCACCAGCCGTTGGGATGCTCGAGCCGGCTCGCCAGCTTCCCCGCGCTCTCCCGGCTCAGGTCGGGGTGCAAGGGCCGGCCGCGGGAGCCCCCCTGGCAAACCACCCGGTAAATGCGGCCGCGGTCGCGCCCGGCGGTGAAGTCGAGGATCTGGTGCAGCTTCAGGGGGATGTAGTCGGGATGCTCGATCACCCAGCGGTACATGTCGGCGACGTAAAGGGCGCCGTCGGGCCCGGTGGCCAGGTACACCGGCCGGAACCAGTTGTCGGTGGAGGCGAGGAAGTCGGCCTTCTCCTCGCCGCGCCGGGCGGTGAAGGTGGCGCCGTCGGGGGCGAGAACATCGCGATGCACCAGGTTGGCCACCGGCTCGCACACGAAGGCGCTGCCGCGGTACTCCTCGGGGAACTGGTCGCCGCGGTAGATCGTCAAGCCGCAGGCCGAGCTGAAGTGGTTGGGCACGTGGATGTCGTTCAAGCTGATCAGCTCGCGAGAGATGGGGTAGACGCGCGCCATGGCGCCGTGATCGGGGATGTCCAGCACCGGATCGGGCGGCGCGTAGTGCGGGTTGCGGCCAAGGTAATGCTCCGGCAGGACGGCGTGGAGGAGATGCCGGGCGTTCGAGCAGCCGAAACGGTTGCCGAAGTCGTCCATGGCCAGGCCGTACTGGGTGCGGCCGCTCACCGCTTCCAGGATTTTGAAGTCGCGCGAGAAGCGGAAGTCGCGCCCGCGGATGGAAACCGGCTCCACCCCGGGCTGGAGCGCCAGAGCGATCTCACCGCCCGAGTCGCCGTTGGCGCCGTAAATCCAGTTGTCGATGCCGAAGCGCAGGCCGTTGACGCGGTGCTGGTGGTTCCCCTCGCCGAAGCCGGTGAAGATCGCGCGCTTCACGTCGGCCCGCCCATCGCCGTCCGTGTCCTCGAAGTAGAGGATCTCGGGGGCGCAGGTGACGAGAACGCCCTTGCCGAAGCTCAAGACGCCGCTGGGAAAAGTGAGTCCGGAGGCGAAGAGCGCCGCCTCGTCGGCCCGCCCATCGCCGTCCCGGTCCCGGAGGATCTTCACCCGGCCGCCGCTGTCGGCCCCTTCGCCGCGGGGGTAGCTCCCCATCTCCACGACCAGGAGCCGGCCGTCGGGGGCGAAATCGAAGGCCACCGGATCCTCCACCAGGGGCTCCGCCGCCGCCAGCTCCACCTGGAAGCCCGCCGGGACCTTGAACTGCCGCAAGGCCGCCTCCGCCTCGAGGGGCGGCGAGGCCATGTGCTGGAGCAGCTCCGGGAAGGAGCGGGTCTCGACCAGGTCCGGGAGCTTCGCGGTCTCCTCGCTGGCGGCGTAGAGGACCCCCTCGCGAACCCAGGCGCCGACCTCCTCGCCTCGGCTCGCAGTCCTGGGCAGGGCGCCGCTCGAGCCCGCCGGGCCGTGCAGCGCCCGGCGCGACCAGCCGGCCCCGCTGCCGGTGTAGAGATAGAGGTAATACTCGTCATCGTTCGAGAGGAACGCATCGTCAAAGGCATCCCCGTTGACATCGGCGAAGCGCAAGCCGCGGTCCTTCCCCGCCGCATCGACGATGGATGAGAGGGAGGGAAGCTTCCAGGGGGTTTGGATGAATCGCCGCGAGGGGAGATGCCAGCGGAAGACGGCGTTCTGGAGCTCGTTATTGACGATGAGGTCCGAAAAGCCGTCGCCATCGACGTCCCGCAGCCGCGCGCCGCGGTCGCGGCCGCCCGCGGCCGTCGCGACCGGCTTTCCCGAGTCCAAAAGCCCCTCCAGCGGCGAGTTCCTCTCGCGCGCCCAGCGCCGGCCGTCAAAATGGGCGAGGCCGTTTTCCAGCTCGCTTCCCGCCAGCGCCGAGGCGAAGCCGTTTTCCTGCAGGATGCCGAAGCGGACGCCGGTGGGGATAACCTCGCCGCCGGCGGCGCGGCTGACGAGGCGGAAGGGAAAATCCCCCTCTTCCCACTTTTTTGCTGGCGGGTTCCAGAGGCGGAACAGGCATTTTTCATCATTTCCGATCACCACGTCGAGATACCCATCGCGGTTCAGGTCGAGCAGGCGGACGCCGTTGTCGGAGCCGCCGGCGGAGCGGAGCGGAAAGCCGCCGAGGAGGTTCTTGTTCAAACGCTCGAGGGCCTCGTGGAAGTTGAGGAAGCGCGCCTTGCGGCCGTGCTTTCGGGAGACGTGGTCGATGAGCTCGACCACCTGGTCGCTGCGGATCCAGCCGTGGGGGTGGAAGCAGAAGGTGTAGAGGCCCTGGGCCGCGACGGCATCGTCGATGCCGGCCTTCAAGTCCTCGACCGTCTGCGGCTGGTTGGGCCCGCGGCGATGCTGCGCCTGCCAGTCGCTGGGGGCGATGATGGGGAACTCCCAGATCAACCGGTTGATGATGTACGGATACGGGTAGCCGAGGGCGTTAGCGGCGTAGTTCCTGAAGGGGGCGTAAGCGCGGTCGGCCTCCTTCAAGAACATCACCACCGAGCTGTCGATCTCGAGGAAACGGCCCTGGGGAGTGCGGCGCGGCAGGATTTCCGAGTAAAAGCGCGGCGAGGCGGAGTTGATGGAGTCGCAGCAGGGCATGCGAAAGGCCACCGGCGGGGGGCCGGGGACGGCGCTCAGGTTGTCGATGCAGTCGAAAACGTCCGCGGCCGCCTTGGCAAAATCGCCGGCGAGGAGCGGGCAGGGGTGGGAGCGGGTGTGGACGTCGAGGCGCACTCCCTGCTCGAGCCACTCCTGGAGCTGGGGATGGCCGGGATCGATGCGGTTGGTGAAGATGGAGAGGGGGCTGTGGCCTTCCACCTCGCGGAGCTTGGCGAGGATGGGCGGCAGCATGGCGCGGTACTTCTCGACGTTCTCGGCGCGCAGATCATCGATGGAGAAGATGATGACGGCCTCGACTCCCTCCTCGCCGGCCCACATCGGCGCCGTCAAGCGGGGGAAGCCGGCGCCGGCGTAAAAAGGTGAGGACTCGTCGAGGTAGGCGAGGCGGTTGCCTGGGGAGGGAGCCGCGGCGAGCCTGGCGGGAAAAAGAACCGCGGTCATGAACAACACGGCCAGGGCAAGCGATCGCGTAGAGAAACCAGACCAAAACAAAATCTCAACCATGCCCCTATCCTGCGCCACCGGGCCTTTCTTTGCCAGGGCTTTTTCTGCTACAATTCGCTCAGGAGGAAAATCCGATGCTGAACCGCAGAGAGTTATTGAAGACCGGCGCCGCCGGGATGGCCGCGGCGCTGGGGCTGGGGGCCTTCACGGCCTCGAGCGCAGCGCCGTCGCCCCAGAGCCAGCCGAACCGGCCGCCGGAAAAGCTCAAGATCATCGACATCCACAACCATCCTTACTGGCTCGGCCACGATCCCAGGAAGATGATCGAAAACATGGACGCCCTGGGGATCGACCAGAGCTGCCTGCTCTCCTGGGAGGTGCCCCGGCACGAGATGGACCCCGCCTACTTCAACACCTTGAATCCGACCGGCCTCGGCATCCCGTTCGCCGATGTGGCGCGCGCCTGCGAGCTGTACCCGGACCGCTTCATCTGCGGCTACGCCCCCGACCCCCGCCGCCCCGAGGCGCAGGCGCAGCTCAAATCGGCCGTGAGCCTGTACAAGGTGCGGATCTTCGGCGAGTTCAAGATCCGCATCCTCTACGACGACCCCGACGCGCTGGCGATGTTCTGGCTCTGCGGCGAGCTGGGGCTGCCGGTGCTCTTCCATCTCGACGTCGTCCTGCCGCGCGCTCAGGTGCAGAAGAACCGGCAGTACTGGTACGGCGGGCACATCGACAACGTCGAGCGCGCTCTCAAGCAGTGCCCGCACACCCGCTTCCTCGGCCACGCCCCGGGTTTCTGGCGGGAGATCTCGGGCGACGCCGAGTCGGAGCCGCAAGCCTACCCCAATGGCAAGCCGGTAGCGCCCGGCGGCAAGCTCCTCCAGCTCCTCGACCGCTATCCCAACCTCCACTGCGACCTCTCGGCCGGCTCCGGGCACACCGCCTTGACGCGCGATCCGGAGTTCAGCCGCAAGTTTCTCATCGACTACCAGGATCGGGTGCTCTACGGCCGCGACCAGTTCGACAACATCCACCAGGAGTTCCTGCGGTCGATCAACCTGCCGAGGGAGGTGCTGGCGAAGATTTACGCGGGGAACGCCATCAAACTGTTAAAAAACTAGCTAGCTTTTTTAGAATTTTGCCGTGCGCCGGATCGGCGGCACGTCCCAGAGCTTCACCGTGCCGTCCTGGCTTCCGGAGGCCACGGTCTTGCCGTCCGGCGAGAAGGCCACCGACCAGACGGCACTGCCGTGGCCTTCGAGCGTCTTCACCTCCTCGCCGCTCGCCAGATTCCAGAGCTTGATCAAGCGGTCGTAGCCGCCCGAGGCCAGGGCGTTCCCCTTGGGCGAGAAGGCCACGGAGATCACCCAGTTGGTGTGGCCATTGAAGGTGGCGCGCTCCATGCCGGTCGCCAGATCCCACAGCTTGATGGCGCGGTCGGCGCTTCCCGAGGCCAGGATCTTGCCGTCCGGCGAGAAGGCCACCGAAAAGATGCCGTCGCCGTGCCCCTTCAAGGTGGCGCGCTCCTGGCCGCTGGCGGCATCCCAGAGCTTGATGGTGCCGTCCTGGCTGCCGGTGGCGAGGAGTTGGTTGTCCGGGCTGAAGGCCAGGGACCGCACCGTGGCGGCGTGGCCCTTGAGCGTGGCCGTTTCCTTGCCGGTAGTCGCCTCCCAGAGCTTCACGGTGGTGTCCTCGCTGCCCGTGGCCAGGAGCTTGCCGTTGGGGGAGAAGGCCACGGTGGTGACCCAGTTGGCGTGCCCCTCGAGGCTGGCGCGCTCCTTCGCCTGCTGGAAGTCCCAGAGCTTCACCACCTTGTTGTAGCTCCCCGAGGCGATGGTGCCGCCGTCGGGGGAGACCGCCACCGCCCATACCGTGCTTTGATGCCCGTCGAGCGAGCACTTCTCCTTGCCGGAGGCGAGGTCCCAGATCTTGACCTCGCCGGGGCGGTAGAGCAGCGACTTGCCGCCGCCGGAGACCAGCGTGCTGCCGTTGGGGGCGAAGACGATCGAGGTGACCATGTCGCTGTGGCCGGTGAGGGTGGCGCGCTCCATTTTCGGCACCGCCTTCACCGCGACCGTCTCCGGCCACTTCAGGCCCTGGTCAATCCAGGCCCGCAGCAAGCCGACCTGGGTTTCGTTGAGGGGGTCGCCGCTGGGGGGCATCTTGACCTCCTCATCCAGGCCGGCGACGTACTTGATGAGCGGGCTCTCGGCGCTCTTGCCGATGATGATGGGCTTGCCGATGTCCCCGCCTTTCAAGGCCGTCTCGCGGCTGTCGAGGCGGAAGTTGCTCTTTTGCTTGTTGGAGCCGTGGCACTTGTGGCAGTTGTTCTTGAGGATCGGCTCGATGTCCTGTGCAAAGTCGATCTCCTTGGCCGCCGCCGGCGGCAGCTTCTTGTCCTCCGCCGCGGCGCTCGGGAAGGTCAGGGCCGTTAAAATCAGAATGGGGATGGGGCGAATTGACCACGTGTGCATACGTTCCTCCAGTTTAACTCTCGAAAAATCTAACTTTTCCCGTGAAAACTTTGATTGTATCCAACGCGGCGCCGGATTTCTAACGCTTTTCCGCCGGCCGGCCGCGGGCCAGGAGGCGGTCGAGGGCATCGATCTCGATCAGGAAGGCGTCGTGCCCGTGGGGCGTCGGGATGACTTCGTAGTGCACCGGCCGCCCGGCGGCGGCGAGGAGGCGGTAAACCTCCTCGGTCTGGTATGTCGGGCAGAGGAGGTCGGTGGAGAAGGAAACCAGGGTGATCGGGCTTTCGAGGCGCCGCACCCCGTCCTCGAAGCTGGCGCAGGGTCCGGTGAGGTCGTAAAGGTCCATGGCGCGCGAAAAGTAAAGGTACGTGTTGGCGTCAAAGCGCTTGACGAACTTCTCCCCCTGGTACTTGAGATAGCTCTGGACCTGGTACGACCCCTCGGTGAAGTGCGGCCGGGAGTCGAAGACCTCGCGGTGGAAACGCTCCCAGAACTCGGCGTCGGAGCGGTAGGTGATCATGCCGATCATGCGCGCCAGCGCCAGCCCCTTCACCGGCGGCCGGCTGTCTTCGTAGTTGCCGTTCTGCCAGTCGGGATCGTTCATGATGGCCGTTCGCTGCACCGACCGGAAGGCGATCATCTGCGGGAACGACCGGCCCGGAGTGCAGAGGGCGATGCCCCAGCCCACCTCGCTCGGGAAGCGGGCCGCCCACTCGAGGACCAGCATCCCGCCCATCGAGCCGCCGATCAAGGTCAGCGGGCCGGTGGTTTCGGGGGCCAGATCCAGCCCCCGCAGCAGCAAGCGAACCCCTTGCACCATGTCGCCGATGGTGATGGTCGGAAAGCGCAAGCGGTAGGGCTGCTTGGTGCGGGGGTCCAGGGAGCGCGGCCCGGTGGTTCCATAGCAGCCGCCCAGCAGGTTGGCGCAGACGATGAAGTGGCGGTCGTAGCCGAGCGATTTTCCCGGCGCGAAGAGCTGCTCCCACCAGCCCGGCTTTTCATCGTGCGGCCGGGTGGCGGCGTGGCTCGAGCCCGAAAGCGCGTGCAGGACGACAACGGCGTTGCGGCGCCCGGCGTCAAGCTCGCCCCAGGTCTCGTAGGCCACCTGCGCCTCCGGCAGGAGGCCGCCCAGCTCCAGGGGAAAGGGCTTGTAGAAAGGCTCGATTTTCCAGTGCGGTTTAATCGGATCCATGCGCTATAATATATTATTTTATAATGACTTATGTATTAGCCGTCCGGCCTCCACGCCGTTTTGATTTTCATCGTATATTAAGGTGGCACATTGAAGCAGCGGTTAGCGGCCCATTGAAGTTGTCAGGGAAGTATTTATCATAAACCAAACTTTGGGATTTTAAAGGATGTTGCGGTCGAGTCATGAAGAAATACGCTGGCCTTGAAAACAGGGCGGGGCGGCCGTGGCAGGTGGGGAGCGGTGGATTCACGCTGGTCGAGCTGATGGTGGTGATTGCCGTCCTGGCCATCATCATGGCCATGGCCCTTCCCAGTTTGTTCAACGCGCGCATGGCGGGAAACGAGGCCTCGGCCATTGGCAGCCTGCGCACCCTGGTGTCGGTGAACAGCACCTACAAGACCCGCTTCCAGAGCTACGCCACGTCGCTGGGGAGCCTGCAAACGACGGGGTACATCGATGATGTGCTGGCCTCGGGATCCAAGTCCGGCTACACCTTCACTTACACCGGCGCGGTCGACACCTTCTCCATCACGGGAGACCCGATCAGTCCGGGATCCAGCGGCAGCCGCTATTTTTTCACCGACGAGTCGGGGGTGATCCGGTTCAGCTCCACCGGCACGGCCACGGCCACGAGCTCGGCGGTCGATTGAACCGCACCGGCGGGTAGTCCCTGGACCTCGAAAAAGGCGGCGGATTTTCCTGTCCAAAAAGGGCCCCGTTCGATATTTAGTTAGGAAATGTTCATCGCCCTTGGATCCTGGCCGTTCCTGGCCGCCGGCGGCCCCACCTTGCCCCCCGAGTACCGGGTGCCGCCGGTCTGGAGCTTCCTTCCCTTCGTCGCCATCCTCCTGGTGATCGCCGTCTTCCCGCTGGTTCCGGCCCTGCATCGCTTCTGGGAGAAGAACCGCAACAAGCTTCTGGTGGCCCTGCTCCTCGCCGCCGGCACGACCCTCTACTATGCTCTGCTCCATCCCGGCGTACTCAATCACGGAGCGGATGGATCGGCCCGCTTCATCCCGAGGGGCTGGGCGGCCGTCGAGCACGTCCTCCACCACGCCATCCTCTCGGACTACGTCCCCTTCATCATCCTCCTCTTCAGCCTCTACACCATCTCCGGTGGTATCTTCCTGCGGGGAGACCTGGCGGCCCCTCCCCGCACCAACGCCGCCTTCCTGGCAACAGGAGCCCTCCTCGCCAGCTTCATCGGCACGACCGGCGCCAGCATGCTGCTCATCCGGCCGCTCCTGCGCACCAACCGCGAGCGCCGCCACGTCGTCCACACGGTCATCTTCTTCATTTTCCTGGTCTCCAACATCGGCGGCAGCTTGACCCCGCTCGGCGACCCGCCGCTCTTCCTCGGCTACCTGCGGGGCGTGCCGTTCTGGTGGACCTTGAAGCTCTTCTATCCCTGGATCTTCACCGCCGGCATCCTGCTCTGCCTCTACTACCTTCTCGACTCGCTCGCCTACCGCCGCGAAACCAGGCGCGATATCGCCCGGGACGAGCGCGAGGTCGAGCCCCTGGGCCTCGAGGGAAAAATTAACTTCCTATGGCTTTTGGGAGTGGTCGCCGCCGTGGCCCTGGTGGACCCCAGCCGCCCCCTGCCGGGCACCGCGTGGAAGCCCTTCCCCTACCTGAGGGAGGTCCTCCTCCTCGCCTTGACGGCCATCTCGTGGTTCTTCACCCCCCGGAACTCCTCCATCCGGCAGGCCAACGAGTTCAACTTCGGCGCCATTCAAGAAGTCGGGTGCCTCTTCATCGGCATCTTCGTGTGCATGCAGACGCCGGTGGAGTACTTGCAGGCGCGCGGGCCGGAGCTTGGCATGAAGTCGCCCGTGAGCTTCTTCTGGGCCACGGGATCCCTCTCCAGCTTCCTCGACAACGCCCCGACCTACGTGGTCTTCTTCGAAACCGCCAAGTCGCTGGCCCAGACCGCCAGCGCGAGCGCGGCGGAGGCTCTCGCGCTCCCCGGCGGCTCCATCGCGCTGGCGCACCTCCTGGCCATCTCCCTGGGCGCGGTGTTCATGGGGTCGATGACTTACATCGGCAACGGCCCCAACTTCATGGTCAAGGCGATCGCCGAGTCGCGGGGCGTGAAGATGCCCAGCTTCTTCGGTTACATGCTGTGGAGCACCGGCTTCCTGCTCCCCACCTTCTTCGCCATGACCCTGGTCTTCCTGCGATCATAATCCAGGGTTATAATCAGGCAAAATTGCATTCTCAACAGCAACACCGCGAGAAGGAAAATCTTATGAGCAAGCCAGCTAACGGCGGCTATCAGCTCCGCGATGGGGCCTGGATTCACCCCGGAGCCCGGATTGCAGAGGAGGTCACGCTCGAGCCCGGGGCGGTGATCGGCGACCAGGCTGCGGTCGGCCCGGGCTGCTGGATCGGCGCCGGCGCCGTGGTTTACGGCCCGACCGCCATGGGGAGGGAAAACCGGATCTTTCCGACGGCGGTGCTGGGCGGCCCCCCTCAGGACGTCGGCTATCAGGGGGAGGAAACCCGCCTCGTGATCGGCGACCGCAACGTCTTCCGGGAAGGCGTCACCATCAGCCGGGGGACCCCGAAAGGCGGGGGGGTCACCCGGATCGGCAGCGACAACTACTTCATGGCAGGCAGCCACGTCGGGCATGACTGCACGGTGGAGGACCACGTCGTCCTGGCCAACGACGTCTTGATCGCCGGCCACTGCCACGTCGCCTCGCACGCCAACCTGGCGGGCGGGGTGGCCATCGTCCAGTTCAGCACCGTCGGCCGCTTCGCGTTCATCGGCGGGCTTTCCGGAACGACCATGGACTGCGAGCCCTTCCTGCTCCACGACGGCGCGCCGGCGCGGCCCATGGGCATCAACCTGGTGGGGCTGCGGCGCGGCCAGTTCCCTCACAAGACCATCCAGTGCTTGAAGGAAGCTTACCGGGTCATCTTCACGGAAGCGTCGGAAAAGGGGGGAGAGGATCTGGAAGGCATCCGCAAGGAACTGGAGGCCCGCCAGCTCATCTGTCCCGAGGTGGGAGAGCTGCTCGACTTCATGAAGCAGTCCCGCGAAGGCCGTTTCGGCCGCATGCGGCAGCTCAAGATGCCCCTCCAGGCGCCCCAGGAGAGTTGAAGGACGCCATCAGTTCTGGGGCGCCGCTGGCACCGACGGCTTCCACGGCGTTTCTGCCTCGCCGGCGAGCTGGGCGGCGAGGCGGGCAGCGACGAAGAAGAAATCGGAGAGGCGGTTGAGATAGGCCAGGACCACCGGATCGAGGGGCTCCTGGCGGTACAAGGCCAGGACCCGGCGCTCCACCCGCCGGCAGACGGCCCTCGAGAGGTGCAGCCAGGCGCCGGCCTTGCCGCCCCCCGGCAGGATGAAGCCGGCGAGGGGGGGGAGCCCTTCGCCCCAGCGGTCCATGGTTTTTTCCAGCAGCTCGACCTCGCTCGCGCCGACGCCCGGCGTACCGGGCTTCTGCTTCGCCGGCGGGGTGGCCAGGTAAGCCCCTAGATCGAAAAGCCGGTGTTGAATCCCGGCGAGGAGGGCCGCCAGCTCCTGGAAGGACGGCACCGGAGCCGCCGCGGCGGCCCGAGGAGAAGCGCCGATCTCCGCCAGGGCGGCGCCGATAAAGCAATTCAGCTCATCGAGGGACCCGTAAGCCTCGAGGCGCGGCGAGTCCTTGGGCACCCGGGCGCCGCCGACGAGGCCGGTCTCGCCCCGGTCGCCGGTGCGGGTGTAGATGCGTGGGATGCGGCGGGTCATGGCTCATTCCTTGCTGGCCGAGGGGTCCAATCCCTGCGGGTGGCCCAGGGGCGAGCGATGCCGGCGCCCCCGGCGGCGGCGCGACTGCCGGCGCCCGGATTTCCCGGAGTGCGGGTGGGCGGGCGCAGGATGGGTCTGGGAGCCTGCCGCCGCCCAAGCGCCGCTGCCGGCCGCGCCCCTTCCCCTCCGGCGTCGCCGGCGGCCGCGCCTGGAAGGCCGAGCAGGCGCCCCTTCCTCGAATCCTTCCGGAGCGGCCCCTTCCAGCGCCGTTTCGGCCGGCTCCGGGGCGTAACGCTCCCGCCATTCATGGATCACCGCGGAATCCTCGCCACGGGACTCGAGATCGACCTCCAGGAAGTCGAGAGCGCTTCCGAGGTACGATTTCTTCTGGTAAGCCGGGCTCAGCTCCCGGCGCTTGACGAACTGGCTCAGTTTCAAGAAGGCGAGCAGGATCTGGACGGCCTTTTCCCGGTCCCGCCGCGAGATGCGCATGTGCCGGCCCGCCTCCTGGAAGCCATGCTGCATCATGTTCCAGACGCCTTTGGGGTGCGAGGCCCCGTTCTGAGTCAGCTGCCAGGCCGAGGGATCCGAAATCAGCTGGGTGTGGAGGAGGAGGCTGATGAGGACCGGATTGGCGAACTCCCGGCCGGCGCAGACCAAGCGGTCCAAGGCCTGGAGCCGGCGCCAGAGGACATGGGCTTCGCCCATCTCCTGGAGCTGGCGGGCCAGGGTCGGCAGGAAGGTCTCCAGGAGATGGCCATCGAGCATTTTCCGGAAGAACGGCCCGGCGGCGCCGCCGCGCAAGTCCTTGTAAACCTCTTCCATGAGCCGCGAAGGATTGGCCTTGAGCAGCTCCTGGCGGTTGCGCTGGATCGATTGATAGGTGTTCTCCTCGATATGGAAGCTGGTTCGCGCCGCGTGCCGCAGGGCGCGGACCATGCGCACCGGATCCTCGCGGAAGCTGGCGTCGGGGTCCTTGATGGTGCGGATCACCCGCTTCTCCAGGTCCTCGACCCCGCCGACGTAATCGATGATCGAATAGGTGCCGATGTCGTAAAAGAGGCCGTTGATGGTGAGGTCCCGCCGCTTGGCATCCTCCTCCGGCGTGCCGTACTGGTTGTCGATGAGGACCACCCCCGAGGGCTTGTGGATGGTGTGCACCTCGCCGCGGCGGAAGGTGGCCACCTCGACGATCTTGTTCCCCGGGAAATAAACGTGCGCGATGCGGAAACGCCGGCCGATGATCCGGCAGTTGCGGAAGATCTTCCTCAGCCGGCCGGGGGGGGCGTCGGTGCCGATGTCGAAGTCCTTGGGGGTCTTGCCGAGGTAGAGATCGCGCACGCCCCCCCCGACCAGGTAAGCCTTGTAGCCGAGGCTGTGGAGGCGGTAAAGGACCTTGAGCGTTTCATCGGAAATGTTTTGGCGCGAAATGGAGTGCTGGGATCGTGGAATGATCCGTGGCCCACTGCCCGGCTCGTTCTGGGTTGGCGGTGCTGAATTCGGCTCCATAAAGGCCGTGTTTGCTCTTACAAGAGGGAGAGCGGATCCCCAAGCTTCAGATCAAGAACTCCTTAGTTATGCCCGGATAATGCCAGGAAAATACCACACCGCCCGGCCCTTCTCAACCCCAGTTCCGGGTAATTTGCGCACAAAAAGTCCAAAAAATCATAAAAAAATGCAACCTCCCTCTTGATGCCCCCATATCTTGTAGTATTCTATACCTCACTCCGGATATATTGTGGTGGTTAAAATCCTGGCGTGTTCATGTCAAGCTTATCCAAACCACCCGTCCCGGCCAGACCAATGGCCGGCAAGAGCCGGTAATAACGCGACAAGAGAAAGCCCTGTCCTGAACGCTTTCAAGGTTGCTCGGATTCGGAAGGACTCTCTACCGGCGTGCCAGGAAGAACGAGTGCCCGGTTTGGTTGGAAATCGAAAAGAAGTGACCGCTTTGGTCTCTGTGAATCCCCGCTCCAGAGGAGCTTGAGCCGGGTTCGGGGAAAGCGGTCTTAGAGAAGAGAAAGGTCAAAAGGGGATTGGGGAAATTCTCACCTCATTTTTCATCAACCTCAACGGTTTGAATTAACGCCGGCGGTATGCTGTCCTGCGCAGCCGGGAGCTTCGCCACTCACCGGCCAGCGATGATGAGCCGTCAGAGCCTCGAGAAAAGTTCAGTGAAGGAGAATAGCTATGGCATTTGATCTGGAAAAAACGGGGGTCGGCGGGCCTGAAAAAGCGCCGGATCTTCCCTTGAGCAACCGGTCGGGAAATTGCCTGGAGGCGGGCCTGGAGGCAAGACTGGGGCTGGAAGCGGGCGGTCCGGGCCCGGCCGCGGCTCGCGAGGCGGCTCGAGGGCTGGCGGCCATCTATGTTCAGCCGGTGCCGGCATTGCCCCAGGCGTTTGGCGAGGCTATCCATCCAGCCAAAGAGGGCCATCCAGCCAAAGAGGGCCGGCCGGCCAAGGAAGTGCCGGCGACAGTGCCGATGACCACGGGGGGGGGGCTGCACATCGAGCGGCTGTTCACGGCGGCCCCGCTGATTCCCGAAGGAACATCGAAGGGCTCGCCGCGGCCGCTCGATCCCTATCAGACGGTTGAGTGGGAGCTGCGCTCAACCCGGATCACCAACCCGGACGGCTCGGTAGTTTTCGAGCTGAACGATGTCGAGGTCCCCGCCGGCTGGTCGCAAGTGGCCGCCGACATCCTGGCCTCCAAGTACTTGCGCAAGGCCGGCGTGCCGGTCCTCGATGAAAAAGGCGTTCCGGTGGTCGATGAAAAGGGGGAGAAGGTGACGGCCCGCGAGTCGAGCGCGCGACAGGTAGTCTACCGCATGGCGCATTGCTGGCGTCACTGGGGGGAGGAGTACGGGTACTTTGCCTCCAAGTCCGACGCGCAGGCCTTCGAGGATGAGCTGGCTTACATGCTCCTCCATCAAATCGCCGCCCCCAACTCGCCGCAGTGGTTCAACACCGGCCTCAACCTGGTCTACGGCCTGACCGGCCCCTCGCAAGGCCATTACTACGTCGATCCCACCACCGTGGAGCTCAAGGTCTCGAAGGATGCCTACACCCGCCCGCAGCCCCACGCTTGCTTCATCCAGTCGGTGAAGGATGACCTGGTCAACGAGGGGGGCATCATGTCGCTCTGGATCAAGGAAGCGCGCCTCTTCAAGTACGGCTCCGGAACCGGAACCAACTTCTCGGTCATCCGAGGCGAGGGGGAGCCGCTCTCGGGCGGCGGGGTCAGCTCCGGGTTGATGTCCTTCCTCAAGATCGGCGACCGCGCCGCCGGCGCCATCAAGTCTGGAGGCACCACCCGGCGGGCCGCCAAGATGGTGTGCCTGGATCTGGACCATCCGGACATCGAGGCCTTCGTCAACTGGAAGGCGGAGGAGGAGAAGAAGGTCGCGCTGCTCATCGCCGCCGGCTACTCCCAGGACTTCAACGGCGAGGCCTACCAGACGGTTTCCGGACAGAACTCCAACAACTCGGTGCGCGTCCCCGCCGCTTTCTTCGAAGCGCTATCGAAGAACGGCCCCTGGCACCTGCGCTGGCGCACCGATGGCCGGATTTCCAAGTCCTTGCCGGCGAAAAGCCTGTGGAAGCAGATCTGCGAGGCGGCCTGGCGGTGCGCCGATCCGGGAGTGCAGTTCGACACCACCGTGAACGACTGGAACACCTGCGCCCAGGACGGCCGCATCAACGCCTCCAATCCCTGCTCGGAGTACATGTTCCTCGATGATACGGCGTGCAATTTGGCGTCGATCAACCTGATGAAGTTTTACGATCCCGAGCATGACCGCTTCGAGGTCGCCGCCTTCAAGCACGCCTGCCGGTTGTGGACCGTGGTCCTCGAGATCAGCGTCCTCATGGCCCAGTACCCCAGCAAGGAGATTGCCCGCCGCAGCTACGAGTACCGCACCCTGGGGTTGGGCTACGCCAACCTCGGCACCCTGTTGATGGTGTGCGGCATCCCCTACGACAGCGAGGAGGGGAGGGCTCTGTGCGGCGCGCTCACCGCCATCATGACCGGCGAATCGTACGCCACCTCGGCGGAGATGGCGCGCGAGTTCGGGCCGTTTCCGGCCTACCAGCGCAACCGCGAGCACACATTGCGGGTGATCCGCAACCACCGCCGCGCCGCCTACCACACCGCTCCCGAGGAGTATGAAAAGCTCACCACGCCGCCCCGCGGCATCGACCCCCGCTTCGTGCCAGAGTACTTACTCAAGGCGGCGCGCGAGTCGTGGGATCACGCCCTGGAGTGGGGGGAGAAGCACGGCTTCAGGAACGCCCAGGCGACGGTGATCGCTCCCACCGGCACCATCGGCCTTCTCATGGACTGCGACACCACCGGCATCGAGCCGGACTACGCCCTGGTCAAGTTCAAGAAGCTGGCGGGGGGCGGCTACTTCAAGATCATCAACCGCTCCGTGACCCTGGCCCTCAAGCGGCTGCGGTACTCCCCCGGCCAGATCCAGGACATCATCGAGTACGCGGCCGGAACGAACCAGTTCGACGCTGACGGCGAGGTGGGCGCCGTGAATTCCCCTAACTCTCCCCCCCCCATTGGTCCCCCCGAGGGGACGATCACCCGCCGGTCGCTCCTGGCCAAGGGTTTCAGCGACGCCGACTTGCGGCAGATCGAAGAGGGCCTGCCGAAGGTTTTCGACTTGCAATCGGCCTTCGCCCCGCTCGCCCTGGGGCTGCAAGTCCTGGCCCGCCTGGGCCTGAAGCCCGAGGTCTGCAGCGAGCCGGGCTTCAACCTGCTCCCGGCCCTCGGCTTCACTCCCGAGGCCATCGAGCGGGCCAACGACCGCATCTGCGGCCGGCACACCCTGGAGGGAGCGCCCCACCTCAAGCCGGAGCACCTTCCCGCCTTCGACTGCGCCAACCGCTGCGGCCGGACCGGCAAGCGGTTCATCCACTACCTGGGCCACATCCGCATGATGGCCGCGGCGCAGCCTTTCATCAGCGGCGCCATTTCCAAGACCATCAACCTCCCCAACGAGGCCGCCGTCGAGGACATCGAGAAGGCCTATCTGGAGAGCTGGCGCCTGGGACTGAAGGCGAACGCCCTCTACCGCGACGGCTGCAAGCACTCCCAGCCCTTGTCGACGGAAAACCAGGAAAAGGACAAGGGATTCGAGAAGCCGGCCTCCTCTCCCGGCGCCCCGGCAGCGGAAGCTCCGGCCAGGACGGCGGCCAATCCGCCGCCGGCCGATCCCGTGGCGGCCAGTCCCGCGGCGGGGGCGGGGGGAGCGCGGCCGGCGGCCCGCCGCCGGCCGCTGCCTTTCAAGCGCTTCGGCTTCACGCAGGAAGCCAAGGTGGGGGGGCACAAGATCTACCTGCGGACCGGCAACTACGAGGACGGCACGCTGGGGGAGATCTTCATCGACATGCACAAGGAAGGGGCCGCCTTCCGCAGCATCATGAACTGCTTCGCCATCGCCGTCTCGAAGGGCCTCCAGTACGGCGTGCCGCTCAAGGAGTTCGTCGAGACCTTCACCTTCACGCGCTTCGCCCCGCACGGGCCGGTGGAGGGCCATCCCAACTTGAAGATGGCCACCTCCGTGCTCGACTACGTCTTCCGCGTCCTGGCCATCGAGTACTTGAAGCGGGTCGATCTCGCCCACGTCAAGACCTCGGAGTTCACCGACGGGGATCCGGCCGACACCGCCTTGCAGCGGGAAAAGGCCGGCGGCGGAAACGGCCACGGTCCTATGGGCGGCGAGGCCGCGGGGGCCGCTTCCCCGGCAGCGCACGTCGAAGCCCCCGACTCCGCCCTCAGCGCTCAGCTCTCGGAAATGATGGGCGATGCGCCGCTTTGCGACAACTGCGGCCACATCACCGTCAGAAACGGCGCCTGCTACCGCTGCCTGAACTGCGGCTCCAGCATAGGTTGCTCCTGAAAGCTAGCGCCTGTCACTAGTTTTTTTCACCGACTCTTCCAGCTCCGGCAAGAGATCCAGCAGCCCCGGCCGCTGGTCCGCCAGGGTGGTCGATTTTCTGAACAGGTCGAAGATGTGGTCCGGCACGAGGCGCCGGGTGACGTCCCGGTAGAGCCCCCGGGCGAACTGGACGAAGAGCGGCGCCGAGGTCTTCCGCAGGGCGGCAAGATAGAACCGCTCGAGCTGCCGGCAGGCCTCGTCGTAGACGCTGTCGAGATGCACTTCGAGGAGCCCCCGCCGCTCGAGGTCCATGCGCACGGCGAAGGGCGGCGCTTCGAAATAGCGCTCGAGGGGGAGGGCGTAGTTCTTGAGGCGGGCGCACGCCACCCCTTCGTCGCCGGGCTGGCCGGATTCGGCGGGGAGGCCATCGGTGGCCTGCTGGAGGGCGTAAATGCCATCAAGGTTGCCGCTGAACTCCCGGCAGGCGGCGAGGAGGCGATGGCTTGCTTTCACGAACTGGACGGGCGCGGCCGCGGCGATCAAATCATGGCAGCCAGCGAGGTACTCCTGGCAGCCAAAAAGCAGGGAGCCGCCGATCACCGTGGCGGGCTCGACCAGCACCGGGGCGGCGCGGTGCAGCACCAGCAAGTCCCGCAGGGCGGCGCGGAAGCCGACGCGCTCGTTGAGGACGAGCGGCACCGGCGCGGCGAGTCCGGGGGCGAGAAGCGCCTGGTTATAAAAAAAATGGCCGGAGAACGGCGGGAACGTTGGAGGGGCGTCTTCTGGCGGTTCATCGATCATGCTTTCTTCTTTCCAGCCACGAGCAGGTGGCGGTCGCTGATTTTTTTGACATGAAGCCCGCGGAGGCCGGCAAAGCGCAATTGCTCCTCGACCTCCTCCGGCCGATAGGCGGCGAGAAGGGAGCGGTAAAACAGTTTCCGGAGGAGCGCCGAGTCCGAGCCGGCGTGCCGGCGGACGATTTTTCGCGCCGCCGCCGCACTGCTTGGGCGGAAAAGGTCCTGGATGGCGATCCAGCCGCCGGGCCGCGCCAGGCGCCAGGCCTCGGCCCAGAAGCTCCAGGGATCGCTCAGGTGGTGGAGCAGGCTGTTTGAGAAGACCAGGTCGAAGCCGGCGGAGGGGGCCTCGGTCCGGATCGCATCGGCGAGGAGCAGCTCGATGGCGCCGGCTAGGCCGGCCTGGCGGATCTCGCGGCGGGCTTCCACGAGCATGGCCTTCGACGCATCGACCGCCACGACCCGCCAGCCGGGAGCGCGGGCGCACAACTCGAGGGCGATGCCGGCAGGGCCGGTTCCCAGGTCGACGGCCCGCCCGCGCCAACCGGCCAGGCGGATCAAGAGCTCGGCCAGCGCCCCGTTCACTTCCGAGAAGTCCGCTTCCCGGTAGGCTCGCACCTCCACGAGGTCATCCATGACCTCCGGCTCGGGGGCCCGCGGCATCCAGGAATTTCGATCGTTTCTTGACATCGGTTTCCGTTTTCAGTTAGGCTGGATTTTAACACCGGTCGGACATCTTATCGAAACAGGCTTTTTTTAAAAGGTCAGTGCTCATGAGCCTGGGAACTTTTCTGCTCGCGGCGGCGGTGGGGGGAGTCATCTTGTTCGTCTGGGGCTTTCTAGCCTGGGTCGTGCTGCCGCTCCATCGGCCTTTCCTGAAACGGTACCACGGTGAGGAGGAAGACCGCCTGCGCGAGGCCATCCGCCGCGCCACCAGATCCGATGGGCTCTACCTCCTCCCTTGCCCACCTCACCCGCGCCCCAAGGATCCGGCGCAGCAGAAGGCCATCGAGGCGGTCTTCCGGGAGCGGTACGAGGCCGGGCCGGTGGCGCTCCTGGTGGCGCGGATCCGGGGGGGGAAGCCCATGGATCCGGCGCTGCTCCTGCGCGGGCTCATCATCGAGATCCTCAACGCCGCCTTGATCGCCGGGTTGCTGGCGCTGGCCGCGCCGGGAATCCCTCATTTTTCCGGGCGTTTCGTGCTGGTGCTCGGAATCGGGGCAGCCGTCTGGCTCGGCGCCCACGTCCTTTACTGGAACTGGTTTCATTTTCCCCTGGGGTACACCCTGAGCCAGCTCATCGACAATGCCATCGGTTCGGCCTTGCTGGGGCTCTGGCTCGCGTGGATCCTGGCGCCGGCGTGAGGCGGGAAATTCTGGGAGGAGTCCGTCAGCGGTTTCGCCCGTCCACCGGGCAGCAGGCGAGCTCCACGGCGCCGCCGCCCCCAATGATCGTGAATTCCTCCCAGAGGTTGACGGTGGAGCAGATATGCCGGGGGGCGATGAGGAGATGGTCGCCGATCTCGAGCCGGCGCGATCCCGAGCGGCCGGGCAGCTCGTGAAGGACGGTGTGCTCCTCGTTGGTGGAAAGGACCTCGAGGCCCGGCTCGCTGAAGCGCTCCACCGGCCCGGCGTCGATGCCCCAACGCTTGTAGCCGAGGTTGAGGGTGAGGCGGTCCCCGCCGGGGCGGTCCATCACCTGCGCGAGGATCAAGGCGGCGAGGCGAAAGAGGCCCGGCATGCGGCCGTCGTAGTTGGTGTCCCAGTAAATCCAGGTGCCGGGGGAGATCTCCACCTCGAGGCTCGAGTCGCCGCGAGCCAGGACGATTTTCAGGTCTGCCAGGAATCCCGGCGTCCCGCCGCAGACCAGGAGAGGGACTTCGTGGCCGCGGGAGCGCAAGGCGTCAATGGCTTGAAAGACGAGCGCCATGGCCTCCTCGGCCACCCGCCGGCGCTCCTCCGGCGTGGAGCCCTTGTTGTGGCCGTCGTAGGCGTGGAGGCCGGCGAGGCGGAGGCGCTGAGAGCCGGTCACGGCGCGGATCTCCTCGAGCAGGGAGAGCGCCGCCGCGGGAGCCGTGCCGGTGCGGTGCATGCCGACATCGAGATCGATCAGGTAATCGATGGCCACCCCGAAATGAGCGGCGGCCTGGGCAAGATAGGCGGCGTGGGCGGGCGAGGCGACTTGCGCGAGGAAGCGCACGTGCGGGTGCTCGGCGATCCGCTCCGCTAGAATGTGAGCCTGGTGGCGGAGCAGCGGGTAGGCGATGAAGATATCGCGAGCCCCGGCCCGAAGTAGCATCCCCACCTCGTTGGGAGTGGCCTTGAACCGGGTGAGGCCGTGCTCCATCTGCAGGCGCGCAGTCCACGATGACTTGTGGGTCTTCACGTGGGTGCGCAAGTGCCGGAAGCCGCTCCCCGGGGCGATCTCCTCGAGGTAGCGCCGCATGAGGGCAAGGTTATCCTCCACACGAGCGCGGAAGACCAGGAGCTGCGGCGTCGGGAGGTCCGCCAGCGAGTCGCTCCAGTAAGCTTTGATCGTGGCAGAGTCATAAGCTGGGCAAGGATCCATGCCGACCAAAATATGGCGTGCCCGGACGGAGGGCAAGGAGAAAGCGGTCTGTCCGCGCCCGTTTTCACGGCATTGATATTCAGCCCGATTCCAGTTATGATCTTCCCAGCTTTTCCTGCCAGCGTCCCCGTAGCTCAGTTGGCTCTTCCTCCCCTCAGGGGAGGTTGGGAGGGGTGAATAACAGAGCGGCGCGCCCCCCTCAGGGGGGCAACAGGGGGTGAATAACCGCAAAACCGCCGCTCGAAGTATTTCACCCAGCTTTTGCAGCGGGGCGAGACAGTACCGCCTCAGGAAAAGTATTTAACTCCAGACATTGATATCATCGGCCAACTCGATTAATATTCCCTTCACCTCTCGTTTGCGTCCCCGTAGCTCAGATGGATAGAGCGGCGGTTTCCTAAACCGCAGGTCCCGCGTTCGAATCGCGGCGGGGATACCATTTTACCCCAAGGAGTTATGGCAATATTGATCTTGGCACTTTTGGCCAGCGTCACTTTTCGCATCCACGATTGTCGATTTTTATACCCCGGGAAGTTGTGGGGTCGGCAAGGAGGGGGATGGGGGGACCTGCGCCGGGGCCGCAGGAGCTGGTCCCCCCGTACTCACTCCATGGCGGTCAACGACCGCCCAAACCAACAGGCGCTCGTGTACAGACCGGATGTACTCCGACATGTGCTACCGGTCTGTATACGGCTCCGCTAACTAGTTCACGATCAGATGCTTCCTCGGCCTGTCGCGCCTTCGTGTATTCTCTCCACTCCTTTTTTGTCATTTTGCTATCTTCGCGTGGCGTTACTCCAAACCACTCCTGGAGCATGAGCGCAGCCTCACGAAATTCAACGCCCTCGATTGCGGCCACAAGGTCAATCACGTTGCCTGATTTCCCACATTGGCCCGAAAAGCACTTCCATGCCCCCTTCTTGAGATCCACCGAAAACTGGCGAGGGTTTGTCCCCTTGTGGACCGGACACTTACCAGTCAGCCGGTCACCCTGACGCTTGAAACTTTCGATCAAGCCGTAGCGGCCGAGAACCTGGTCGATCGTTACACTCGCCTTCACTGCCTTGTAATCCACCCAGAGCTCTCCTGCCATAAACACCTCCTGTAAAGTCATAGGTTTTATAAAGAACTGAAGTTACGGTAGCACTGAAGGAAACCTACCGTCAAGCTTCTGGAGGTCCCGGTAATTTTCTATCTCTTCTATTGACGGTATCTTACGCTCTTGGTACACTGCCCTTGACAGTCTATACCCTATAAGATATAATCCCTATGGTGGTTGAAGCGATTTTCTATCAGGAGGAAGACGGGACATGTCCGGTTCTGGAGTTCCTGAAGAATGAACCGCAGCGAGTGCGCCAGCAGGCGCGTGAGCGAATCATTCTCCTCAAAGAGCGTGGCCATACCGCTCGCCGACCGTTGGTGGAGTACCTCGGAGAGGGACTCTACGAACTGCGCTGGCATACCCAACGCGTCCAGTACCGGATTCTCTACTTCTTCCACGGCCAGAAGGCTGTTGTCCTCTCGCACGCGCTTACCAAAGAGGACAAGATCCCTCTTGCCGACCGCAATCGTGCGTTGCGTCGAAAATCGTTCTTTGAGGCCAACCCGGCGAAGCACACCTACCAAGGAGAAACTCTATGAGAACAAAGAAACGTAAAACCACAGACGCCATAGCCATCATGGATGCTCTCTGGGGCAAAGAACCTGGCTGGAAAGAAGGTGTTGCGAGAGAACGACAAAAAATCGCTCTCGGTGAAGTTATTCGTCAGGCACGAGAAGCTCGTGGCTGGACGCAAAAGCAATTGGCCCGCAAGGCCGGCACGTCGCAGAGCTACATCTCGCGAATTGAGGACGCCGATTACGATCGGCTCATGATCGCAACTCTCGAAAAGATTGCGGTGACCCTTGAGCTTCCCCTCACAATTACGCTTGGTTCCCAGACGGTCCAGCTCCAGCCGGCCTGATGGAGTACAAGTAGGGCAAAGTGTCTCCGGAGGTCGAACCTGCGCACGTTTCCTTTCTTTTATTTAAGCCACTTTCTACGAAAAGAGCGGCTCTGTTTCACAGCGTTCAAACCGGCAAGAGAATTTTACCGCCTTGCCAGCATCGTATCCGCCGCCGGCTTGTGGCTGAGCAAGTGGGGCAGAGAATCGATGACCTTGCGCAGTTCCTCGAATGGCGGGTGAAAGTAGCGTTCACTCACGCTGCCAGGAGAATGGCCAAGGAGTGCGCGATAGACGACAAAGGTCGCTCTCTGTCCAATCCACGTGGCAAAGCTATGGCGAAGATCGTGCCAGCGAATGTCGGGCGACAATCCGGCGCGCTTCAAGGCTGACTTGAAGCTCTTTTTTATTTCGGTAAACGATCGTCCAAGGACGTGCTCATCAGGGTCTATCTTCGTGCGCCCCTTGAGGAGTTGACGCAGGATCTGGCAGAGCTCCGGGTGAATCGACACCTCAAAATCGTTGTGCGCCTTCATTTCACTTCCCGGAATCGTGATCTTTCGCTTTTCAAGATCAATATTCCACCACTTGAGCCCAACAACGTTTCCGCGGCGAAGACCCGTGTGAAGGGCAATCAGTACGGCCACAAGGAGGTGGGACGGTGGTTGGAACTCTTGGGTTGCACCGGCCCGATTCGAGTATTTGACGTCCCGAATGATCGGCGTCTGACAGGCCGTCAAAAGCGCGCGTGCTTCATCAGGCGTGAGCGCAACGCCCTGCTCTTTGGAGATTCCCTTGATCTTAACCCCGTCTGTTTGGTCTAACGCGCCGTACCCGTGTCGTATGGCCCAGCGAAAGAAGGCGCGAAGCTCGGTCAGGTACTTTTGCTTCGTTCGTGCGGTGATCTCTCCCTTTCTCTTGTGCCAGGTCTTGAGGAACCTCTCGACGTCCTTGAGTTCAATCTCATCGAGGAGCTTTTCGCCAAATGCCGGCGTAAACACGGACGCAAACGTCTGACGGTAGTCCCGCATGGTGGAGGGCCGGACGTGCTTGAGGCTTAAGCTACCTGCATAATAGATCTCGATCTCCAGTGTTCCCTTCTCGTGGCGCCAACAGGCCACCAAGCTATAAGCCAAGTGGCAGTGGTACTTGTCCATGCCGAGCGAGCTGAAATTCGGCCAATCCTTCAGGATCGGCCCCTTGTCCCTCAGGTCTTGGATTAGGAAGTAAAACTTATCCCGGACGCGCTGCGGCAGCTTCCCGAGCCGCCGCAGGACCGGCTTCTTGATCCTTACCTCGAAAGGGACCTCGGCCACCAAAGCAATGTACCCTATTAACGAGTACTAGTCAACCTTCTTTCCCGCATCGCTTGGCACTTAGGTCTCAGACCTATCGTTCAGGTTGAAAATCCAGCGCTCGCGGCGAGAATCTGGTCTATGCCTTGTCCGCAATCCAGGGTAAAATCGCCAGTTGATGGTCCGATGTCACGGTGCCGGGGAGCGGGTAAATATACACATTTTTCCCTCCGTTAAAGAGAAGGGTTGGGCCAATCGCCCCTACCTGTCAGAGGGCAATCTATATATGATGGTGCAATCCGCCTTCGGGGGAGCGGTTGGTTTGGAATAAAAAAAATCTGGGGAGAGGACCCGGGGCTTTTTTCCTTCCAGGCGGGTAGGGGGAATCATACCCCCCCGGGGGGGGGGACCGGGGGGAAGTTAGGGGTCGAGGATCCCGGTCGCCGCGAGGATTTCATCCTCAGAACACCCTCGCCGGCAGAGGAGCCGGAGCTGGAACTGGCTCTTGCCTCTTTGCCCGATCCAGAGCGGCCGGCCGCCGCGGGTTGCGGGGTGAAGCGGGCATGGGCAGGCGGCAACCCAGCCGTGCTCGGTGGTTTTGACATTCTTCAATCGCTCCAGGAGGCGATCAATCGGGATGATTATGCAATCCGGCGGGAGGCCGGCGTCTTTCCTCTTCCACCATGGCGGGAACAACATGCTGAGAAGCGGATCGGGCGGCAGTCTCGCGTAGAGAATCAGGAAGCTGATCGTCCGGATCCGTTCTAGGTTCGCTGGGCCCTGCAGCGAAGAGGGAAGCGATAGTCAGGGGCAAGACGACCGTATCCGCCAGCAGGCTGAACGGCAGGTCGACGACTCCGAAGCTACGCACCAGCCAGGCAGGGATCGGAGCGTCCCCTGCACGGCCCGAGTGGATCAGCCTGATGTCCTCGCGTATTCCCCCGTAGACCTGAGGTGGCCGGGGCCACTGACGAAGCCGGTCAACCGTAGAACACCCGCTGGAGCCGAGTTCCAAGAGTGCAAGGCAAGTCGACAACCATGTCAGCCGCAACCATTCCGGGCCGGTCATAAGAATCATGCAATTACCTCACGTGGAAAGGCGCCAATTAGTGAACAATCAGCGTGTCCGACGCTCTCGGGAAACTCGCTCTCCCTTGATCAACGCGAGGACAGGAACCAACTGAGTCCGAAGAAGAGAACGGCGAACCACAAGCCTGCAAATATCGGAAGCAGCAGCCAGAGCATCCTCCGCCTGGCGGTAACGGCTATTACCGCAGTGGTAAGGATCGCCAGGATCACCGAACCAATCAGGGCAAACAAGGCGGCCTGGTCGATCCACGGATAAAACTCGGAGCCATACGCCGGGCATACCCCAACAACGGTGAGGCCCAGCATCGCGCTAACCTGCACAGGAAGGTTTGCTCTTCGCTGCACCATGATCAGGCTTGGACTCGCTCCATCATACTGTTCTCTCCGCAGGAGGTATTCCGAGTGAGTCCTCGTTTGAAGAGTTCCCGTCGAACGGGATCATCTCGAAGCACTCACCAGTTTGAGGCCAAGGACTTGAGCCAGCCTGTCACCGGTCGCCATGCGGATGTCCCGCTCTCCGGAAAGGAACCGTGAGATGATGATTTGGGACACCATCGCTCTCTTGGCGATCTCATAGACTGTCAAGTCGCTCGCCTGTATGGCCCTCTTCAGCGCATCGCTCGCCGAGTCTGGAATCGGCTGCCTTGGCGCCGGCGGGAATTCCTCACTGACCCTGCGGCGAACCTCTCGGTCCCTCGCCACCTGTTCGGCTGACAGCTTGCCGGAACGCGTCATTCTCGTCAGTTTCTCCGAACTCATGCTAGCGGTAGAGCCCGAAGAACGTCGCCAGCGCCGCGATCTCCCCGACCTTGGGCAGGACCACCCGGATGCGGTCGCGGTAGGCGCGCAGCCCCTCCGAGATCCTTTCGGCCGCGCCTTCTTTGAGCTCTGCCAGGCGAGCCAGGTCCAGCACCACCTGATCCTTCTTCCGCTCCAGCGCCCGGCGCAGATCCGCCACGAGCTTCCCCGCTCCCGTCCCGGCCAGCGTGCCTTCCACCCGAATCCAAACGGTCGCCGGGGGCCGCCGCTCCACGTCGACCCGGTGCCCGGCCGGATGCTCTCCGCGCAGCCGGCGCCAGGCCCGGGCCAGCCCCGAATCCTCCTGCAGCCGGAAGGTGTGCCGGATCAGCCGGGGGTGCTGGAAGAGGTGGAGCTTCAGGATCAGGGCGGTCCACAGGGCCATGACGAGAGCGGCCACCGACTTGCATCGCTCCAGGAGCGTGGGCGGTCCCAAGGTCGCGTGGACCCGGGCCTCGAGATCGGCGATCCACCGGCGCACCTCGGCGTTTGGACCGAGGAGCTTGCCCGCCAGGAATACCGGATAGGCTTTCCGGATCTCGGTCGTAAACCGCGCCGCCTTCCTGCGCAGGTGCGAGAGCGGCGACTCGCGGAGCTTCAGGTGGCCCAAGAGCCAGCTATCGACGGAGCGGTAGATCGACGGGCCAAGCCGCTGGAAGTCCTCCTCGAAGCAGCGCCGCTGCGCGGCCTCGATCTCGGCCGGCGACATGGTGGGGTGCTTGACCAGGGAGGAGAACCCGTCGCCCCGCCGGTAGAAGGAGTCCGGATCCGTGACGGCGGTCGGATCGAGGAGGCCCTCCCGCACCACCCGCTCGTGGAACGGCGTCCCCGGGACCGGGCCGTAGATGAGAAACTGGGTCAGCCCCGGTCGGAGCGCGAGGAGCCCCGAGAGCTCCTCCTCGATGATCTCCGGAGTCTGATACGGGAAGCCGACGATCATCGAGGCGAGGACGTTGATCCCGTGCTCCCGGAACTCGGTCAGGACCTCCGCCGCCGGCCGGCCCGACTGCTTCGGGAAGCCCGATCGCGTCCCCTCGTAACCGATCCAGAGGCCATCGATGCCCATCTCCAGGATCTCGGTGACCGCGTACTGGCTGATGGCGCGGATGCTGGCGAAGGCGAAGATCGACAGCGCCTTTCCGCCCCGCACCACGCAGTCCCGGAACTCCAGCGCGCGCCGGCGGTTCAGCAGGAAGTCCTCGTCGATGATGATGATGGCCATCCTCGGGTCGATCTCGAGATAGCGTTCGATGACCTGATAAATGTCGGCCCCAGTCGGGAGAAGCTGGATGTGCTTGCGCTTGAAGAAGTGCGAGGTGCAGCAGAAATCACACCCGCTGGGGCATCCCAGCCCGGCAAAGACAACGCCGGTCCGCGACACCGGCAGGCCGAAGACCCGCAAGGGATTGACGACCATGGGGTGGCGGTAGGGCATCTTGATCTCGGGCTCGCCCAGGAGCCGCCGGAGGAAGGCCACCCCCTCTTCCCGGCAGATGTGGTCGCCGAAAGGGCGCAGGGCCTCGTCGGAGAGCACCGTCCCGTACCCGCCGAGGACAATCTGCGATCGCGGCGAGTGCTTTCGGATGAGGGCCACGACTTCCTTCATGCGATGGAGCGTGGCCAGGAGGAACGACACGCCGATCACGTCGTAGCCGCGCTCGAGCTCGCGGACCAGTTCCTCCTTCGAGGGGTACTGGAGCACCGTGGTCGGCGCCTCCAGGTTCTCGGCGATGTACTCGAGGGAGAAGTGCACGTGGTGCGAGCGAGGGCTGAAGAGCCCCTGCGCGCGCGTCACCTGGCCAAAGAGCAACTCGTAGCCCACGCTCGGGGCATCCCCTTGCCGCGGCCCCAGCGGACGGCAAACACTGGTGAGGAGGACCTTTTTCAAGAGGGCATAAAATATCAGAGTCAGCGTCCAAGTCAAGAGGAATGCGCCTCTCGCCGTTAAAATTTCCCGCATCGCTCCCCGATGGTTCGAAGCCCGGGACACGGACAAGGGCGGCGCGCTGATGGACGAGAAACTTCGCGCCGGCATCATCAAGGACCTCTCGCCGATCGGACCGAGGAGCTGGCCTGCCGGGAATACAGGGGACCGCGATCGAGATCGCAACCAGTCGTTCTTTCACCGATCTCCGGCCAATATCCGTCCCAATCACCTACAGCTTCCACCCCCCGCGGTACTCCGGATGGAGGAACTGCTGGGCCGCGGGGAGGTTGGCGGCCTTGAAGGTCTCCCGATCCCAGACCACCTTCTCCCCCGCTCGCAACGCGACGTTGCCGAGGAGGAGGGCTTCGGTGACGAGCCCCGAGAACTCGAAGCTCGCCCCGGGCTTCACCTTCTCGCCTTTCGAGGCTTCTAACCACTCCCGCTCGTGACCGATCGAGCGCGGCAGCGTCTTGGGGGGCTCCCGGTACGCCTTCATCTTCGCCTCCGGGATCAGCCGGGGATTGCTCCCGTGGAATTCGCAGAGGATCGTCCCGCCGTCGCCGCTGAAGAGCAGCCCTTCCTCCGGCAGGCTCTGGCCCGCGTCGAGCTCCTCGGGCCGCGGCGGCTTCAGCTCGCCGTCGTACCAGATCAGCTTCACCGGCGGCATCTCCCCGCGGGCCGGAAAGTTGAAATGGATGATCGACGCCCGCGGAAAGGTCTCGGCGTAACGCTCCGTGGAGCTGGCCTCCACGCTCGCCGGCGCCTCCAGCTTGAGCGCGCGGAAAATGGTGTCGAAGCTGTAGCAGCCCATGTCGCCGAGCGCGCCGGTGCCAAAGTCGTGCCAGCCGCGCCAGACGAAGGGCAGGTAGGCGCGGTTGAAGGGGCGCTCGAGGGCGGGGCCTAACCAGAGGTCCCAGTCCAGCCCCTCGGGCGCCGACTGGGCCTCCTGGGGCCGGTCGCGGCCCTGAGGCCAGAAGGGCCGGCTCGACCAGTTGACCACCTGCCGCACCGGCCCGATGGCGCCGCTCCCGATCCACTCGCAGAGCCGGCGCGTGTCCTCGGAAGCTTGATTTCCGACCGCGACCTGCGTGGCCACGCCGGTCTCCCGCGCCACCTCCGCCATGCGGCGCGCCTCGTAGACGCTGTGAGCCATCGGCTTCTGGCAAAAGACGTGCTTCCCCTTCTTCATCGCCACCGCGGAAACCAGCGCGTGCCAGTGGTCGGTGGTGCCGACCACGACCGCATCGACGTCCTTCTCCTTCTCCAGCAGCTCGCGAAAGTCGCCATAGGCCGTGCAGCCGCGGTACTGGCCGGAGCGCTTCTGGCCCGCGTAATAGGCCTCGACGATCCGCCGGCACGGCTCGCGCCCCGCCGTCCCGGAGGTGACCTTCATGGACCGGGTCAACTGGATCGGCCGGTCCGGGCTGAGCCAGTCCCAGTCCGAGCCGGCGCCGAGCAGTCGGCGCACCGAATCGCGGAACTCGTTCTCTCCCCATTGCGGATAGTCGGAGCTCTCCTGGTTGGGGTCGCAGACCGAGACGGCCTGCACCTCGGGGTTCTTCAGGAAGCCCAGCATGACGCGCAGCCCCTGCGAACCGGCGCCGATGAAGGCGAGGTTGATCCTGCCGCTGGGAGGCACATGGCCGGGTCCGCCGAGGACGCGCCGCGGCACGATGGTGAAGGCCCCGAGCGCCCCGCCCGCCGCCGCCAGGAACCGCCGCCGGGAGATCTCCGGACGGCCCGGCGCGATTGTCTTATTGGCTCTTTTGGTCGATCTCTTCCCCCGGCTCATTTTTCCAGCTCCCGGATGCAGATGTTCTTGAACTGGAGCAGGCTCGGCGGGCTGACCCATTCGCCGTCCCGCTTGCCGCCGTGATGCTGGAGGCCGATGGGGCCTTTGGCGGGAACGCCGGGCATCGGAGCGTCGTCGATGACCTTTTTCCCGTTCAGGACGACGGTGACGCGGTCGCCCCGCACCGTGATCTCGAAACGGTTCCACTCGCCCACGGGCTTGTCGGCCTGCGTCCGCGGCGTCATGGCGGCCCGGACCTCGGGTGGCTGCTTGGGATCGGTCCGGTAGCCGTACAGCTCCCCGGAGCCGATCGGCCAGCACCAGATATTGATCTGGCTCTTGGGCGAGCCCCGCAGGAAGATCCCCGAGTCCGAGTCCGGCAGCGCCAGGCGCATCTCCTTGCCGTGGATATCCCGCGCGTGCGTGCCATCCGGCAGGATGTACGGGATGTTCGGATTGACGTAGGGCGTCTCCTTGATGCGCCAGTCGACGCGCAGGACGAAGTCGCCGAAGGCGCGCTCGGTCCAGAGGCTTTTCTCCCCCTTGGCCTGGCTCCCGGCGTCGTAGTCGATGGCGCCGGCGATGACCTTCCAGTGCCCTCCGTCCCCCTCGGGCACCTTCCACCCGGAGAAGTCCCGGCCGTTGAAGAGCGCCGTGAAGCCCGGCGGGGGGTCGTTGTCGGCGCCGCGGAGAGGGAGCGCCAGACCGGCCATCGCCAGGTTGAGCAGAGCGAAAACTGAAGCCCACGAGATCAACCGCCGTGCCCGAGAAACGTTTTCCATGATGACACCTCCTGATTCTTGCCGTTTTAATTTACTTCCACCGGACGAGGGGTGAGAATTCTCCTCGGATTCCACGCCCTCGAGCCCAACCAGACTACGCCGGAGGCGGGGCAGGATCAAGCGTTTTCAGCGCGCCGCCCTTCAACCCGAATGAGACGCGTGAACGGGCCTCCAAACATGACTACATTGAGATTTATACCGTGTAACTTCTCCGAAGGGGGCGGAGAAGTTTGAGTTGTGATAGGCCCATCAATGATCCCAGGACGTTGGTTGAGAATTTCTTGCGCGACCTGGCTGAAATGAACGGCGGGACCTTCACGAAGATCCTCCGTTGAATTTTTCGGTCGGGGGATTCAGGGCTGCCACTTCAATCCCCTCCGGCTTGGGAATTTCCGTAAGAAAGGGACTCTATCCAAGATCAAAAGAATGATGGATCCCGTTCCGTGGAGGTTTCGATTGGCCTTTGAAGTGGAGTTCGATCCTCATGCCCCGCGCCTTTGAGCTGAAGATCAACGGGGCCTCGCGGCAGGTCGAGACCGATCCGCGGCGGAGCCTGCTCAGCGTCCTGCGCGACGACCTCGATCTGACCGGCAGCAAATACGGCTGCGGCGAGGGGGAATGCGGCGCCTGCACGGTGCTTCTTGACGGCCGGGCGGCGCGCTCGTGCCAGGTCGCTGTCGAGGCAGCGGCGGGCCGGGAGATCACCACCATCGAGGGGTTGGCGAAGGATAGCAAGCTGCACCCGGTGCAGCAGGCCTTCCTCGAGGCCGGAGCCATGCAGTGCGGCTACTGCACGCCGGGGATGGTCCTCGCGGTCGTCGCGCTGCTCGGCCAGAAGCCCAAGCCGGACGAGGCGGAGGTGGCCCGCGCCCTCCAGGGGAACCTCTGCCGCTGCGGCACCTACCCGAGGATCCTGGCGGCGGTCCGGCTCGCCGCCGGCATCGCGGAGGAGCGCAAGCGATGAACGAGCGGCTACCCGCGGGCTTCGACCTCGAGCCGGAGCGCTACGAGCTCCAGGAGGCGCCCTTTCTCGACCTCGAGCTGGCCCGCCGCGACTTTTTCAAGGCCGCCGGGGGCGGCCTCATCGTCCTCCTCTTCCTCCCTGCGGCGGCCGCCGCTCAGGAAGCGGGCGGCGGTCGGCGCGGCCGGGGCTTTGGAGGGCGCATGCCGGCCGAGATCGGCGCCTGGCTCCACATCGGCGAGGACGGCGCGGTGACCTCCTTCACCGGCAAGGTCGAAGTCGGCCAGGGGAGCCGTACCTCGCTCGCGCAGGCGGTCGCCGAGGAGCTGCGCGTCCCGGCCGACTCCGTCCGCATGGTCATGGGGGACACCGCGCTCGTTCCATTCGACGGCGGCACCGCCGGCAGCCAGACGACGCCGGCGATGGTTCCGCAGCTCCGACGAGCTGCTGCTGCGGCGCGCGAGCTGCTCATCGACCTCGCCGCCAGGGAATGGAAGGAGGACCGCGGCCTCCTGGAGGCCGCCGGCGGCAAGGTGATCCATTCGCGGACGGGGCAGGCGGTCGATTACGGCAAGCTCACCCGCGGCCGGAAGCTGGTGGAGGCGGTCGGCGCCGGGGCGGCGCTGACGCCCGCGAGCGCGTGGAAAGTTTGCGGTCAGCCGGTGCCGCGTGCCGGCGGAGTCGACCTGGTCACCGGCAGGCACCGCTACGCCTCCGACCAGAGGCTCCCAGGCATGCTCTACGGCAAGGTGTTGCGCCCTCCCGCCTTTGGAGCCTCCCTGGTTTCGCTCGATGCCAAGGAGGCCGAGGCCATCGAGGGGGTGATGCTCGCGCGCGACGGCGGCTTCGCCGGCGTCGCGGCGCCGAGCGAGCGGGAGGCGGAGCGCGCCCTCGCCGCCTTGAAGGCGGAATGGAAGACTTCCCCCCAGACCGCGGCGAAAGACCTCTTCGAGATCCTCAAGCAGGGCCCCGGCGAGGGGCGCGACCGGGAAGGCCGGCCCGAGCAGGAGCGCGGCTCGATCGAGGAGGGGCTCGCGGCAGCCGACTTCCGGCTCGAGAGCGCCTACACCGTGGCTTACATCGCCCACGCGCCGCTTGAGCATCGCGCCGCCCTCGCGGAGTGGAAGGACGGTGCGCTCACCGTGTGGACCGGGACGCAGCGCCCCTTCGGGGTGCGAGGCGAGCTGGCGCGGGCGCTCGGGGTCCCGGAAGAGCGCGTTCGCGTCATCGTGCCGGACACCGGCTCCGGCTACGGCGGCAAGCACACCGGCGAGGCCGCGGTCGAGGCCGCCCGGATCGCCCGAGCCGCCGGCAAGCCGGTCAAGGTCGTCTGGACGCGCGAGGAGGAGTTCACCTGGGCCTACTTCCGCCCCGCCGGTCTGATCGAGGTGCGGAGCGGCGTCAAGAAGGACGGCGCCATCACCGCCTGGGAGTTCCGCAACTACAATTCCGGCGCGAGCGCCATCCGCCCGCTCTACGACATTCCCAACCTGAAGGTCGAATTCCGCCCGTCGCGCTCGCCCCTGCGACAGGGATCGTACCGGGCGCTCGCCGCCACCGCGAACCACTTCGCCCGCGAGAGCCACCTCGACGAGCTCGCCCGGCAGGCCGGCATCGACCCCCTCGAGCTCAGGCGACGGAACCTCAAGGACCCGCGCCTCCTCGCCGTCCTTGCCGCCGCCGCCGAGCGCTTCGGCTGGGGGCGGGCCAGGGCCGCCGGCCGCGGCTTCGGGATCGCCGCGGGATTCGAAAAGGGCTCTTACGTGGCCTACTGCGCGGAGGTGGCCGCGGCGGCCGCCACCGGGAAGCCGGCGCCGGAGGTGAAGGTCGAGCGCCTGGTCACCGCCTTCGAGTGCGGCGCGATCTTGAATCCCGACAACCTCCGCAACCAGGTCGAGGGGGCGGTCATCATGGGGCTCGGCGGCGCGCTCTTCGAGGCGATCGAGTTCGAGGACGGCAGGATCCTCAACCCGCGCTTCTCGGAATACCGCGTGCCGCGCTTCGGCGATGTCCCCGTTCTCGACACAGTGCTCCTCGACCGCAAGGACCTCCCCTCGGCCGGGGCCGGGGAGACGCCCATCGTCGGCGTCGCCCCGGCGATCGCCAACGCCATCTTCGATGCCATCGGCCTCCGGCTGCGGTCGATGCCGCTGCTGAAGAGCCGTGGTTAACGTTCTTTCGCTTGTCCTTCCGCTCTCGGGCGTGATACTATCATTCCTTTTAAATATTGCTTTGGTCCTTGAATTAACCTTCGGAGTTTGACCATGTTGCGCGGTTTGGCGCCTGCCTTCGTATTCAGCCTCTTGACGGCTGGCTCGACCTGGGGAGCGCCGTCCCAGCGGCTGCAGATCCTCTTCCTCGGCGACCGCGGCCATCACCTGCCGGCGGAGCGCTTTCAGCAGCTCGCTCCGGTCCTCGCCGCCCGCCGCATCGACCTCATCTACACCGACCAGATGAGCGACCTGAACCCGCGGGCGCTGGAGAAATACGACGGCCTCATCATCTACGCCAACATCACGGAGATTTCCCCCGAGCAGGAAGCGGCCCTCCTCGACTACGTCGCCGGCGGCAAGGGCTTCATCCCGCTCCACTGCGCCTCCTACTGCTTCCTCAACTCGCCGAAGTACGCGGAGCTGGTGGGGGCTCAGTTCCAGCGCCACGGCACCGGCGTCTTCCGGACGGCCATCGCCTCCCCCGGCCATCCGGTGATGGAGGGCTTCGGCGGCTTCGAGAGCTGGGATGAGTCGTACGTCCATCACCGCCACAACGACCAGGATCGCACCATCCTGGAGGTCCGCGCCGACTCGGAAGGCGCCAACTCGGAAGCCAGGGAGCCCTGGACCTGGGTGCGCGCCCACGGCAAGGGCCGGATCTTCTACACCGCCTGGGGCCACGACGAGCGGACCTGGGGCAATCCCGGCTTTCACAACCTCGTCGAGCGCGGCCTCCGCTGGGCGGTGGGGGATGACCCCGCCGCGGTGCCGCCGTTCACGGACCAGCCGGAGATGACCCCCCAGCGGACCGACGTGAGGCCCTTCGAGTACGTCGATGCCAACATCCCCTTTTACCCCGCTGGCGAGCGGTGGGGGGTGACGGGCGATCCGATCAAGAAGATGCAGGCGCCCCTCCCGCCGGCGGAGTCGATGAAGCATTACGTCACGCCGGCCGGTTTCGAAGTGCGCCTCTTCGCCTCCGAGCCGGACCTCGGCGGCAAGCCCATCTGCATGGGCTGGGATGAGCGCGGCCGTTTGTGGGTGGTCGAGACCTACGACTACCCGAACGAGCAGCAGCCCGAGGGCCAGGGCCGCGACCGGATCCGCATCTGCGAGGACGCCGATGGCGACGGCCGCGCCGACAAGTTCACCGTCTTCGCGGAGAAGCTGAGCATTCCGACCTCTCTTACTTTTTCGAGAGGGGGCGCCATCGTCCATCAATATCCCCACACGCTCTTTCTCGTGGACACGGACGGCGACGATCGGGCCGATGAGCGCCGCGTCCTCTTCACCGGCTGGAGCGCCGCCGACACTCACGCCGGTCCGAGCAACCTCAACTATGGCTTCGACAACTGGATTTACGGCATCGTCGGCTACTCCGGCTTTGAGGGAGAAGCCGGCGGCGAGAAGCACTCCTTCCGCACCGGCTTCTACCGCTTCAAGCCCGATGGCTCCAAGCTCGAGTTCCTGCGCAACACCAACAACAACTCCTGGGGGGTGGGGTTCAGCGAGGAGGGCATCCTCTTCGGCTCGACCGCCAACGGCAACCCCAGCGAGTACATGCCCATTCCCAACCGCCACTACGAGTCGGTGCGCGGCTGGTCCTCGACGGTGCTGAACGGCATCGCCGGCAACCCGAGGTTCCAACCCATCACCGGCAAGGTGCGCCAGGTCGACTATCACGGCCGCTTCACCTCGGCGGCGGGCCACGCCCTCTACACGGCGCGCGCCTACCCGCGCGAGTACTGGAACCGGGCCGCCTTCGTCTGCGAGCCGACCGGTCACCTGGTAGCCACCTTCCTCATCCAGTCACAGGGGGCCGATTACCGCTCCCGCAACGCCTGGAACCTCCTCGCCAGCGACGACGAGTGGGCGGCCCCCATCATGGCCGAGGTCGGCCCCGACGGCCACGTCTGGGTGATCGACTGGTACAACCTCATCGTCCAGCACAACCCGACGCCGGCCGGCTTCAAGACCGGCAAGGGGAACGCCTACGAGACCGAGCTGCGTGACAAGAAGCACGGCCGCATCTACCGCATCGTCTACACCGCCGCGGAGCCTGACCGGCCCTTCAACCTGGCCGGCGCTTCGCCCGAGAAGCTGGTGGAGACGCTCCGGCACGAGAACCTCCTCTGGCGGCGGCACGCGCAGAGGCTGCTGGTAGAGCGCGGCCGGAAGGATGTGCTGCCGGCGCTAATCGAGCTGGCCTCCGACCCTTCGATGGATGACCTCGGCTTGAATCCCGGCGCCATCCACGCCCTGTGGACGATGCACGGGCTGGGGGCCCTCGACGGCGCGGCCGGGGCCGTGAAAGCGGCCGCCGCGGCGCTCCGGCACCCTTCCGCGGGTGTGCGCCGGACCGCCGCCCTCGTCCTTCCAAGGACGGTGGAGGCGGCGCAAACCCTGGTCGCCAGCGGCCTCTTGACCGATATGGACGGTCAGGTCCGCCTCGCCGCCTTCCTCGCCCTTGCGGAGATGCCGGCCTCGCCGCTGGCAGCGAGCGCCCTCGCGGCCGCCCTGCCGCGAGCCGGCAATCCCGGCGACCGCTGGCTCGTCGATGCCGCGACCAGCGCCGCGGCGGCCCACGAGCGGCACTTTCTGCCCGCCGCCCTGGCGGGGGCGCCTGGACCGTTCGAGCATCTTCCCGCCACGGCCCAGATCGTGAGGATCGTCTCGGAGCACTACGCCCGCCAGGCGCCGGCCGATTCCATCAAGGAATTGATCGACGCGCTGGCGGCCTCCGCCGAGGCCAGGCTGGTGGATGCGGCCATCGGCGGGCTCGCCCGCGGCTGGCCCAAGGACAAGGCCGTCCCGCTCGATGAGGGGACGGAGAAGGCGCTGCTGGCCCTGCTCGCCAAGGCCTCGCCGGAAAGCCGCGGCCAGCTCGTCGCCCTGGCGATGCGCTGGGGGAGCGCGTCGATGAAAAAGCACGCCGCCGAGATCGCCGCCTCCTTCCTCGAGACGGCGCGCGACGAGAAGGCCGGCGACCCGTTCCGCGCCTCCGCCGCGGCGCAGCTCATCGAGTTCCGCAAGAATGACGCGGCGGCGGTCCGCGAGGTCATTGAGCTGATCACTCCGCGCGCCTCGCCGGAGCTGGGCGCCGGCTTGATCGAGGCGACAAGCCGCAGCGAGGCCAGGGAAGCGGGCGAGGCGCTGCTCGAGGCGTTTCCAATCATGACGCCGTCCATGCGCCAGGCCGCCATCCGCGTCCTCATCGGCCGAGCCGACTGGACGGAGGTCCTGCTCGCAGGCCTCGAGGATGGCCAGGTGCAGCTCAGCGAGCTGGCGCTGGACCAGAAGCAAGGCCTGGCGGCCCATCCCGCGAAGGAGATCGCCGAGCGCGCCCGCGCGCTCCTCGCGCGCGGCGGCGGCCTGCCGAACGCCGACCGGCAGAAGGTTCTCGACGAGCTGATGCCGCTCGCCCAAAAGACCGGCGATCCAGCCGCCGGCAAGGAGGCGTTCAAGAATTTCTGCGCCAAGTGCCACACCCACAGCGGCGAGGGGACGAAGATTGGCCCCGACCTGACCGGCATGGCGGTCCATCCCAAGTCGGAGCTCTTGCTCAACGTCATCGACCCCAACCGCAGCGTCGAGGGGAATTTCCGCATCTATACGGTGGTGACCCGCAATCAGCGCGTTCTCAACGGCTTGCTGGCCTCCGAGAACAAGTCGGCCATCGAGCTGTTCGACACCGAGGGGAAAAAATCGGTCATCCTGAGGGAGGACATCAAGCAGCTGGTGGCCTCGACCCTGTCGCTCATGCCGGAGGGCTTCGAGAACCAGATGTCCCCGGAGAACATCGCCAACCTGCTCGAGTTCTTGACGCAGCGCGGCAAGTACCTGCCGATCCCCCTCAACCGCGTGGCCACCATCTCGAGCAGCCGGGGAATGTTTTACGATGAAAACTCCCCGGTCGAGCGGCTCATCTTCTCCGACTGGTCGCCCAAGACCGTCGAGGGCGTGCCGTTTTATCTGATCGACCCTCAGGACGGCCGCTCCCCCAACGCCATCCTGCTCTACGGCCCCGAGGGGAAGATCCCGCCGCGCATGCCCAGGTCGGTGACCCTGCCCTGCCGCTCGCCCGCCAAGGCGATCCACATGCTCAGCGGCGTCAGCGGGTGGGGGTACCCGCTGGGCGAGAAGGGCTCGGTGTCGGTCATCGTCCGCCTCCACTACGAGAGCGGAGGGACCGAGGACCACGAGCTCAAGAACGGCGAGCAGTTCGCCGACTACATCCGCCGCGTCGACGTGCCGCGATCGAAGTTCGCCTTCGCCCTGCGCGGCCGGCAGATCCGCTACCTGGCGGTCCAGCCCGCTCGCCCTGAGGCCATCGAGAAGATCGAGCTCATCAAGGGCCCCGACCGCACCGCGCCGGTGGTGATGGCGGTGACGGTGGAAACGCCGGATTGAGGATTGGCCGCCCCGCTCCAGGCGGTATAATTGCAGGCCATTGGGAGTCGTTTGCCCGCGTCGTCAAGGGTTCAGGTTAAAGACAACGTGAGGACAGGTCTTGTCGTTTTTTTCGCGCTGCTCTTGGCAGCTCTGGCCGCCTCGTGCAAGGGCTCCAGCCGGAGCGCCCCGGTTCCGCCGCCGCCGCCGCCCGCCGGCCCGGCGCAAGTCCGCCGCGGCCCGCAAATCGCCCAGCCGGCGGAAAGCTCGGTGATCATCGCCTGGCTGAGCAACCAGCCGGCGGTGGGTTCGGTGGAGTACGTGGAGAGCTTGGGGAACAGCGCGGAGGTGTTCGAAGGCGCGCCGGCGAGCGAGCACGTCATCCGGCTCGCCGGCTTGAAGGAAAACACCCTCTACCACTACCGCCTGCTGCACGATGGAGTCGTCGCCAGCGAGGGGCACTTCTTCAAGACCGCGCCGGCGGATCCGGCGGCCCCGCTCCGTTGCGCTGTTTTCGGCGACAGCGGCTCCGGCACGGCGGCGCAGCTCGCCGTCGCCGCTCAGGTCAAGATCTCCGATCCCGACCTGGTGCTGATCACGGGCGATGTCATCTACAATGTCGGCGCCCCCCACGAGCTGGACCCCGCCTACTTCATACCCTACCGCGAGCTCATCGACCGCATCCCGTTTTACCCCTCTCTCGGGAACCACGACGTCGCCACCGCCGGCGGGCAGCCCCTCCTCGACGCGCTTTACCTGCCGCGCAACAATTATACGGAAACCGAGCACTATTACTCCTTCGACCGCGGCAGCGTAGCGCACTTCATCGCCCTCGACTCCAATGAAGACACCACCATGGGCCAGCCACAGTGGCTCTGGCTGGACGAAGACCTGGCCAAGGCGAAGAGCGCGGGGGCCCGGTGGATCTTCGCCTACTTTCACCATCCCCCGTACAGCTCCTCGAGCCATGGGAGCAGCTTGGACAGACGGCGCAACCTCGGCCCGCTTTTCGACCAGTTCCACGTCGACTTCGTCTTCAACGGCCACGACCACGACTACGAGCGCACCTATCCCCTCGCCGCCGAAGAGGTGGTGAATGCCGATCAGGAGCCCGATTACACCGATCCGCAGGGCACCGTGTACATCGTCACCGGTGGAGGAGGGCGGGACCTTTATTTCAGCGGCCTGAGCGACTTCACCGCCGTTTCGGAATCAGTCCATCATCACCTGCAGGTCGATGTCCGCGCCGACAAGGTGGAAATCACCGCCGTCCGCTCGGATGGCTCGGTGCTGGACCGGATGTCGGTCGCCAAGACCCATTAAGTCGACTGAACGACCCCCACGATCAGTAATACACGAAGTTCTTGACGTGATACCGCGTCACCTGGGGTCCGCTCGCCCCTTCGTCTCCGCGCTGACGCGCTCGGGCACCGAGCCCCGAAGGGGCTTGGTCGCGGGGCGGCCCTCGGAGCGACCCTCCGGGTGCCCGCTCCTCCGGGCGTCGGAGCTGCGCCGGGCACCGCCCCGCGGCAGCGGGGTGGTCGCGCCCCTCCCTTTCGGGCGGGCGCAGCCGCCGGAGCAGCTCCGCTTCCTGGGCCTTGAGGTCTTGAGGGCGGAGATGGAGGATGCCTTCTTCTCGGGCGCGCGACTCGTATTCGCTCCCCGGCGTGATCACGAGCGGGCTCAGGAAGATGAGGTCCCCCTCGCCCAGCGGCAGTCGGTTCGCCAGCTCGACGGTCTTTTCGACGTGACTCTCCCCGTAGCGATATCCTCCCGCCCCGACCAGGATGATGACACCGGCGAAGAGCCCCGCCCGCTTGAGGTCCTCCACGAACCGCTGGACGTTTTCATTGCTCGCCGGCTTCCTCAGGAAGCGGAGCAAATCTTCATCGCCGCTCTCCACCCCCAGGTAGACCCTGCGCAGCCCCAGCCGCGCCAGCTCCTCGAACTCGCCAGCCTCCTTGTCTCGGACGGTGAAGGCATCCATGAAGGCGGCGACGCCGCAGAGCTTTTTACTGAACTGGGAGACGGCGGCCGGCCGGCCGCCGGGGGGCGGGGGGAGGCCGAGGAACTCGGGCACCTCTTCGCGCAGCACCGCGAAGATCTTGAGCAGCGCCGGTTGGGGAACGGCCAGCGCGTTGGCCTCCCCCAGGAAGATCCCTTGACGGAGCGGGAGGGCCTGGCCGAGGAAGGCCTTGACGCGGCGCACGTGCTCGCGGAACTCCTCCGGCGCCTTCACCCGGTAGCGGCTGCCGCGATAAAGGTTGCAGAAAGTGCAGCTGTTGTAGGCGCATCCCTCGGTGGCCTGGAGGATGAGAGCGTGGTACTGGTCCGGGGGCAGGATGCCGAGGGGCCGGTAAGCCTCGAGAAAGCGCCGCGCTTCCCGCTCCAGGCGGTCGGGATCGTAGGCCGCGGCCCGCTCGAGCAGCTCCCGGGCTCGGGCGGCTTCCCTTTCGCCCGCGCCCCCCTCCCCGGCCCCCTGGGGGGCCGGTCCGGCCCCTGGAAAGCTCTGGAGGGCCCCCTGGACGGTCCGATGCGCTTCTTGAAAAAGGGCCCGCCGCTGTTCCGGACCTAGAGGGCTCGAGTCGGACAACCTTTCGCCGGCCTCCTCCTCGTCCGCCAGCTTTTTCCGGAGCAGGTGGCCATCAAGGCCCCGCAAATAGTGAGTTCCCCGCTCGCCCGCTTCCGGAACGAAAGCCCGGCGCAGGCGCCCTTCGAGATCGAAGTGAAAGGCGGCGCCGGCCCCGGTGTAGAGGGCGAAGGTGTAGGGGCGAAGGCCCAGGAGGTAGGATCCGGCGGAGCCCTGCCACTCCAGGGTGGCGGCGAAGCCCTTCCCCCCCCGGAGTTCCGAGAAAGCAGCGGGGGTTTCCATGTCCGGAGAGCAGTTTACCACCCTTTTCCCAGTGTCTTGTGACCTCAGTCACAGAAGCCCTCCAAGCCTTCCAGTAAAAACCTGCGACAACGTTTTGGTGGGGTCCCACTAGAGGTTATGGCCCTGGAAAAAGTACAGGTCAATATCCCCGACGATGATTACTGGCGGCGCCAGATCAAGTGCCAGCACGCCTGCCCGGTGGGCACCGACGCGCGCGGTTATGTCCGGGCGATCGCCGCCGGCGATTTCGAAAAAGCGTACTGGATCGCCCGCGGCCCCAATCCCCTGGCCAGCATCTGCGGCCGGGTGTGCGGCGCGCCGTGCGAGGCGGCATGCCGGCGGGGAGCCATTGACCAGGCCATATCGATCCGGGCGCTGAAACGCTTCGTCACCGAAAAGTACGGGCCGGAGTCGTTCAGCCAGGAAACCTTGAAGCCCATCGAGCTCTTGAAGCGGGTGTTTGGAGCGGGGAGGGGCCGGGAGCGCGACAGCGAGGAGACGGAGAGGCTGGCCTCGCTGTCCGGTTTTTCAGGCGATTTCAAACTCCCCAATGCCAAAGGAGAGCAGGTGGCGATCATCGGCTCGGGCCCGGCCGGGCTGGCCGCCGCCCACGACCTCGCGCTCCTGGGCTTTCGGCCCACGGTGTACGAGATGGAGCCGATCCCCGCCGGCATGCTGGCGGTGGGGATCCCGGAGTACCGCCTGCCGCGCGAGCTGATCCGGGCGGAGGTGGAGGTCATCCGGTCGCTGGGAGTGGAATTCATCTGCAATACCCAAGTCGGCAAGGACATCTCCCTGGCGGAGATCCGCCGCCGGCACCGCGCGACCATCATTGCCATTGGCGCCAAGCGATCACGAACCCTGCCGCTTCCGGGGGGGGATGGCCCCGGCGTCCTGGGCGGGGTCGAGTTTCTCCGCGACGTCGCGCTCCGGAACCGCTCGGCGGCCTCGACCTTGAATCAGCTCGGCAGGCGGATCGTGGTCATCGGCGGCGGCAACGTGGCTTTCGATGTCTCTCGCACGGTGATCCGGCAGACGGGATTCGACATCTCCCGCAGCGCCTTGAGGCAGGTGAAAGGCGCGGAGGTGCACATGTGCTGTCTCGAGAGCCTGGAGGAGATGCCGGCCGATGACGTCGAGATCCTCGAAGGCCATGAGGAAGGGGTGCGGCTGCACACTTCCCTGGGGCCGGTGGAGGTCGTGCGTGGAACTTCCGGGGCGATCACCGGCATGAAGTTCAAGCGCTGCCTGAGCGTCTTCGATGAGGAGGGGCGATTCGCCCCCCGGTTCAACGAGCAGGAGATGACCACCATTCCGGCGGACACGGTCCTCTGGGCCATTGGCCAGCGGGCCGACCTGTCGCTCATCGAGAAGGACTCCGGCATCCGCCTGCTCGAGCGCGGCGGCATCGAGGTCAATCCGCAGACGCTCCAGACCTCGGCTCCCGACATCTTCCTGGCGGGCGACCTCGCCCATGGCCCGCGCCTCCTCATCGACGCCGTGGCCAGCGGCAAGCGCTGCGCGCTCAGCGTCTACGGCTACCTTACCGGGAGGAAGCTCGAGCCCCGTTTCAACTCGCTCCATCTCGACTTGAAAGGCTACAAACGCGAGGCCGACTACGAAAAACTGGCGCGCACCGCCATTCCGGCGGCCAGCGTCGAAGAGCGCGCCGCCAGCCAGACGGCGCTGGTCGAGCGCGGCTACGACGGGGCGCTGGCCGTCCGGGAGGCCTGCCGGTGCCTGGACTGCGGCGTCAACACCATTTTCGACTCGGAAAAGTGCATCCTTTGCGGCGGCTGCGCCGATGTGTGCCCGGAGCTCTGCCTGCGCCTCGTCTCGTGCGACCGCCTGGCGGGCGATCCCGCCCTCGCCGAGCTGCTCCAGGCAAGATCCGGCGGCGCCGACCTCTCCGGGATGTCGGCGATCGTGAAGGATGAGAACAAGTGCATCCGCTGCGCCCTGTGCGCGGAGCGGTGTCCAGTGGGGGCCATCACCATGGAGCGCTTCTGCTTCAGCAGCGAGTGGGCGGTCGCCAACCCAACCTGAGGAAAGTGAGAATCCATGGACGAATCCGATGAACTCTTTGCCAGTGAACGATTCCAGCCGCCGCGGACGCGCCGGGATTTTCTCGGCCTGGCCGCGGCCTGGTCGGCGATCTGCTCTTTCGTCATGGCCCTGATCGGCTCCATGCGCCTGCCCATGCCGTCCGTGTTCCCCGAGTCCAATTCGAAAGTGAAGCTCGGCCTGCCGAAGAGATTCGACGTGGGATCGAGCACTTTCTTTCCGCAGCATCACCTCTGGCTGTTCCGTTCGGAGCTGGGATTTTACGCCCTTTCCTCGGTGTGCACGCACCTGGGTTGCATCGCCGAGCGGACGGCCGATGGGAAGTTCAGCTGCCCATGCCACGGCTCGAAGTTCGACGAGCGGGGGCGCGTCCAGGGGGGCCCGGCGCCGAGGGGGCTGGTCTGGATCGAGCTGGGGATCTCCCCCGAGGGCCAGCTGGTGGCCGACAAGCTGAAGGAAGTCCCCGCGGAAACAATTTTCAAAGTTTAAGGAGCAGCCCATGGCCGAAACCAGGCCCTCATCTCCGCCCCGGAAACCCAGCCGCCGGATCGGCGACCCGGGGGCCATGAAGGATTTCTTCGCCAATCTCCGGTCGGCGCCCCAGGCGTTCCAGGACTCTCTCCTCCGCCATGGCAAGCCGACTTCCGACCGCGCCAAGTCGCAGGCCATCTTCACCAACTTCTTCCTGCACCTCCTGCCGGTGCGCACGCATCTCCACTCGATCAAGGCGGCGACGACGCTGGGGCTCGGCGTCGCCACGCTGGTTCTGTTCCTGCTCCTGTGCATCACCGGCATCCTCCTCATGATCTACTACAAGCCCTCCATCGACCAGGCCTACGATTCGATGCTCGACATCGCCAACGTCGTGCCCACCGGCCGGCTGATCCGCAACGTCCACCGCTGGGCCGCCCACGGCATGGTGGTCTGCGTCATCCTGCACATGGCGCGGGCTTTTTACACCGCGGCTTACAAGCGGCCGCGGCAGTTCAACTGGGTGGTGGGGATGGTCCTTTTCGTGCTCACCCTGGGGCTCAGCTTCACGGGATATCTCCTCCCCTGGGACCAGCTGGCCTTCTGGGCCGTCACCATCGGCGCCAATATCGCCCAGTCGCCGCGCGAGGTGACCGATGCCCTCGGCATCACCTCTTACTTCGACCTCGGCGGCCTGCAGAAGGAGCTGCTCCTGGGGGCACACGAGGTCGGTCAGGAGGCGCTGATACGGTTCTACGTGCTCCACGTCATGGTGCTGCCGATCCTGGCCGCCGTTTTCCTCGGCATCCATTTCTGGAGGATCCGCAAGGACGGCGGCCTGGCGCGGCCGAGCTCCGCCGATGCGCTGCCGCCGCTCCTCCCCGCTCCCTCCTCCCCAGCGCCCTTGAAGACCTGGGGTTTGATGGGGGTCATGAAAGGGAGGACGGCCGCCGTCAACCTCGAGCTGGCCAACACCATCACCACCTGGCCCAACGTCATGTACGTGATCGGCGCGGCCACCATGGTGACCACGCTGCTGATGATCGTCCTGGGAACGATTTACGATGCCCCGCTCAAGGAGAGCGCCAACCCGGCCGTGCCGGAGAATCCAGCCAAGGCGCCGTGGTACTTCCTGGGCCTCCAGGAGCTGGTCTCCTACTCGGCGTTCATGGGCGGCGTCGGCATTCCGACCATCGTCATCCTCGGGCTGGCGCTGGTGCCGTACCTCGACCGCGAGAAGGAGGACATCGGCATCTGGTTCAGCGGTAGGAAGGGCCGCCTCGTCGCCCTCGCCAGCGCCGTCCTCGCCGCCGTCGTGGTGACCGGCCTCTTGTGGTTCACCGTCACCTACGGCTGGCTGAGAAACTGGCCGGCCACCAGCCAGTTGCCGCAAATCGTCATCACCCTGGTCAATCCCGGAACGGCGCTGGTCCTGTGCTTCGCCCTGTGGTCGATCGCCGTGGTGAAGACCACCAACTCGACCCGCATGGGCGCCATCGCCCTCTTCACTTGCTTTCTGATCGGCTTCGTGATCCTGACCTACTTCGCGACCGTGCACCGCGGACCCAACTGGCAATTTTACTGGTCGATGAGCGATTGGCCTGAACACTGACGACTGCCGAGGTCGAAAATTATGGATTATCAACAAGTCCGCTTGATGAAAATCATCCTGCTCGTGAGCTCGCTGTCCTCGCTGGCCTTGCTCGCGAGCGTGGCCTACCGCGAGAACTTCCACGGGGAGTGGCGCGGCGCCCAGGAAAGGTACCGGGAGCGCCTGCTCAAGACCGCCTCCGATGACCACGCCCGCCGGGCCGCCGCCTCCTTCGAGGTCGAGCCCAAGCAGCTCTTTCTCCCGGACCTCGCCAGCATCGACCGCTGCACCACCTGCCATCTCGGGGTCGAGAATCCCGGCATGGAGAAGGAAGAGCAGCCGCTCAGGACCCATCCCGGGAGCCTGCTGGCCTACCATCCCCTCGAGAAGTTCGGCTGCACCGTATGCCACCAGGGGCAAGGCCGGGCCGTGGCCAAGGAGCAGGCCCACGGCTGGCGCGAGGACAAGACCGCCACGCCTCACGTCGAGAAGCCGCTCCTTCGCCGCGAGGCCATTTACACCAGCTGCGGCAAGTGCCACTATGAAACCGACCTCTTCGGCGGCGCCGAGGACTTCTACGCCGCCGGCGAGCAGAAGGCCGGCGGCTCGCGCGGCAAGTTCCCCATCGAGAAGTCGACGCTCGAGCTGGCGCTGCCGGGAGCCGAGTCCCTGGAGGCGGGAAAGCGCCTGGCGGCCGGCTCCGGCTGCCTGGGCTGCCACAAGTACCGCGGCCGCGGCGGCGTCCTGGGTCCGGACATCACCTACGTCGGCGACAAGACCATCCACGACTTCGATTTCCGCCGGGTCAAGGGCGAGCGCACCGTCGAGCAATGGCTGTACGAGCATTTCATGCTGCCCGGCGAGATCTCGCCGGGAACGGTCATGCCGAACCTGGACCTCAAGCCCGGCGAGGCCCGGCAGCTGGCGATTTACATGCTGAGCCTGCACCGCAAGTCGGCGCCGGCCTCGCACCGGCCGAGGCCGCCGGCGCGGGCCGAGGAGCGGCCGCTCGACGGCGAGACGCTTTACAATCTCTTCTGCTCCTCCTGCCACGGCGTCGATGGCCACGGCAGCACGATGCGGACCGGTCTGTGGCCCCTGGATGCCGACCCTTGGGGGCATCACTGGGACTCGCGCCGGATCCTCGCCGAGAAGCGCGGCGACATGGAGGTCTTCGTCCCCTCGCTCAACCATCCCGATACCCTGGCGGTGGCGAGCGAGGATTATCTCCGCCTGGTGATCTCGAGTGGCCGCCCTGGCACCAAGATGATCGCCTGGGCCGAGCAAGGCGGCCTGGCGGTTGAAGAAATCGACGCCATCTCCCGCTATCTCCTCAACTGGAACCCGCGGCCTCCCGACGCTCGGGAAATCGCCTCCGTTCAGGGGGATCCGGCGGCCGGGGCGGCGCTTTACCGCGCCAATTGCTCCGGCTGCCACGGCCCGGAAGGCGAGGGCGGCATCGGCATCTCCCTCAACTCGCCGACGTTCCTGGCCGTCGCCTCCGATGCCTTCCTGCGCGACACCATCCTGCACGGGCGGCCCAACACGGCCATGCCGGCCTGGCGGGAGTTCGGCGCCCAGGAAGTAGGCGATCTGCTGGCCTACATTCGAAGCTGGCAGCCGGCCCGCGGGGATCTCGAGGGCGCGCTCCGGCTTTGCTCGGGCGAGGAAACCGCGGCCGTCTCCGGAGCCATCGGCAAGATCCTTTTTGAGGCCAACTGCGTCATGTGCCACGGACCTCAGGGGGAGGGGGACCTGGGGCCCTCTCTCAACACCCAGGAGTTCCTGACGGCGGTCCCCGATGAGTACTTGCTGGCGACGCTTCTCCAAGGCCGCCCCGGGACGGCCATGCCTTCCTGGCGTCATCTCGCCAACGAGGACCTCGCCTCCATCGTCCGCCACCTGCGCGCCTGGCAAAAGGAGTCCAGCCGGCCGAGGGAGTGGCGGAATTTTCCTGTAGAAGCCGGCGACGCCTACACCGGCCAGCACCTCTTCGTCGAGATCTGCTCCGGGTGCCACGGCCGGGAAGGGGAAGGGGCCACCGGGCCGCAGCTCAACAATCCGGTCTTCCTGCGCAGCGCCACGGATCGCATGCTCGAGGAGTGGATCGCGTACGGGAAGGGCAACACCGAGATGCGCGGCTTCAAACGGGGCGGGCACGGGATCGCCGAGCTGGCCGATCGGCAGATCGATGACCTGGTCGCGTACTTGCGGTCGCTCGAGCAGAAAAGCGATGGCGAGATCCTTCGCGTCGCCAAATCGCCCTACGGGCGCCCCGAGAAAGGCGCCCTCCTCTTCGAGCAGAGCTGCACCGGCTGCCACGGCACGCGGGGGGAAGGCGCCAGCGGCCCGGCACTCTCCAATCCCGGCTTCCTGCGCTTCGCCTCGGATGGCTTCCTTCTCGCCACCATGGCCCTCGGCCGCCACGGCACCGAGATGCGCCCGGTGAAGAAGGGGCCGCAGTCGATTCTGGAGCTTTCAAGCGATGAGGTGAACGACCTGGTCGCTTTTCTGCGCTCCTGGGAGGCCGACCCGCATGCCGGTGCAGGCAAGGCCGCCGCCGTTGCCCATCGCTTCGTCGTCCCCTGGGACCTCGAGCGCGGGCGGCAGCTTTACGCCTCCAACTGCGCCGGCTGCCACGGCGTCGGGGGGAAGGGCTCCTGGGCGCCCGAGCTCAACAATGAAGGCTTCCTCGCGGCGGCGACCGATGGCTTTCTGCAGGCGACCATCGCCCGCGGCCGCAAGGGGACGGCCATGCGCCCCTTCGCTCGCGGCGGCCAAGGCCTCGGCGAACTCGGCTCCGATGACATTGACGACCTGGTGGCCTACATCCGGTCCTGGTCGAAAGCGCAGCCCTCGCCCATGACCATTCCAGCGGAAAGATCAAGAAAGGGAAACGAGCAGCCGTTCATCTCGGCTTCAGCCTTTTTGGAAGGAGAATGACCCATGAGCAATCCATCGTCCTGGAACTTCGACGAGCCTCCCTGCACCATCCATCGCGAGGTCAAGAACGGCGCCCGCTTCAACCGCCGGGAATTCATGAAGATGGCGGCGGGCACGGGAACCCTGGTGGCGGCGACCGCTTTCCTGCCGGAGGAGTTCGTCCAGGCGCTGGCCGAACCCGGCCTGGCGGCGCCGGAGCAGCTTGCCGGCCACGGCACCAAGCTCCTTCAGGCCGCCTGCCCGTATTGCGGCGTCGGCTGCGGCACCCTCATCAAGGTGGAGGGAGGGAAGGTGGTGGGGATGATCCCCGACAAGAAGCATCCCACCAACCGCGGCATCCAGTGCATCAAGGGATTGAATGCTCACGAGCCGATCTACCGCGACCGTTTGAGCAAGGTGCTGGTGCGCAGGGACATGAGCGACCCGCTGCGCGGCCATGTCTCGGAGACCAAGGGACGGTTCGATGACGAGGTCTTCCGCGAGGTGAGCTATGAAGAAGCCGAGGAGATCGTCGCCGGCCGCATCGCCGAGATCATCAAGGAAAAGGGGCCGAACCACGTCGGCCTGAACGGCTCCGGGCAGCTCACCATGGAGGCCCAGTGGATCGAGAACCTGCTCATGAAAGGGGTGATCGGCTCGAACTCCATCGAGGCCAACGCCCGCATGTGCATGACCTCGGCGGTGACGGGATACTACCATTCCTACGGCTCGGACGCCCCGCCGACTAGCTACGAGGACATCGAGGAGGCCGACTTCATCACCTTCTGGGGCCACAACGCCCGCGAGGCCCATCCCATCCTCTTCTGGCGGGTGGCCGACCACAAACGCCGGCACAACATTCCCACCTCGGTGGCCGATCCGCGCCGCACCGGCTCGGTCATCGGCCTCGAGGACATCAACCCGCGCAACAGCTACCATCTCCCGACGCTCAACGGCGACATCAGCTACCTGAACGCCATCGCCCACGTGCTGATGAAGAAATATCCCGCGGCGTGCATGAGCGAGGAGTGGATGGAGAAGCACACCGTCGGCTGGAAGGAGTACAAGGAGGGGGTGCTGGCCCGCTATTCCCCCGAGCAGGTGATTGAGCGCCTCAAGCTCCTCGACCAGGGCCGGGTGACGGTGGAGCTGATCGAAAAAATCGCCCAGACCTGGGCCGAGGCCTCCATCAAGGGTCGCCAGCGCGGCCGCGGCGGCGTGCTCACCTTCTGGGGCATCGGCTACAACCAGATGATCCACGGCCAGCACAACACCATCAGCATCATCAACCTGCACTTGCTGACCGGCAACATCGGCCGGCCGGGTTGCGGCAGCCACTCGCAGACCGGCCAGCCCAACGCCATGAGCGAGCGTCTCATGGGGGGGCTCACCGGGCGCCTGCCGTTCAACCAGCCGCTCAACAACGAGGGCTGGCGCAACCACATCGCCGACTCCTGGCGCATCCCCCGCGAGCGCCTGGCGCAGGTCTCGGTGCTGCCGAATCCCGGCTTCGTGGTCGGCATGATGGAGCGGGCTTTGAAAGGCGGCTTGAGCGCCATGTTCTGGATGTACACCACCCACGTGCACATGCCGGACCTCCACACCCTGGTGCGCCCGGCGCTCGCCAAGATGTTCGTGGTGGTGCAGGACATCTACCGCCACGCCCCCAACAACCTCTACGGCGATGTCATCTTCCCGGCCGCCACCTGGGGCGAGTGGACCGGCGGGACTTACATCCAGTCCGAGCGCCGCATCTACGTCTGCGACGGCTCGATGAATCCGCCGCCCAACTGCCGCCCGGATCTGGACATGGCCATTGACAAGGGAAAGGCTCTGGCCAAGAAGCTGGGGTTCGATGCCGATAAGATCCTCCCCTACCAGAAGAAGATCCCGATGGGGAACGGCCTTCTGGCCTACGATCCCGAGGAGGTCTTCCGCGACATCCTCAAGGCGAGCAAGGGCTCCGACGCCGACTTCTCGGGCCTACTCGAGGTGGAGGAGAAGGACAAGACCACCCCTTATGATCAGCTTCGCGCGCTGCGCGGCATCCAGTGGCCGGCGCCGAGCTATGAGATCGCCAAGGCGGGCGGCACGCCGCGCCGGTACCTCGGCCAGGAGGGCTGGGCGGGGCGGCCTTACGGCGACTTCCGCCATCCCGACGGCAAGGCCAAGATCAAACTCTGCGAGCAGGATTACACCAAGCTGGCGAGCATCACGGACAAGCTGATGCAGTACGGCCACCGCGACCGGCCGGGGCAGGGCCCGTTCCTGATCGATGACGTCTTCACCGAGGGGCCCAACGCCGGCGTGCCCAAGATCCTCGTCGAGGCGCGCGATGCCGGCCTGCCGCCGGAGCTGCCGCACCTCGAGGCTTACGGGGACAAGAGCTTGACGATCAAGGATCACAAGGAGAAGGACCTCTATCCCTTCTGGCTGGGGCTGGGAGTCGTTTACGAGCACTTCCACAGCTCGAAGACCATTCGCGGCGCCACCACCTCGAAGCTGGTGCCGGAGCAGTACGTCGAGATGAATGATGAGGATGCCGGGCGCTTCGGCATCAAGGACGGCGACAAGGTTCGCCTGGTGACCAGGCGAGGCTCCTACGAGGCGCGCGTCTCGGTAGGCAGGAACAGCATGGTCCGCCCGGCTCGGAGCGAGGTGCCTTCCGGCTACCTCTTCAGCCCGTGGAATCTGTCAGTGGCGGACAGCGCCGACCCCCGCAAGAATCGCTGGCTGGTGAACGCCGTGAGTCACCGAGCCTGGGACCCGGTGAGCGGGCAGTCCGACTACAAGAAGCTGGCGGCCCGCATCGAGCTCATCGGATGAAACCATGGCCTTCAAGCGACGCGATTTTTTCCGACAGCTGGTGATGGCCGCTTCCGCCCTCGGCGGCTGCCTCTACCTCTCGGGGTACGGCCGGCGCGGCCAGACCGGCCAGACCCTGGCGGCCGGGCCGCTGCGGCCCCCCGGCGCCCTGCCGGAGAAGGACTTCGCCGCCACGTGCATCCGCTGCCTGCGCTGCGTCGATGTCTGCCCCAACCGCGCCTTGACGCCGATCTCCACGAGCGATCCGAGCGGCCTGGGAGGGACGCCGACGATGCATATGCGCCGGGCCGCTTGCATGCTGTGCATGAGCGAGGAGGGGGATGCCCTCAAGTGCACCGAGGTCTGCCCCTCCGGCGCCCTGCAGCTCGTCAAGAAGGAGAAAGAGGACGTCAAGAAGAAGGTGCGCATCGGCACCGCCGAGGTGAACACCGATCTCTGCTACTCTTACAACAACTGGAGCTGCGGCGCCTGCATCCGCGCCTGCCCGCTGTACGGCGAGGCCATGAAGCTGGGGAACTGGGAGCGGCCGATCGTCGACGCCTCGGAGTGCATCGGCTGCGGACTGTGCGAGCGGGCCTGCATCCGCTACCCGCACGCCATCCGCGTGAAAAAAAGGGAGGGTCGCGGATGACGGTTTCAAGGAGAGGCCTCGAGGAGGCCATCATGTTAGACCCTTCATCCGAAACATCTTCGCAGCTTGCGGAGAACTTTTGTGACCATCAAACGTTCTCTAATTCGCTTTGCGTCTTACCTTGGCCCTTGCGGTCCTCGCGCTTCCGCGCTCGGCCTCCAGGCGGGCCTCGGAGCGACCACTTCGTGGTGCCCGCTCCTCCGGCCATTCGCTCCTGCGCCACTGCTCGGAGC
>JACQVS010000189.1 GCA_016209605.1 Planctomycetota bacterium
AATCATCAGACGTCAAATAATGGCACCAGTCATACAATGGAAACACCGGTTATTTCGGCTTCGAAAACCAGCTTATCCTGGACCACGCCCTGCGTATAAAATAACGAGCGCCGGGGATGGAGTTCCTCCGCCTTGGCCAGCAAGATCAGTCGATCGCCCGGTGAAACCGTTCCGCGGAACTTGACTTTATCCAGACCGCCAAAACCGAAGAACCGGTTGTCTTTGAAATATTTCGCGTAGTAGAAGGAGCACAGTTGAGCGGCGGCTTCGACCATAAGGACACCTGGAAAGATGGGACGACCGGGAATATGCCCACGGGTCCAGAATTCTTCGGAGGAAATGATTCGGCAGCCCACGATGATCCCTTCTGCAGGAGAAAACTTGATGATGTTGGTCAATTGCTCAAACTCGAACCTTTGTGGATTCACTTTGCGGATTTCTTCAATGCCGTACTCGACATAATGGAGGTCCAGTTGACCGATCTCGTAAACGATTTTTGGTGCCATGGTCAAAATAAGTGTAAAATCAATTTCATAAAATCATGCCCAATTTAACTTTCAGCATCAAAGAGGCCAAGGTCGGTTCGGACAACAAGGAATCCTGCGTGGTGATCTCAACCAGCGGATTCATCGATTCGTCCAGCTACCGATTCTTCGAGAGGGCCCTGGAAAACGGGTATAACCACAAGACCCGATTCGCCATCCTGGACCTCTCAAGCGCGCATTATATCAACAGCACCGGAATAAGCGCCATAATAAGGCACTTCAGCCTATATCGAGAGCGCAGCGGTATGCTGATTTTGACGGCCGTTCCCAAATCGGTGGGGCTTTCCATGCACCTTCTGGGAGTGACCAGCTTGATCCCTTTTCACAAGGATATCGAGGAGGCCAGAGAACGGATCACGGGCTTCATGGAGTCGGGCGGCAAGGAGCTCGAGGAGCTGGAGAAGCTCTTGCCGGACAGGGAGGCAGCCCGAAAGAAGGTTCTGGTGCCGATCAGGAGACGGCGCAGCCCGCTCAAAGACTCGAAAGTGATGTTGATCACCCCGAAGCCGACGCGCTTCACTCGAATCCTCGGATTGAGGTTTCGTCATTTGAACGACAACTTCCAGGTTTTTCATGATCCTCAGAAGGTCATGAAGGCGGTGGACTCCGTGAAACCGGACCTCGTAGTCCTGGACCACCGCATGGATGACAAGGGGGAGCTGGTGGCCAAGCTCAAGATGCACCCGGAAAGGAGCTTGATCTCGGTCATCAAGATTTACAAAGACGGCTCCCAGGTCGATGAGCAGATGGACTTCAAGATCTGGGAAAACGATTATCTGGTGGATCCCTTCGAGATCCTGGAGCTATTTTCCTTGACGGAGGCGGAACTTCTTAGGGTTCCCAAGGACCGCAAGGTCTTCGAGCAACAGATCCGCTTCAACTTCAGATCCCATCACGCCAATCTTGCGAAGGCGAACCGGCTGAGCGATCTGGTCGTCCACCAAGCCCTGGACCTGGAGGAGGACCGGACTGCACTGTGCGCGGCCGTCAAGGAGGGGCTGGACAATTCCGCTATCCACGGAAACCGCTGGGATGTCCAAAAAACCATTGACGTTAACTTTTTGGTTGACAGGAGCAAGGTGACGGTCATTATCGAGGACCAGGGAAGCGGCTTCGACTTCGACTACTACTTGTCGAGGCTCGATGACCACGAAACCTTCGAAAAGGCCAGGAAAAAGATAGAGGAGGGACAGCGGGGCGGCTTGGGCATTCTGCTCATGCACCGCTGCACCGATCGCATCGAGTACTCCGGCACTGGAAACATCTTGAGGCTTGAAAAGAACCGCCCGTGAGCGAGATTTCCCATATCAAAAAGCGGCTCTTCGAGCTGATCCAGGGAAGCATCAGAACCGGCCGGATCACCTTGGCATCGGGAAAAGTCACCGATTTTTATTTCGATGGCCGAACCGTTTCCCTACTTCAAGAGGGGGCGGCGCTCATGGCTCGGCTGTTTCTGGAGGAGATCAAGAAGCGTCCAGGCATTCAAGCCATTGGCGGTCCGACCTCGGGAGCCGACCCCATCGTCAGCTCCATTGGACTACTGGCCTTTCAGGAGAAGATCCCACTGGGGCTTTTTTACATCCGCAAGGAAGCCAAGGCGCACGGCATGCAAAAGCGCATCGAGGGCCCGGAGATTCAGCCGGGCGCCCAGGTCTTCCTGGTGGATGATATCTTGACCTCGGGAGGCTCATTGATCGAGGCCGCCAAGGCGGTCCAAGTGGAAGCGGAAGCCCGAGTCCGAGGCGCCTTTCTGCTGGTGGATCGTGAGGAGGGCGGCCGGCAGCGCCTCGAGGCGGAGGGGCTCGAGGTGGTGGCGCTTTTCCGCAAGAGCGATTTTTCCATCTTGACGAAAAGGCTTTAGGAAGTGAAAATCCTTCTTCAGGCATCAAAAAACGGAGTCAACCCGTTGCGGGTGTAGCTCAGTGGTAGAGCACAGCGTTGCCAACGCTGTTGTCGACGGTTCAACCCCGTTCACCCGCTCCAAAATATTCAAAGGCCCTGCCGACTGTGGGGGGCCTTTTCTTTCATGCGCGGTGAAGAGAAGATTTTGTTCCCGTGGTGATTGGACACGCCGTAGCCAGAGGAGGTTTGAACGTGATGCATGGGGCTCTGCTCCTGCTTGGAATCGGCTGGCTCCGCTATGTCCCATCCGGACAGGAGGATGACTTCGGCTTCGGCGGCGATTCGCGAAGGAAGTACGGGGTGGACATCGAGTTCCGGATCCAGGAAGATGGGGGCGCTTTGAAGGTGTTTCTCAAGCAGGCCCGCCTGCTGGGGGCCGTGTGGCCGGAATGAGGGTCAACAAAGAGATCTTAAAGGTTGAACACGATCAACGGGACTCTGATTTTTCTCGGAATCGGCTGGCTTTTTCCGCTCTCGCCGGGAGACGCCGGAGAGCTCCGGCCTGGCCTGGTGGGAATCTACCGGAATCTGGAAGGAGGAGGAAACGTCTCTGAAAAAAGCTGGGCGCAGCTCGACGCCAGGCCTTCCTTCAACTGGGGGGCCTCGCCGCCCCATCCTCGCCTGGGCGAGGGGCCGTTCGAGGTCCGCTGGCAGGGGAAGCTCATTTTGAAGGATGATGAGACCTTCCTGCGCTGGGGGGCGCATCTCGCCGGCGAGATGAAATTGACCCTGGACGGCGCCGTCGCGCTCGAGGCGCAAGGCGAGGGACCGGCGGCGTGGAGGGCCGGCGAAAAGAGCGGGCCGGTTGATTACGGCGAGCACGAGTTCGTCCTGGAATACCGCTCCCCCCGGCGCCAGGGGGCTCCGCCGGGAGATCCGCCGCCGGCGCGGATCCAGCTCTGGTGGGAGGGGGAGAGCTTTTCCCTCGAGCCCCTGCCCGCCTGGGCGCTGGGCCACGAGGCTTCGGGCGAGCCTCCTCAGCTGTCGAGCGACCGCGCCATCGAGAAAGGGCGGCAGCTTGCCGAGGAGCACGGCTGCTGGGGCTGTCACGAGATCGCCGGCGCTGCGCTCATCGGCTCGAAGCCCGGGCCGCGCCTCGAGCGCCCGGGCAGGAGCTGGCGCCGCTCCTGGCTCCTCCGCTGGCTGGAAAATCCCCGCGCCCTCAAGCCCGGGGCGCGCATGCCGCGGCTTTTCGAGAGCGGGCGGGAGGGCTGGGTGGAGCGCTGGCTCGCGGCGGAGTACCTGCTCGCCGGCAGCAAGCGGACCGAGACGGCGCCGCCCGAAGCTCCGATCTCGGGAGCGGCCTGGCGCGAGGGGCAGTGGATCTTCCTGCGTACCGGCTGCGCCGCCTGCCACTTGCTTCCCGAGGCGGAAGATCAACCATCCGATCCGCGGCGCACCTCCTTGAGGCATCTCGCCGCCCGGACCGGCGTCAAGGGCATCGCCTCCATCATCGCCAATCCGCTCGAGCGCTACGCCGACGGGCGCATGCCCCGCTTCCCGCTCAGCGAGAGCCAGGCCCTCGAGGTGGCGGCTTACCTCTGGGAGTGGGGCGAAAAGCCGGCGGCGGAAGCTCCCGCGGCGGAGGCCGCTCCCGCCCGGGAAGAGCTCCTCCGCGCCGTGAGGCGGCTCGGCCTCCCCGTCGAGCAGGTCGACAACGAGAGCGGCGCTTTGCCCGGGGAGCTGCTCGCCGCCGCGGGGGAGGCGCTGGTCCGGCGGAAGCGCTGCGGCGCCTGCCACGACGGCCTCCCCGAGGGGGAGAAGATCGCCTTGCCTCCCGCCGTTTTGGCATCGGCGAAGGGCTGCCTCTCCCAGGAAACGCTGCCGCGCTTCGACCTGACCTTGGAGGAGAAGGAGCGCCTGGCCCTCTTCCTGAATGCCGCCCGGGAAGGCTGGGGGAGTTCGCCGTTCCACCTGCGCCAGGCCGCCCTCGCCCGGCAGGGCTGCTGGCGCTGCCACCCTCGCGATGGCGAGGAGCGTCCTCCGCTCGAGGCCATCGCCCGCCGGGAGACCCCGACCCAGTTTTACGCCCGCATCCCCTACTTGAGGGTCCCCTCCCTCGCCGGGGCCGGCGTCCGCTTCAAGAGAAGCTTCCTGCTGGCGGCGATTTCCGAGGGCGTATCCGGGGCGCGGCCGGAGTGGTATTCCTTCCGCATGCCGGCTTACGGCCGGCTGGCGGAGGAGGCGGTCCGCGCCCTGCTCGAGGGGGATGGAGAGCCGGTGGAAGAGGATGAAAAAGCTGACCGGGAGCAGGTCCCGGCCGGAGCGTCCGGCGCGGACGCGAAAAGCCCTCTCGCGGCGCACGGCCCTTTCCTCGCGGGCTATCAAGGCTATTCCTGCATCTCCTGCCACCTGTGGAAGGGGCGCGCGGAATTTCAGGTCGAGCCGGGCTCGGTGGGGCCGGAGCTGACCTCGATCTCGAAGCGCGTCCGCAAGGAGTGGTTCCTGCGCTGGCTGGAGAACCCCCAGCGCTTCCTGCCGGGAACTCCCATGCCCGTTTTTTTCCCGCGCGGCGCCGCCGAGGCCGCCGCGGATGTCCTGGGGAGAAGCCCCGAGCTGCAGAAGGAGGCCCTGTGGCAGTACCTCCTCCTCGGAGAGCGGGCCGAGGCGCCGCCTTTGCGCCCGCCGGCTCCTCTGGCGGCGCCCGCGCCCGGCGGCGGCCCGCGCGTCGCGACAATTCCGGTACGAATCCCGGGGCAGGAGCCCCTCGAGGCCCTGGCCATCCAGTTTCCGGGCGGCGACCTGCTGCTTTACGATGTCGAGCGCCTGACCCTGCACTCGTGGCGGGAGGAAGCGGAGCTGCTCCGCGACGACCGCAGCTACCGCACCTGGGAGGCGAGCGGGGAAACGCTCGTGCCGCTCTTCACCAGTCCCATGGCCTTGGGATTCGGGGAGCCGCGGCCCCTGCAGCCGGTCCTGAATCGGGACTGCCTCGGCTCGCCGCATCGCTTCCGCGGCTTCGAGGTCTCCCCGCAAGGCGTCCGCATCCGGACCGAGCTGGACGTCGAGCCCGGACGCAAGGTGCAAGTTTCCGAGGAGCTGAGCCTTCAAGGCGAGGGGATGGAAAGGGCGCTGCGCCGCCGCATGCGCCTGGACGGTCTCAGGCCGGAGGAGAAAGTGCACTTCTTTGACCGGACTCCGCCAGCTCTGGCGGCGGCGGAGTCCTGGGGGGATCTCCTTTCCAGCGGTCAAAGGCTCGAGCGCGCTGTTCGAGATGGCGCCATCACGACGACTCTTCGCGCCGGTCCGGAGGGGGCTCTCGACTTCACCGCCGTCTATCCGAGAAAGAGCCTCGCCGCCCCCCGCAGCGCCGGAAAAAAAGCCGCCGGCACCGAGAAAGAGGCCGAGGCCGGCGGCAGCCCGGCGGAAACCGCCTCCGTCCTCCTCCTGGAATCCGCCTTGCCCGGGTACGGCGCCTGGAAGTACGAGCAGCCGCCGGGGCCGCCGATCATGCCGTGCGCGCTCTCCGCTCGTCCAAAAGACGGCAAGCTCTTCATCGCCTCGATGAAGATGGGGGAGATTTTCCGTCTCGACGAGCTGGGGGACGGCAAGGTCCGCTACCGCCCCGTCGCCGGGCCGTTCCAGGAGGCCTACGGCCTGGTATACGCCGGCGCGGACCTCTACGTCCTCCACCGGCGGAACCTGTCGCGGATTTCCGGCGGCGGCGATGACGGCGGGAGGACGCTCCGCGTCGAGCGCGTCGCCACCTGGCCGCAGGGCCTCGTCGCCAGCTACGACTGGGGCTACGGCCTAGTCCGCGAGGCCGACGGCTCGTTCCTCTTCGGCCTCGCCCCTTGGGCCAATGGCAAGCAGAAAGGAGCCGGCGGCGTCCTCCGCCTGCGCCCTGGCGGCCCCCTGGAGGAGGTGGCGTTCGGGCTGCGCAATTCCGTTGGCTGGTGCGCCGGCGGCGATGGCGGCGAGCTTTTCGTCACCGACAACCAGGGGGAGTGGGTGGCGGCGAACCGCCTCTGCCATATCGCCGCCGGACGCTTTTACGGCTTCCCCAACCCCGAGCAGCCCGAGCACCAGAAGCGCGAGCCGGGGAAGACGGCGGTCTGGGTCCCCTACGGCTGGGCGCGCTCCTTGAACGGCGTGGCGTGCGATTCGAGCGCCGGCCAGTTCGGCCCCTTTGCCGGCCAGTTCTTCCTGGCGGAGCTCATGGCCGGCGGCGCCCTCATCCGGGCGCAGGTGGAAAAGGTGAACGGCGAGTGGCAGGGGGCCTGCTTCCGCTTCTGGGGGGAGGGCCTGCTGGGGCCGCTGGCGCTGGCCTTCGATGCCCACGGGAGGCTCTATGTCGGCAGCATCACCGAGCCGGGCTGGATGGGGCAGCCAGACCGCGGCGGCCTCTTCCGCATCGATTACACCGGCCCGCCGCCCTTCGAGATCCAGGAAGTCCACGCCCGGAGGAGCGGTTTCGAGCTGGTCTTCACCCTGCCCGTGGAGGCGGAGTCGGCGCTTTCATCCGCCTCTTACCAGGTACATCACTACCGCTACGCCTACGGCCCCGAGTACGGCTCGCCGGAGCTGGACCGCACCGGCGTGAAGGTGGTCAAGGTCGCGCTGAGCGCCGACCGCCGCCGCGCCGAGCTGCTTCTTCCCGGGCTGGTCGAGGGGCGCATCTACACGATCCGCGCCGGCGGCGTGCGGGGCGAGGGGAAGCAACCCGTGGTGCATCCGGAGGCGGTTTACACCCTCAACGCCATCCCGCGGGGGAAGTGACGGGCGCTCGTCTCAATATTTCCAATGTTCCTCCCTTCGTGCTACCATGTCGCGCCATGCTTCGAAACTCGCTCTACCCGGCGGTGCGCGCCGCCTTCCTGCAGGTGCGGCGGTCGCCGCTGCGGTTTTTCTGGGTGCTCCAGGGAGTGACCTGGGCGACGGTGCTCGGCATCCTGCCGCCGGCGGTGATCCGCGGCAGCCGCGAGGCGGCGGTGGAGCGGGCAGAAGAGCTGGGGACCGACCGCATTTACCTTCACGACGGGCCGGGAGAGGGGCCGAAGCTGGGCTGGGAAGCGGCGGCGTGGATCGAGGAGCGCTTCAAGGGCCAGATCCGCTCGGCCGCCGCGGCGGCGTCCGTGCCGCCGCTCCTCCTCGTCGGCCGGCCGGGCCTGGAGGGGCTCGGCCGCGAGCTCGCCAGCGGGCGCTGGCTGAGTGAAGAGGAAATTTCGCAGGGCGCTCCGGTTTGCTTGATCAGCGGCGCTCTGGCTCGAGAAAAATTTCCGGGCCGCGATCCCTTGGGCCAGGAAGTGGAGATCCCCCAGCCTCCGCGGCGCCTGAAGGTGGTAGGAACGTTTCGCCTCGCCACGCCGGGCTCCCGCGGCCTGGACAGCTTCGGCTACGCCAGGGAGCATCCGCTCCACGGCCTGGCCCAGGAGCTCCTCGAGCACCTGGGAGTGTTCACCGGCGATTTTGATTGGCTGTTCGATGAGCGGCTGGTGGCGGCTCCCCGCGGTCTCCTGCCGGAGGAGCGCCCCGGCGCGATCCTGGCGCGAGCCAGCCCGGAAGCGGTGGCCAGCGCGTCCAAGGAGATCCGCACGGAGCTGGTGCGCCGGGGGTTCAACCCGGTGGTGGTGATCAATCCGATGGTGCAGATCCTCTTCAGCGGCCCGGTCGACACCATCCGCAAGATGCAAAGGGTCGTCTTCATCATCTGCTTGATCGCCGGCACGGTCATCGTCACCAACATCATGATCCTCTCCATTCTCGAGCGGCAGCGGGAGATCGCCATCCGCCGCGTCGAGGGGGCCACCACCGTGGTGATCGGCGCGCAGTTCCTCTTCGAAACGGCGGTTCACTGTCTTCTGGGAACGCTGCTCGGCATCCCGCTGGCGGTCTTGATCGCCTGGCTGCGCACGGCGGTGGATCCGAACGGCGCCCTGCACTGGATTTTTCCGATGGCGGAGACTTTCCAGACGGTGGCGAGCGTCGGGGCCCTGGGAATGCTGGGCGGGATCTTGCCGGCCCTGCGGGCCGCCCAGGTCGATCCGGTGAAGGTGCTGTCCAGCGAGTGACCCGCGATGGATGTTTACTCCACCCTCATCGTGCCGGTTCGCTTCGCGTGGAGGAGCCTCTGGCGCCGCCGCCTGCAGTACCTGCTCGTTTTCATCGCCCTCACCGCCGCCTTCTGGGCGGCCTTCGACATCCTGGCGGTGATCTCGAGCGTCCACCGGCAGCTGGAAAGCGACCTGCGGAAGATCGGCTGGGAGGTGATCAACGTCCATGCCGACCCCCAGCCGCTCCGCTTCCTCGGGCATCGTTTGAATCTGGCCGAGGGGGAGCGCCTCGCCCGCCTGGTTCAGGGGATCTTCGCCCCGGCGAACCTGCTCCCCTCGGTGGCCAGGGCTGCATGGGCGGCTCCCGGGAAGCCCGGCGACCCGGAGAAAGAGGAGACGGTGCTCCTCATCGGCACTACGGCGGCTTGGGATCGGGTGCTTTCGATGGATTTCGTCTGGGGGCGGTTTTTCAGCGCCGGCGAGGAAGATGCCTGCGTCCTCGATGAATGGGCTTGCCGGCGGCTGTTTCCGGAAGGCATTTCGGAGGGCGAACGGCAGGTGGCCAAAGTCCGCATCCTGATCGGCGGCCAGGCGAGGGAGTTCCGGGTCGCCGGCGTCGTCCGCGATCCCTTCAAGATCCGCGAGCGCTTCGAGGAGTGGGACGCCACCTCGCTGGCGCGCAGCCCGCTCGTCCGCTTCATGGAATATAAGAACATCTACCTGCCGCGCGCCGCCCTGGGCGCCGGGGAGGAGATCCTCGGGCTGGTCATCAAGGTGGGGCCGGGAGTCGAACCGGAGGAAGGGGCGGAGCGGATCCGCGAGCGCTTGAAGTCGATCTCGTCCACGGCGCTGGCCTGGTCGAGGAAGCGCTGGGCCAGCCAGCTGCTCGAGGCGGCGTTCATGGCCGCCGCGGTGGCCAACTTCGTTTGGGTCATCGTCCTCGCCATCACCGCGTTCATGGTGGTCACGGTGGTGGTCATCGCCATCCGGGAGCGCTACCGGGAAATCGCCATCCGCCGCGTCGAGGGAGCGCGGCGGGGCCAGGTGGCCGTGCAGCTGGTCCTCGAAAATCTGCTCTTGACCCTGGCGGCCAGCGGCGTGGGGCTGGTGCTGGCGGCGGCGACGGGAAAATGGCTGGAAGGGCAGTTTTTCGGCTGGCCGGTTTACTTGAAAGCGCTCGAGGTTTTGCTGGTGGAGGCGACCGGGCTGCTCTTGATCGGCATCACCACGTACTTTCCATCCGGGCGGGCGGCGCGGCTCGATCCGGTGGCGAATTTGAAGTGAGAACGAGAAATGAAGGAAGATGAGGCGAACTCGAAAACCGTCGCCGGCTCCCCCCCGCTCATCGAGCTGCGGGGGATCGAAAAGGTTTATGGCGACGGCGGCACGGCCAGGGTGCAAGCCCTTCAGGCTCTCGACCTGGCCATCCGGCGCGGGGAGTTCGCCGCCATCGTCGGGCCTTCCGGCTCGGGCAAGTCGACGCTCCTCCACATCCTCGGCTGCCTCGACCGGCCGACGGCCGGCACCTATCTCCTCGCCGGCCAGGACACTTCCAGGCTCAGCGACCGGGAGCTTTCAGCGGTGCGCAACCGTCGCATCGGCTTCGTCTTTCAAGCTTTCCAGCTGCTTTCCGACTCCACCGCCCTCGAGAACGTCATGCTGCCGCTGCTTTACCGCGGCGTTCCGGCGGTGCCGGCGCGGCAGCGGGCGAAGGAGGCGCTGGCGGCGGTGGCGCTGGAGGAGCGCCTCGGCCACCGCCCCGGGCAGCTCTCCGGCGGCGAGCAGCAGCGGGTGGCGGTGGCCCGGGCGCTGGTGAAGCGGCCGGACATCCTGCTGGCCGATGAGCCGACGGGGAATCTCGACTCCGCGAACGGCGAAGCGATCTTGAAGCTCATCGAGGAAGCGCATCGCCGGGAGGTGACGGTGGTCTTGATCACCCACGATCCGCAGGTGGCGGCGCGGGCGGGGCGGGTGCTGCGGATGAAGGACGGCCGGCTCGAAAAAAAATGTTAACGTTTCAAGAAAAAATAGCCGGCGTCTTTTCCTTCCCTCTCGAGGTGGAGCATCAAGCCGCGCTTCTGCAGCTCCAGGGCCTGGTGGAAATCCTTGAGGTTGCCGACCGGCATGTCGTTCACCTCGACGATCACGTCGCTGACCTTGATGCCCTTCCGGTCCGCCGGGCTGCCGTAATTCACCTCGGCGATGACCAGCCCCTTCGTGCTTGCCGGCAGGCGGAGCTGGGCGACCAGCTCCGGATCGATGGGGCTGATGGTCAGGCCGAGGAGCTTCCGGCCCCGCTCGACCGGGTCCGCCTTGAGGAGGTTTTCAGCGCGCTGCTCCCTGGCGTTGGGCCTTCTCTGCACCAGCGTCACCTCCAGATTGAGCTTCTCTTGGTTGCGGAAGACCCGCACCGGGATGGGCTTGCCGTCTTCGCTGCGGGCGATGAGCACCCGGAGGTGGTCGTCGTTGCGTATTTCCTCGCCGCCGAAGGAGAGGATGATGTCCTTGGGCTTGATGCCGGCTTGGGCGGCCGGCGAGTCCTCGTGGACGCTCTGGACGAAGGCGCCGGCGGCGCAGGAGAGGTTGTAGTAGCCGGCCATGTCTTCATCGACTCGCCCCGGAACGACGCCGAGGAAGGTGGAGTTCTTCCCCTCGATCCACTTGTTCACCAGCGCCTTGGCGAGGCTGATGGGAATGGCGAAGCCGATGCCGACGTTGCCGCCGTTGGCGTCGGAGTACATCGCCGTATTGATGCCGACGACCTGGCCCTGCAGGTTGACGAGCGGGCCGCCGCTGTTCCCCTGGTTGATGGCGGCATCGGTCTGGATGAAGCTCTCGTAGGGGAGGATGCCGACCCCCGAGCGCCCCAGGGCGCTGACGATGCCCGCCGACACGGTCTGGGTGAGGCCGAAGGGGCTGCCGATCGCCACCACCCAGTGGCCGACGCGCAGATCTTCCGAATTTCCCATGGGGATCTCGAGCAGGTTGGGGACATCGATCTTGATGAGGGCGATGTCAATGGCCTCCTCCTGCCGCACCAGCGTCGCCGGCGCCTCCCGGTCATCCCATAGCTTCACCATGAGGTCGTTCCCCTCGCCCAGAACGTGGCTGTTGGTCAGGATGTAGCCGCGGGAGTCGATGATCACCCCCGAGCCGAGGGACTGGCGGTACATCTCCCGCGACGGGCCCTTGAACAGCCTCTCGAAAATTTCGCCGTCGCTTTCCGGGAGCTGAAGGACCTCGGTGGTGCCGATGGCCACCACCGCCGGCCGGACGCGATCGGCCACCTGGCTGAAGAGGTTTTGCAGGTTCTCGGCGAACTCGGCGTTCTTTTCAGGAACGGCGGAGATCCTCTCCGGCGAGAAAGTCAGGACGATGGCCAGCGTGAAGGGAAGGAGGATCGCCAGGATGATCCAGATGAGGAAGCGGTCGAGGAAATGGAATCGCAGCGGTTTCAAAAGGGGCTCCTTACCATAATGCGGGCTTCGCCCGCAACCGAGCTATCCGCAACTTCTCCGCAGAATGCGGAGAAGTTGCGGAGGAAGAATCTAGTTATCGGTCGGATGGCCCAGAAAATTAAACGCAGCCTTGAATTTTCATACGGCGTGGCAGGCCACCGCGTGTCCCTTCCTGTCCACCAGCGGGGGCGGTTGTCGCTCGCAGAGACCTTGAATGGCGATCGGGCAGCGCGGGTGGAAGCGGCAGCCGCTCGGCGGGTTGAGGGGCGAGGGGACATCGCCCGGCAAGATCAAGCGTTTCCTCCGGCCGGCGGGGTCGGCCACCGGAACAGCGGCCAGCAGCGCCTGGGTGTAGGGATGGAGCGGGTTCCGGTAAAGCTCATCGCTCTCAGCCAGCTCGACGATCTCGCCGAGGTACATCACCGCCACCCGGTCGCTCAAGTACTCCACGGCGGCGAGGTCGTGGGAGATGAAGAGGTAGGCGATCCGGCAAGCCTGCTTCAGCTCGGCGAGGAGGTTCAAGATCTGCGACTGGATCGAGACATCGAGCGCCGAGATGGGCTCATCGCAGACGATGAACTTGGGATTCAGGACCAGCGCCCGTGCGAGGCCGATCCGCTGCCTCTGGCCGCCGGAAAATTCGTGAGGGTAACGGCTCAGGTGGTCGGGGGAGAGGCCCACCTGCACGAGAGCCTCGGCGACGCGCTCGCCCCGCTCCGCCGGCCCGCCGACTCCGTGAATCGCCAGCCCCTCGCCGACCATGCCGCCGACGGTCAAGCGCGGGTTGAGGGAGGAGTAAGGGTCCTGGAAGATGACCTGCAGGTCACGCCGCAGCGGCCGGAGCTGGCGGTGCGTGAGGGCAGTCAGCTCCCGCCCGTTGAAGACCACCCGGCCGGCGGTGGGCTCGATGAGCCGGAGCAGCGACCTCCCCACCGTCGTCTTGCCACAGCCGCTCTCGCCGACCAGGCCGAGGGTTTCCCCGCGGAGCAAGGAAAAGGAGACGCCATCGACCGCCCGCACCCAGCCGGTGGTGCGGCCGAAGACCCCCTTTCGCACCGGAAAGTGCTTCTTCAAGCCCTCGACTTCGAGGAGGAGCGGATCGGCCTTCATGCGCTTCCTCCCGCGACATCGCAAGCCACCCAGTGTCCGGGCCGCAGCTCGCGCGGCTCCGGCTCCACTTCCTGGCAGCGCGGCACGGCGATCGGGCAGCGGGGATGAAACTTGCAGCCGGCCGGAAAGTGCAAGGGATTCGGAACCGCGCCGGGGATGACCCTGAGCTTCTCCCCCTTGGCGGCGCGCCGCGCCGGCCGCGCCTCGAAAAGCCCGCGCGTGTAGGGGTGGAGCGGCTCGCGGAAAAGCTCTGCCTTGGAGGCGACCTCCGCCGCCTTGGAGGCGTACATCACCAGGACGCGGTCGGCGACCTCCGCCACCACGCCCAGGTCGTGGGTGATGAGGAGCACCGCCATGCCCAGCTCCTCCTGCAGCTCGCGCAAGAGGTCGAGGATCTGCGCCTGGATGGTGACGTCGAGGGCCGTGGTCGGCTCATCGGCAATGAGGAGACGGGGGCTGCACGCCAGGGCCATGGCGATCATGGCGCGCTGGCGCATGCCGCCCGACAGTTGATGAGGATATTCGCCGAGGCGCTGCTCGGGAGCGGGCATCTTCACCCGGCGGAGGAGCTCCAGGGCGCGCTCGCGTGCTTCCTTTCTGCCGGCTTTCTGGTGCAGCGCGATCACCTCCATGATCTGGTTGCCGATGGTGAAGACCGGGTTGAGGGAGGTCATGGGCTCCTGGAAGATCATGGCGATGCGGTTGCCGCGGATATGCCGCATCTCCGCTTCGGTGAGCCGGAGGAGGTCTTTTCCCTCGAAGAGGATCTCGCCTCCGGCGATCCGCCCCGGCTCGTCCACCAGGCGCAGGATGGAAAGCGCCGTCACCGACTTGCCGCAGCCGCTCTCGCCGACCAGGCCGAGGGTCTTCCCCCTTTCCAGGCTGAAGGAGAGCCCGTCCACCGCCTTCACCACTCCGGCATCGGTGAAGAAGTGAGTGCGCAGGCTGCGCACCTGGAGAAGGATGTCGCCGTTCGGGTTCACGCCCTGGACTCTTTGATCCTCCTCTTCCATCTCCTCTTTCATGTCATCGCCTCATCTTGGGATCGAGGGCATCCCGCAAGCCGTCGCCGAGGAGGTTGTACCCCACCACGGTGATGGTGATGGCCAGCCCGGCGGAAAGCGGCATCCACCATTCGGTGAAGATGTTCTCTTTGGTGTCGTAAATGATGTTTCCCCAGCTGGGCGTGGGCGGCTGGACGCCCAGGCCCAGGTAGCTGAGGGAGGCTTCCAGGAGGATGGTCGATCCGACCCGGAGGGTGGCCGCGACGATGATCGGAGTCATGGCGTTGGGGAGGAGATGGCGGAAGATGAGCCGGAAGGCGCCGGCTCCCAGGGCCCTCGAGGCCTGGAAGAAGTCCAGCTCCTTCAAAAGCAGGATCTCGCCGCGAACCAGGCGTGCCACTCCCATCCATGAGGTCAAGCCGATCACCGCGATGATCAGCCATATGGACTGAGACTTCGAGATGGCAACAATGGTGATGATGAGAATCAGCGTCGGGAAAGAGAGCATCATGTCGACAAATCGCATGAGGATGCTGTCGATCCAGCGGCCAAAATAGCCGGCGACGGCGCCGTAGACCGTGCCGATGGTGATGGAAATTCCCACCGCCAGAAAACCCACCAGGAGCGAGATCCGCGAGCCGTGGAGGATGCGGCTGAAGACGTCGCGTGAAAAGCGGTCGGTTCCAAGAAGGTGATCGAGAGAAGGCTTCAAAAGGCGTTCCTTCACCAGATGGCCTTGCTCGGTCGGATCGTAAGCGGTGATCAATGGGCAAAAAATGGCAATGAGATAAAGGGCGATGAGGATCGAAGCGCCCGTGGTGGCCAGCCGGTTTTTCTTGAACTGGCGCCAGGCCACAGCCCACAGACCTTGGGATTCCCGTTTCGCATGGCCTGAGCTTTTGGCCAGCCGGCGGCAGGAAATCCAGGAGTAGAATATGGCCGCCGCCAGCAGGATCAAAAGGGCGGAGGCGGCGATGAATATATCAAGGTGTCTTTCGCTATAAAGGACTTTTTCACCGGTGATTTTTCGAGCAGTGTGCACCATGGACTCCCAGATGATTCCGGCTCGCCAGAGAGCGAGGGAGGCCAGAGGCGCGAAGCATCCCAGGAGGATCATTCCCTTGCGCCTTTCCCCGAGTCGGATGTGGTCAAGACCTGGAAGGAAAGGAAAGATCTGCATGGCTCAGCTCAGCCTCACTCTCGGGTCGACCACGGCATAGAGGATATCGGCAAGGAGGTTGCCGGCGACCACCAGCGCGCCGAACATGAGATTGACGGCGAGGAAGATCGGGTAGTCGCGCTGAAACGCCGCATCGACCGCCACCCGTCCCATGCCAGGCCAGCCGAAAACATTTTCGACGATGACTGTGCCGCTGAAGACCACCGGCAGGCTCAACCCGATGATGGTGATGATGGGCATGAGGGCGTTGCGCAATCCGTGCTTGAAGATGACCGCGCGCTCGGAGAGCCCCTTGGCGCGGGCGGTGCGGATGTAGTCCTGGCGGATGACCTCCAGAAGCTGGCCGCGCATGTAGCGAGAAATGGAGGCGGCTCCGCCGAGAGCGATGGTCATGCAGGGGAGGATGAGGTGCAAGATGCGGTCAGCGAGTTTCTCGAAAAAGCCCATCGAATCGTAAGCCACCAGGTCCACCATCCCCGAGGGCGGCAGCCAGGCCAAGGCGCCTACGCCGCCTGCAAAGAGAAGCAAGAACAAGAGCCCCAGGTAAAACTCGGGAATGGAGTAGAGCGTCAAGGAGGAAAGGCGCAAAGTTTTGTCCAGATGAGAGTCCTGCCGTACGGCGGCAACGATCCCGATGATGATTCCGAGGGACAGCTCGAGGGACAGGGCCAGCATGGATAGCTGGATGGTATTGGGAAGGGTGTCGAGGATCTCATCGGCCACCGGCCGCTTCTTGGCGATCGAGTAGCCGAATTCTAGCCGGCACATCGATTTCAGGTAGCTCCAGTATTGGATGGGCAGGGGCTGGTCCAGGCCGTAGGACTTGAGGATCAGTTTCCGCACCTCGGCGCTCATATCGGGATTATCAAAAATTTCCAGCGGGCCGCCCGGAGCAAGATGGATGATGAAGAAGTTGATGGTCAGGAGGCCGAAGAGGGTCACCGCGGAGACCAACAGGCGGCGGAGGATGAAGGTTCGCATGGATAATCAAATCACCTGTACTTCTGCTGATCCTTGGGCGCCCACCACTGCTCGATGTTGTAGCTCCAGCCGATGGTCTCCATCTGAACGTTCTTGAAGCGCCGGTGCAGGAAGTTGATCTGTTTGGGGACGTAAAGGAAGGTGTATGGCTGGTCTTCCACGATGATCTCCTGGGCGCGCCACCAGAGCTTCCTGGCCTTTTCCCGGTCCATCTCATCGCAAGCCTGGTCGTTCACGGCGTCGAACTCGGGATTTGAGTAGTAGACGTGGTTGAACTTGTCGTTCAACGACCTCGAGTGCCAGATGGTGGTCATCTCCATCTTCAATCCCACGAACCATCCCGCCACCGCGGACTCGAATTCCTTCTTGTTCAGGTTGCTGAAGAAGGTGTTGGCCTCGAGGATGAGCGGCTTGGCGGAAATGCCCACCTTCTTGAGCTGGTTCTGGACAATGACGGTGATATCCTCGCGAATCTTGTTGCCCTGGTTGGTCTGGATGGTGAACTCGAAGCGCTTGCCATCCTTGTCAAGGATGCCGTCCCCGTCGGAGTCCTTCCAGCCTTCCTCCGCCAGCCACTTCCTGGCCTTCTCGGGGTCGTAAGGGAAGTCAGGGAGGTTGGGATTGTAGGCCCATATGATGGGGCTGATCGGCCCCTTGCAAATCTCGGCGAACTTGTAAAGCCGCGCATCGATGATTTCCTGGCGGTCCATGGCGGTGGTGAGCGCCTGGCGGACCTTTTTCGACTGGAAAAGCGAGTTCTTGAGGTTCCAGGCGATATAGACGTAGGTTCGGCTGGGAAAGACGTAGGGAACAAGGTCCCTATTGTGCGAGAGCTCCTCGAAGAACTTGGGCGGGACCTGCTCCATGAAGTCGATCTGGCCGGTCTTGAGCTGCAGCACCAGGTTCTCCTGGTCCGGAACCACCTTGAAAATGATGCGGTTGAGGGGAGGCCGGCCGCGGTAGAACTTTTCGCTGGCGACCACTTCGATCGCCTCCTTGGCCCTCCACTCCTTGAACTTGAAGGGGCCGTTGCCGATCGGATTGCGGTTGAACTCGCAGCTCTTCCATTCGGCCGAGGGGACTTTTTCGAGAAGATGCTTCGGGAGGATGACTCCAACAACAGCATCCATGAGCTGGTAAGGATAGACCTTTTTGAAGATGAACTTGACGGTGGTGTCATCGACCACCACGCATTCTTTGATGTTCTCCTTCCACTTGATCGCCGACCAGGCGATCACCTCATCGGTCTGCTTTTCGAAAGTGAACTTGACATCCTGCGCCGTAGTTTTCACGCCATCGTGCCAGGTGACGTCATCCCGCAGCTTGAAAGTCAGCTCGAGATGGTCGGGGGAGAACTGCCAGGATCTGGCCAGGGCGGGGCCGTGCGAGAAGTCGGGGTTGGTGCGCGTCAGCTGCAGGAAGAGGAGGCTGATGATGTCGGCGGCGCTCGAGGTCACGTGCGTCAAATCGTTGAGCGACTCGGCATCGCCGATGGTGCCGACCACCAGCGTGTCCCCGGTGTCGTACTTGCTCCGGTAAAAGGCCTCCCACTTCTCCTCGAGTTGAGGATTCAGGTCTTCGGAAGTCCCTCGATCGGTGACCGGTGTGGCGCTTTCAACGGGTTTAGAAGCCGTTTGATCGGAGGGCTGTTTGGGAGTGCACGAGAGCGAGGCCGCGAGCAAAGCTATAAGGACAAGGGCAGTCGATTTTTGCATCCGTTTGCTCCTTCTCACAAGGGATGGAATTTCCGTTTATAGCCCTGCCCGGAGGGGAAGTCAACGGATACATGGGGGAGGCCTGGGGAATGGGCCGGGGAGGAGCACAAGAAGGCGAGCGGTATCACGGCACTCCTACCCCTACCGGATACCGCTCGCTCGTGAATTTGCTGTCCTGCCCCTTGATCGGAAAATTGGGGCGACTTTGTTAAGGGGTAAATATTTCAGGAAACAAGCTCTTCCCTTGAGCTCCGTTATCCAGTTATCATGTTCATTTTGAGGCTTTTTGTCAAAGCTGGGGAAATTGTAAAAATAGGAGACATACGGCCATGAATCAAAAGGGGGTTTTGACCGACCTCGGCCTCTTGATCTTGCGGGTGGTTCTGGGAGCGACGTTCATCATCCACGGGTGGGATCTGCTTTACGTCGGCGGCCAGTTCGGCATCAGCGAGGGCTTCGTGAAGACGCTGACCGATCTGCAAGTTCCCTCGCCGACCGTGTCGGCGTGGTTGGCCGCCCTTTCCGAGTTCGGCGGCGGCATCCTGCTGGTGGCGGGCTTCCTGCCGCGGATCGCCGCCCTGGCGATCGCCGGCGTCATGATCGTGGCCATCATCAAGGTCCACTGGCAACACGGTTTTCAGATGAACCATTTCCTGGTGCAAGGGAAGGGGCACGGCTACGAGTTCGCCCTCAACCTCCTCGCCGGCGCCCTGATGATCCTCTGCGCCGGCGCCGGCAAGTTCTCCATCATGGGGATCTTGGGCGGCGGAAAGAAGGAGGAGGGGGGCGGAAAGCCGGGCAAGGAAGAAGGATAAAACATTCAAAACATATCTTCGATCCACGTGAACGCCGCCACGGCGTTGGGGAGGCCGAGGGTGCTCGCCGCCAGCGCCACCACCTGGTAGATCTCCTCTTTGGTGGCGCCGGCCTTCAAGGCTTTGCGGGTGGCGGAGTGGGTTGCTCCCTCGGCGCGCGTTCCGATGCTCACCGCCAGCTTTATCAGACGCTGGGTTTTTTCATCGAGCGGCCCGGTCGCTCCAGCCTCGGAAAGCAGGTCCCACGCTTGGGCGATTTTTGGAAACTTGGCTCCAAAGTCGCGAAAGGCTTTGGGGGGTCCCCCGGTCGAACTCTCCATGCTGAGCTCCTCTCTGTCCTCTTAAACAAGGTCAAATCATTAATTTACTAAAATTACCAGCGTCGCCGGTCGATAAAAAGAGGCATTTGCTGGATAGGCACTTGCTCCCCCCCAGGACCATGGGCTGGGGGTCGCCAAGGACCAACGTACTTCTCTGGTTAAGTGATTTCAAACAAAATGTTTAGGCGAGGGCGAGAAAGGGCGTTGGGCCGGATGGAGGAGCCCCGTGATAATGGCACAAATTCCGTATCATTTCTTGACGTTTTATTTTTGTCCGTCCCGTTGATTCAGGCTTGACAGGATTCGCCGGTTGTGTTATCAGAATACCTTGAGAGAATCCCCATTGTCTCCTCGGTGAAGGTGCCGGTAAAGGGTCCTGCTGGCCGGAGCGCCAGCCTGGAAATCCCTGGAATTTTCAAAACCCAGACCGATTCCGAGGCCGGGAGCGGTGGCGGAGGCGTGCTGGAGAGGGACTTACCAGTAATTGTCACGCTCCCAGAGATTCTCTCCACTGAATCAAACGGGAAGAAAAAAGAAATTTCCGTAGAGGGAGGAGCGGCAGGGGCGAAAGACGGTAAGGGGGGACCGGGGGGAGAAGTTCTCTCCCGGCTGGCCATGGCGTCGCCAACCAGCGATGGATCGCAATTCACAGAGGAGATGGATTCAGTGGAGAACAGGACTCCTTCTCCCTTCAGGGGAATCACTCACTGGGAGTTCATTGATAACCTCTCCAGGACCCTGGGATTGAGCCTGGCCATCACTTCCAGCGATGGGCGGATCCTCTGGATCAACGAGCCCATGCAAGCCGAGTTTCCCGGGCTTTTCATCCCCGGGCGCAGCCTTGCCGAGGCTCTCAACGAGGCCACCTCTCCGGACACTTTCGGATTCCCCTACCTTCTCGGTCCGTTTGGCGAAGAAATGGCCCACCAGGTGCTCCGGGGCGGCACCTTGCGCCGCCGCGTCTCCTCCACCGGGGCGGTGAAGGTCTTCCGCTATTTCCACTTTTCCTTTGCCGAGGATTTGAACCCTTACCTGGCGCACTGCCTCCTCGACATCACCCCGGAAAAACAGCTTTTCGAGACCTATCGCAACAACCTCCATCAGCTCTCGAGCATGAAGGAGATGATCGACCTCCTCTACGAGTCGATGGGAACGCAGGTGGTGATCAACCTGATCCTGGTGGCGGTGACGGCGCGGGAGGGCTTCGGCTTCAACCGGGCGTTTTTCCTGGAAGTGTCCGGATCGCGGCTCCGCGGCCGCCTGGGCATCGGACCGGCCAGCGCCGAGGAGGCCCATCGTATCTGGAGCCGTCTGGCGCAGTCGAATCCCAGCCTGCGGGAAACCCTGCACTTCCTGTCGAAGGCTGGCGGGCCGCCGGACCCCGCCACCCAGGAGGTGGCCTTGAAGGTCGATTTGCCGCTCCATGCCGAGGGGATTGCGGTCCAGCCCGGGGGCATCATCCACGCCTGCATCAATCGCAAGCCGGCCCGGGTGACCCGCTCCTCGGTTTCGTCCTCGGCGGAGCAAGGGCTCTTCCAGTTGTTGGGCAGCGAGGCCCTGGCCGTCGTGCCCTTGAGCATCCGCGACCGGCTGGCCGGCGTGCTTCTCGCCGACAACCACATCACCCGCAAGCCGATCGCCGAGGAGGATCTCAATCTCTTGAAGACCTTTTCCGGCTACGCGGCCATCGCCCTGGAGCGCTCGTACTTGCACGATGAGCTCACCCGTAACCTGGAGAAGCTCCGGCAGGCGAACCGCGACTTGCAGGCCAACCATCAGAAGCTGATGCATGCTGAAAAGCTGTCGGCTCTGGGAGAGCTGGCGGCGTACGTATCGCACGAGATCCGCAATCCCCTGGTGGCGATCGGGGGGCTGGCCCGCTCGATCCTGAGCGAGGGGGCCGGCTCGGAGGAGTCGAAGGAAGTTCTCAACATCATTGTCAGCGAAGTGCAGCGCCTGGAGCGGTTCTTGAAGGAGACCCTCGACTTCGTCAAGCCGCCGGCCGGCGCTTTCAAGGCGACCAATCTAGGGGAGGTGATTCGGGAAGTCATCAACACTTTTCGCGATGAAATCCATCGCGCGCGCATCGAGCTGGTCCTGGAGTTACCGGACCAGCCGGTGGTTTCTTCGGTCGATCCCGACTTCTTGCGGGGGGCCCTGTCCAACCTCATCAAGAACGCCCAGGAGGCGATCGACGGCAGCGGCGGCCGCATCTGCGTCGTTCTGCGCGAGCAAGCCGGCCTGGCCGAGATCGAGGTGGGCGACACCGGGCCGGGGATTCCTGAGGAGATCAAGGGGCTCATCTTCGAGCCGTTTTTCACCACCAAAAAAGATGGCACGGGGATCGGCCTGGCCATCACCAAACAAAACATTTGCAGCTTGGGAGGGAGCATCAGTCTTGAAAGTCGACCGCCATACCGGACCCTTTTCAAGATCCGGTTACCCATAAGCAACAGTCAAGCAGTGAGGAGTTAGTCGTGAAGAAGAAAGTGCTGATAGCCGATGATGAGGTGAGCATCCGGAGGCTTTACGAGAGAGAGCTCAAGAAGGAGGGTTACGAGGTTCTGACCGCGGAAAACGGCCAGGAGGCCATCCAGCAGGTGCAGAACCAGAAGCCGGATCTGGTGATCCTGGACATCCGTATGCCAGGGATGGATGGCATACAGACCCTGAGCCGAATTCTGGAAGAAAACAATGAGCTTCCGGTTATCATCAGTACTGCGTACAGCTCGTACAAGGAGAACTTCATGAGCTGGGCGGCGGACGCTTACGTGGTCAAGTCGTCGGATCTTTCGGAGCTCAAGAGCACCGTCCGCGCCGTTTTCGAGCAGAGGAACGTTTTGTTGTGATAAATCCTGGCAACACCAACATTGTCACCATGGTGCTGGCCGGCGGAAAAGGCGAGCGCCTGTATCCGCTCACCGCCGACCGCTCGAAGCCGTCGGTGCCTTTCGGCGGCAACTTCCGCATCATCGATTTCACCATCATGAACTGCGTGATGTCGGGGATTCGCCGAATCCATGTGCTCACCCAGTACCACTCGCTCTCCTTGAACACCCACATCCACGACCGCTGGGGCTTCCTCAGCAAGGAGCTGGGGGAGTTCATCGAGACCGTGCCGCCCAAGCTGAGGACGCCGACCGGTTTTTACCGCGGCACCGCCGACTCGGTTTACCGCAACCTCGACCTCCTCGAGGCCAGCCGCCCCGACCTGGTGCTGATCCTCTCCGGCGACCACGTCTACCGCGCCGATCTGGGCGAGTTCGTGAAGAGGCACTTGAGCACCGGGGCCGACGCCACCGTGCTTTGCGGCGAGGTCTCGGCCGCGGAGGCAAGCGCCTTTGGAATCGTGCGCACCGACAAGAGCCATCGCATCCTGCAGTTCATCGAGAAGCCGGTGGATCCCGCGCCCTACAGCGAGAACAGCGTCTGCCAGATCAACCTCGGGGTCTACTGCTTCAACACCCGCTTCCTGGTGCAGCGGCTGGTCTCCGACGCCAAGAAGCGCACCCAACACGATTTCGGGAAGGACATCCTGCCCGAGTCGCTGGAGCGCGGGCTGGTCATCTCCTGCCCCTTCGGGCACGTTTCCCCCGATGAAAAACCTTACTGGCAGGATGTCGGCAGCATCGACAGCTACTTCCAGTGCCATCAGGATCTGCTCGACCACCCGCCCCGCTTTGACCTCCTCGACCCGCGCTGGCCGCCGGGCTCGCGGCTCCGGGAGTGGGTGCCGGCCCGGATCTCCACCGCCGGCAACGCCGAGCACGGCTGGTCGCTGGTCTGCGGCGGCACCGAGATCGACAAGGCCAAGATTTTCCGCTCGGTGATTTCTCCGCAGGTGAAGATCGGCGCCGGCGCCATCCTGGACCACTGCATCGTCTTCAACGGCGTCACCATCGGCGCCAAGGCGCGCCTGCGCAACGCCATCATCGATGAGGGCGTGGTCATCCCGGAGCGCGCCGAGATCGGCTACGGCAACGACGCCCGGCAGTTCACCGTCTCTCCCAACGGCGTGGTGGTGGTGGAGCGCGGCTACCGCTTCACGGTGGAGGAAGAGCCCTCCAGCAGCCGCTTTTTCGAGGCCCCCGAAGGCGAAGAGCCTCCGCGCCTGTCGAAAGAAGTCGGCGCGGAATCGCCGGCGGGAAACGAAGAGCCGTACAAGCTCCCCCTATAAAAAACCGTCGCTGCGGTGATTTTTTAGTCCGGCAGCTCGACGACCTCGAACCAGTACTGCTTGAACACCTTGGTGACTTCCACAAATTGCTGGAAGCTCACCGGCTTGCGGATGAAGGAATTCACCCCGAGATTGTAGGAGAGGATGATGTCTTCTTCGACCTTTGAAGTGGTCAGCACCACGACCGGAATGCGCCGCAGCACCGCATTGGACTTGATCTCCTTCAACGCCTCGCGGCCGTCTTTTTTCGGCATGTTCAGGTCCAAGAGGATGATCTTGGGCCAGGGCGAATGGTCGGGATTTTGAAAAACTCCGCGGCGGAGAAGGTAGTCCATCAGCTCCTCGCCGTCTTTCACCCGGATGAGCTGATTGAGCAAGTGCGACTCTTCGAAGGCCTCTTTGGTGAGGAGATAGTCATCGTCGTCATCTTCGGCCAGCAAGATGACGACCGGTTTTTTTGCGGCAGCCATAATGGTTGTTTATTTTAACACGGGAAACAACACGATAAAAGTGGCCCCTTTCCCCGGCGAGCTTTTGGCGGTGATCCTGCCGCCGTGGCGCTCGACGATTTTCTGGCAGATGGCCAGGCCCATTCCGGTGCCTTCAATTTCACCGTGGGTATGGAGGCGTTGAAAGGGTTGAAATATCCGTTCCAGGTATTTTTCATCGAAGCCGATGCCGTTGTCTTGAATGCCGATTTCCACCAACTCTCTGTTCGGAGCCTGGCTCTTGATGACGACATGCGGAGGGGCTTCCCGCTTTTTGAACTTGAGGGCGTTGGAGATGAGATTTTGAAAGAGCTGGCCCATTTGCATCCGGTCCGCGGCTACCGTTGGAAGCGTTCCGACCTCGATCTGTCCTCTGGATTCAAGAATTCGGGCCTCCAGATCCGCCAGCACCTCCTGAATCACGCTTTCCAGGGAAACCGGTTGAAAGGGTTGCGCATTGATGGTCACCCTGGAATACTGGAGCAGGTCTTCAATCAAATGGCGCATCCGGGCCGCCGCGCTTTGCATGCGCTCGAGAGAATCCCTTCCCGACGCATCGAGAACCGAGGCGCAGTGCGACTTCAGGCGCTCCCCGAAGGATAATATTTTCCGCAGCGGCTCCTGCAAGTCATGGGAAGCCACGTAGGCGAATTGCTCGAGCTCCTTGTTGGAGCGACGCAAGGCTTCTTCAGAGCGTTCGAGCGCTTGCGCGCGCTGGCGCAGGTCCTCCATGGCCCGCTCGAGCTTGAGGGCTTGCTCGAGGACCGACCGCTCGTGCACTTGCAGCAGTTCTTCCAGAGCGGCAACTTGGGACCTGAGCCGGTTGACTTCTTCCTTGGCGCTTTCGGATCTCACAATCGCCTCCCTTTCATCCGACCACGGGCCTCCCGGTCAGTTGAAAATCGCTCCTCCCACGAAGGGGAGCAACGCCACTTTGGCGCTCAAGGCCAGAGTCTTGAACTGGTCGGCCGTTTCGCGCGGGATCTGGACCTTGGAAAACAAGATGGTCGCAAAAAGATCACCCGAAGGCAACATGCCGCCGAATCCAATCACCGACTTGATTCCGAATGGAACCACGAATTCCGCCTGCGCGGGCACAAAGGGATTCCCCAGCGCTTCCCGGATATGAAAGACGTTATAGGTTTTCTGTTCCAGATCGAGCAATAAAGTCTGATCCGGCTCCAGCACCGCGCTCACCTCCAAGCCGAATTGCTTGACGAGCTGGGAGATCATGGGAAACTGGGTGACCACCTTTTCACTGGGCAGCGGAATGGCCTTGTGACCGGAGGAATTTTTCCGGGAGTTCCATTCCGGTTTGTCGCCGGCCGTGGCCAAAAGCACCAGGCACTTCATCGCCGGAGGCTCTGGATGATCGCCTAGCATTTTCCTGGCGAACCGGCGCAGCTCGGCATCCAGCTCTCCAAAAGGATGGGTCTTGAAAAAACGGACCAGCGCGCAGGATCTCTCCCTGGTTTTCCTATCGGCCAACTGCTCATAGAGGCAATGAACTATCCGTCCAGCCACTTCTTCCATGCTTTCGGCTCCTGCTCCCAGCCGGCGCAAAGCGGCGCTGAACTCGACCATGTCACGAAGCGTGAAATTGGCAAAATCGTACATCGTCCGGGCTCCTCAGGTATAATCCTCAGGTATAATAACCGAAAAGTTCCAAGAAACCGAGGGCTTATTATGACGGGAGCCTCCTATGGAAAATCGCCGGGTAAAAATCTTGCTCATCGACGACGATGAGGATGATTTTCTGATTACCCGCGACTTGCTTGACGAGATCGGCGGCCAAAAATTCCATCTGGAATGGATTTCCGATTACGAAGCCGGATTGGCGGCCATCGCGCAAAACCAGCACGAGGTCTACCTCCTCGACTTCCGACTTGGCGAGCGTAACGGCCTCGAACTCCTGTGCGAAGCCATTCAAAAAGGCTGCAAAGCGCCGATTATTCTGCTTACCGGCCAAGGGGACTACGAGGTGGACGTGGAGGCGATGAAGGCGGGAGCGGCGGATTATCTGGTCAAGGACCAGATGTCCGCGCCGCTCCTGGAGCGCTCCATCCGCCACGCCATCGAGCGGGCGAGGACTCTCGAGGCCCTGCGCGTGAGTGAAGAGCGCTATGCGCGGAGCTACGATGACCTGCTCTCCATTCTCAACCAGCTCCGTCTGGGAACCGCCATGACCGACAAAGATGGAGCCATCGCTTTTCTGAGCCAGACCGCTCAACGGTTCTTCGGAATCAAGGAGGAAGAAGTATTGGGGAAGCCCTGGGAAGAGCTCTTTCCTTTCCACGAGGCGGACAAAACGCTGCTCCGTAACATGTTCGACCGCCCATCCCATATGAGAGCCAAAGTTCCTGTGCATCTGGAAACTCCAGGAGGGCCGCAGTACTGGATGGAGATCGACGTGCGCGATGATCCGCGCAATCCTCAGAGAAAGATCTTTTTCCTTTATGACATGACCGAGGTGCGCGATCTGCGCCGCCTGCTCAATGAAAAGGAGCGGTTTCAAGAGCTGGTGGGGAAGAGCAAGCCGATGCAGCTCGTCTACCAGCAGATCCGCCAGGCTGCCACCGTGGACTGGACCGTTCTGATCGAGGGGGAGACCGGAACGGGAAAGGAGCTGGTGGCGCGCTCGATCCATTCCTCCAGCCACCGCAAGGAGAAGCCTTTTATAGCCGTGAACTGCGCGGGATTGACGGATTCCCTGCTGAGCAGCCAGCTCTTTGGCCACAAGCGCGGGGCTTTCACCGGCGCGATTGAAGACCACCAGGGATTTTTCGAAGCGGCGAGCGGGGGCACCATCTTCCTCGACGAGATGGGCGACATACCCATGAATGTGCAAACCAGCCTGCTGCGAGTTCTTGAGGAAAAGGAAGTCCTTCGCCTGGGGGATTCCACGCCGCGGAAGGTCGACGCCCGGGTGATTGCCGCGACCCATCGCAGCTTGAACCAGGCGCTCGAAGAGGGCCGGTTCCGCGCCGACCTTCTTTTCCGCATCCGGGTGCTGCGGATTCAGCTTCCCTCCTTGCGCGAGCGGCGGGAAGACATTCCCTTGCTCATCGGCTCTTTTCTGGGAAAGTGCCGTGCCGTCACCGGAAAGCCGGTGGATGAGGTGAGCACCGAAGCCTTGCGCATTTTGATGGATTACCCCTGGCCCGGAAACGTGCGGGAGCTCCGCAGCACCATCGAGTTTGCCGTCCTCCGCGGCACGGCGCCGGTGATCCAGAAGGAAGACTTGCCGCCGGAGATCGCCGAAACCGGAAAACCTCCCCCTCCTTTTCTGGATGCGGGCCTCGATGAGAAAGAGAGCTTGTTGGCGGCCCTCAAGGCGGCCAAAGGCAACCGCACCGCGGCGGCCCGACTCCTGGGCATCAGCCGGGCGACCTTTTACCGGCGGCTGGTCGAGTTGAAGATCGATCCTGTAAAGGAGTGAGGAGGAGTTTTTCCTCAGTCCTTTGTTTCATGGCACAACATGGAGACGCTCCTTGAGACGGTTTTTGTCTCAAGAAGTCGGTTTGGAGTCTGGTTCAAGGCACCAGAATTTCTATAAGTCCTTAATTTTTGAAGTTCTGAATTTAAAACCAGATTTGGCGAAATAATTGCTTAAAAATCTCTCGTCGACAACCTGGACCCCCTTGTCCGCTGCGAACTTTTTAAATCCCAAGAGGAGGTTCTCCATGAGATCTCAATCCATTGAAGGAGAAGGATCCTTTGAAATCAACGCCAAGAATCTCCAAGTCGAATACAGCTTTCGCCTGCAGCCCGGGGCTCTTGATATAGAAGAGGCCGACCTGTGGATTACTGTAAAAGAGACTGGCAAGATGTTGAGGATTCCGCTCATCCGCGAATTTTTCCCCGTCCACAAGGACGTTCCCAGAGAAATTCTCAACCTGTTCCGAACTCATCCGCTCTCACCCCTCCCGGTGCCTGACGCGGCGAATTGAAGCAAGTAAAAATTCCTGATTCAGCCAGAGCGCTTCATGAACTTAGGGACAGCCTTTGTCCACCCCCAATGACCAGATCAAAGGCTGTCCCTGTTATTTTCATCCTTGCCGCCGTGTTGGCGGGGCTTCGGGTCCTGCATAAAAAATTGTCGCCCCGTGATTTTTTCGGGAATTTTTCATAAAATTCGCGTCCATCATGGATGGACCCGTAACTGCATCCACGGCGACCCCTTCGCTGCCGGCTCCCCGCCCGGCTCTTGACCTCCGCCCGGGGCTGCTCCTGGCCGGCTTTTTCGCGCTTTACACCTTGAACGCCTGGCAGCGCGACTTCTGGGCCCCCGAGGAGCCGGACTTCGCCGCCGCCGCGAAGGAAATGAGCGCATCCGGCGACTGGCTCGTGCCCAGGATCGCCGGCCAGCCCTTTTTCGAGAAACCGCCGCTCCTCTACTGGCTCGGCCTGGCCGCCCGCGCCGCCACCCGCCTCGATCCGCACGCCGCCTACCGGCTGCCGGTGGCGCTCTTCGCCGTGCTGGGCTTGTGGGTCGCTTATCTCGCCGGATTAAAGTTTTTCAACGCCCGCGTGGGCCTGGCGGCGCTCCTCATTCAAGGAACGTGCCTCTGGTTCCTCGAGAACTCGAGCTGCTACCTGACCGACACTCCCTTCGCGAGCGCCATCTCGCTCTCGGTGGTTGCCTTCGGCCTGGCGCTCTGGCGCGAGCCCAAGGCGGCGCGCTGGAAGTGGATCGGCTTCGTGGGCCTGGCGGCATCGTGCCTGGCGAAGAGCCCGCTCCTCGGGCCGTACCTCATCGCCGCGCCGCTCCTCCTCTTCCTGCTCTTTTACCGCAAGAACCTCTCCTTGCTCCTCGATCTCCAGCGCCTGCGGCCGGGGCTCGGCCTGGCGCTGGTTCTCCTCCTCGTGGCGCCGTGGTACGTCTGGCTCTTTATGAAACATGGCGGCGATTTTTTCAGGGAGGCTTTTTTCGAGCAGCACTTCGGCCGGCTCGCCGGGGCGGAGAGCCATCGCCAGCCGGGGTGGTACTATCTGCTCCAGCTGCCGGCCGGCTTCCTCCCCTGGTCGCTCTTCCTGCCGCTCATCTTGTTTTACAGCCAGGCCCACTTCCGCAGGACCGAGGTCAAGCTCCTCGTCCTCTGGATGGTCGTGACCTTCGTAACGCTGAGCTTGATCTCCTCCAAGCAGGGGAAGTACCTCCTGCCCATGCTCACGCCGCTCGCCCTCCTGACCGCGGCGGCCCTCCTCGAGACCCGGCCGGAATCGATCTGGGAAGGCTACCTCGCCCAGGCGGCCTGGCGCGTTTTCCCCTGGGCGTTCAAGGCTCTCGCGGCGCTCCTTCTGGCCGCCGGGGCGCTGCAGATCGCCGGCCTGGCGCCCGCGGCGCTCTCCTGGTTCGACCTCCGTCTGGAGGAG
>JACQVS010000190.1 GCA_016209605.1 Planctomycetota bacterium
GCCGCGCTGCGTCCACTCAGTTCTGGCCACGTAGCGAACCTATGGCCCGAAGAGCCGGATGCTGGAAATCTGCAAGTCCGGATCCGTGAGGGGGGAGGGAGACTTTCTCCCTCCCCTACCTCGATACTCCGCAATTGCGGGTGCGACAGGATCCGCGGACGAGGGCCTCCTCAAGGCCCTGATGAAGATCGGTTACTCCAGGGCGGAGGCCCTGAAGCGGCTCCAGCTCGCCCGGGAGAAGCTTGCCGCCACCGGGAGCGGCAAGGAGCCGGCGGAAGGTGAGCTCCGAGCAGTGGCGCAGGAGCGAACGGCCGGAGGGGCCGGGCGCCACGGAGTGGCCGGCCCCGAGGCCCGCCCCGAAGCGAGGCGCGAGAGCGCCGAGACGGAGGGGGAGCTCCGCGACCAAGCCGCTACGCGGCTCGGTGCCCGGCGCAGGGTGAGAAGCGAGCAGTTACCCGGCCATGGGATGGCGGTTTTTTTGAAGAAGCATCCCGCGGTTTTCGCCGCGCTCCTCCTGGCATTTATCAGCGGCGCCGCCCTCCTTGCCTGGCGTCTGGCCGTTCACGTGCCGTTTCTCGTCCAGCACGTGGCCGTTGCCGATCTCGATGGCGATGGGGATCAGGACCTGATCGCGGCTTATGGCCTCGACAAGCCCGCCGAGAACCCCGCTACCCGATCCCTGTCGGTTTTTTTCAACGATGGGAAAGGAGCTTTCGGCGAGCCGGTGAATTACGACCTCGGCGCCAGCCCCTGGGGCTTCGTCGCCGCCGACCTCGATGGGGACGGCGACCTGGACCTCGCCATCGCCCACTGGAACCTCGACGGATATTCCATCCTCATCAATGAGGGAGGCGGAGCTTTTGCAAAGGACCTCCGTAGGCATCTCCTGCGGAGTCCCCTCCAGGCCATGGCGGCGGGGGACTTCGACCGCGATGGCCGGCTCGACCTGGCGGGCGCCGGCGGGGCGGATTTCATCGGCGTCTTCCGCGGCCATGGGGACGGCACCTTCGAGCCTGCCATCGAGCTGGCCGGCGGCAAGGAGCCCACCTGGCTGAAGGCCGCGGACCTCGACCTGGATGGCGACCTCGACCTGGTCGTGACCAATTACAAGAGCAGCGCGCTGCTCTTCTCCCTGAACGATGGCCAGGGGGGCTTCGGGAAGGTCAAGGAGCAGCCCCTCTGGTCCTGGGCCTGGTTCCTCTCGGATCCCTCGCCTTGAGGGGCCGATCTCAATCACAGGCACGCTTCCGGGCAGCCGGCAATTCTCGTACAGGCGGCGCCCAGGACGTGAGGCGGGAGGGTGCCGGTGAACCGCCAGCTCAGGAGGCTGATGACATCGGAGAGGTCGATGTTCTCATCGCCGTTCCAGTCGAGGAGGGCCCGCTCGCCGGCTCCGGGGTCGCCGGCTGTCTCCCCCTCGCAAGGCAGGCGCGCGGGATCGCCGAGGAAGAGGTGCCCGAGGAGCCAGACGGCGTCGGACTGGTCGATTTCCCGGTCCTGATTTCCATCCCCGGGAATCTGCCCGCCGGAACAATCATCCGGGATGTCGTCCAGATCGCGATCGGCGCTGAAGGCTGGATGGGTCATGAGGAGGCGGATCCGCGCTGTCAGGTCGCCGGAGAGGTGTTCAAGAAACTGTAGGTCCGGATTGGAGTCGCCGTCCAGATCGGCGCTGGCGCTGAACTCGTATTCCCCTTCCACGGCAAGATCGATCGGCTCTCTAAAAGCGTCGTTACCCTTGTTTAAATAGATGGTATAGGCCTTGGAATCGGCCAAAACCTTGCCCCATAAATCCAGGGCCCCGTTGCCATCGAGATCGGCAAGGACGATCGACCCTGGATCCAATCCTTTCTCGGGAAGGACTTCTTCAATGGTATTGAAGCCAAGCCAGCCATTCGCCGTATCGGTTCCCAGGTTTTCAATCCAGAAATTTAATTTTCCCAAAAGGCCGTCATTTTTCTCGCCGAAGGCGTTGACCACCAGGTCAGGATCCTTGTCACCATCCAGGTCGCCTGGAACGGTGGAATCGAGATACGTAAACCACCGGACAAACTCGAAAGGAATGGTCCTTGGCTCGCCCAGTGAAAATTCCGGAACCAGGTCGCATTCATCCGGACGGTTGTTCTTGTTGCAGTCCTCGCTTCACCCCTCGCCGATGTCGCACTCGTCGGGCTGGCCGTTCTGGTTGCAGTCGCCGCTTTGGCCCTCGTTGATATCGCACTCATCCGGCTGGCCGTTTTGATTGCAATCCCCGCTCCGCCCCGAGGCCAGGTCGCACTCATCGGGGATGCCGTTCAGGTTGCAGTCGCGGCTCGATCCGGTCTGGATGTCCAGCGGATCCTTGGAACCGTTCTGGTTGCAGTCGGTGATCTCGCCCCGCTTGAAGCGGATCTCGCGGCTTCCGAGGGATGGGGAGTGGGAACTTCCGAGGAGGGAGACGGTGTTCGGGACCGGGCGGCCTTGCCCTTTTTTATTGTCGACATAAAAGACGCGCCCGCTAGTGGGGCCGTCCTCGACCGCGACCGCTTCCAGGGTCAGGGCGGCGATACGGGCCGTTCCCTCGATGGGCAGGTGGGGCTGAGATAAGGGGAATATCATCACAGCCGAGACCGCCCCTTCACCCTGAGGACCGGTACCGGGATCATAAGCCGGATCGACCGTTTCAAATTGCCCCATTCCTCCCTTATTGTTCGTGATTTGATTCCATTCCATATCACCCACGATCGTTCCCTCACTGGTTACCGAGAGGATCTTCAGGTTCTCGGTGCCAATGCTGATGGACCACCCCTCGGCGCCGGCGGGTGGCAGGGTCTGGTTGTTTTCCGTCCTCAGCGTGGCGAAGGCCTGGAACCGGATAGGTTTTCCAGGTGTCATGATCACTTCCTAAGGATGCATCCGCGCGAACGGGGAATAGTGGGACAGGTAAAATGTTGGAAATCTTCGAAGGTTGAGAGTTATTTTAACTCATTATAAGCACATACTTTCCGCCAATCTGCTTTTCGATCCTCCCCTCGCTCTCCAGGCGGGCCAGTTCGCGCCAAAGGACGCTGGCCTCGACCCCCAGCCGATCGATCAGCGCATCGGGATGCCAGGCGTCCTCCTCGTCAAAGAGCGGCAAGAGTTTTTTCAGGAAAGGGTCCTCCCGGGCGGACGGCGCTTTGCTTTCAGGTCGGCCGCCGCCCGGAACCCGGGACGCCCCGCCGGCCCCGGCCGCGCCGAGGAGCGCTTCCAGGATCTCCTCGGGCTCGAGGACGGGGTAGGCGCCGTTCTGGATGAGCCGCAGGCAGCCGCGGGCCTCCGGCTGATCGACGCGGCCAGGGACGGCGAAGACCGGCCGGCCCTGCTTGAGCGCCCACTCGACGGTGAGCAGGCTGCCGCTCCGCTCCCCCGCCTCCACCACCAGCGTGCCCAGCGACAGGCCGCTGAGCAGGCGGTTGCGCTGGGGAAAATGATGCTGCAGGGGCGGCATGGCGAAGGGGAACTCGGTGAGGATCCTCCCCCGCCCGCCCTCCGTGATGGCCTGCGCCAGCGGCCGGTTCTCCGCCGGGTAGATGTGGCCGAAGCCCGAACCCAGCACCGCCAGCGTCCGGCCGCCGGCTTCGAGGGCGGCGCGATGGGCCTCGCCGTCAATGCCCCTCGCCAGGCCGCTGACCACGGTCATGCCGCTTGAGGCGAGCGCCCCGGCGAACTTCCTCGCCTGCCGCAGCCCGTACGGGCTGGGGCGGCGAGACCCGATGACCGCGATGGCTTTCTCATCAAGCGGCGACGGGGCGCCGCGTGCGAAAAGGAGGAGCGGCATGAGCGGCAAGCCGTCCAGGTTCTTCAACCAGCCGGGCCGGTCTCGCCTGAGGATTTGCACCCCCTTCTTCCGGCAGAGCTCGAGCTCGAGCTCTGCCTCCCGGCGGCGGCCGGCGCCGAAGAGTTTCTGAAGCCACTCGGGCGGGAGGGGCAAGGATTGCCGGACCGCTTCCGGTCCCAGCTCGAAGACCTGGCCGGGATCGCCGAAGCGCTCGAGCAGCTCCTCCAGCACTTCGGGCTGGTAGATTCCGGCGAGATGGAGATGAATCCAGTCGACGAGGGCAGGATCAAGCGGTGGATGGTCAACCGGAATGGGATCGGGGGTCATCAGGGGCTCCTCTTGGGAAATGGCACCCCGCGGGGATGGAAAGAACCAGGGTCTGCAAAGCTGGCGAGCAGATCCTCGGCGTGCGAGCAGGCAACCGGCTGACTTCGGCAACTATATCTCGCGCCCAGCCCTTGTAAACCAAATTCTCATAATGTTGCGCCCCTGGATCTCGCCCGCACTCTCTTGCAACCGGCGGGAAGACCCCTTAAGATACCTGCTCACCAAGATCGGTGAAGAGGTTCTGATAATTCTCATGATCGTCCCATCCTTCCCTCAAATCACTGGCATCAGCGCTCCCATCAAAACCGTTCTCGATCAAATCCACCGCGTCGCCGCGAGCGATGTTTCGGTGCTGCTCTCCGGCGAAACCGGCACCGGCAAAGAGCTGGTGGCGCAGACCATCCACCAGCGCTCCCCGCGGCGCTTCGGCCCCTTCGTGCCGGTCGACTGCGGCGCCGTTCCGGAGAGCTTGTTTGACAGCGAGCTCTTCGGCCACTCGATAGGCGCGTTCACGGGAGCGGAGTCCGACCGCATCGGCAAAGTTCTGGCGGCCGACGGCGGCACGCTTTTCCTCGATAGTATCGACCACCTCAGTCTGCCCTGCCAGACGCGGCTCCTGCGGGTGATTCAAGAGCGCGAGGTCATGCCCCTGGGCGAGACCCGGACCCGTCCCGCCAACTTCCGTCTCATCACTTCGGTGAGCCACGAGTTCCCGGAGCGCCTCGACCAGGGCCGCTTCCGCCAGGACCTTTACTTCCGCATCAACGTCGTCCAGCTCCACCTGCCGCCGCTGCGCGAGCGCCGGGAGGACATCGTCCTCCTGGCGGAGCTTTTTTTGAAGGACATCTCCCGCCGCTTCGGGAAGAGGATCGACCGCCTGGACCACGGCGCCCGCTGCGTCCTCGAGGCGTACGACTGGCCCGGCAACGTCCGCGAGCTCCAGGGGGTGCTCGAGTGCGCGGTGGCGAGCGCGCGCGGCGAGATCCTGCACGAAACCGACCTGCCCGTCTACTTACGGGCCCGGAAATGTTCTCCTCCTTTGGCGGGCTGCTCTGAACCTGAAGCCGACCGGACCGCCGGGCACGAAGAGGCTGCCCCGAAGCCCAGGCTCGGCTTCACCGAACAGGTGGAGACGTTCCAGAGAAGCCTCCTCCTCGAGTCGCTGGAACGCCACCGCTGGAGCTTCCAGTCCTGCGGCAGGGAGCTGGGGCTCGCGCGCCACCAGCTCAAGTACCTCTGCGCCAAGCTCGGCATCCGGCGGCCCCGCTTCGATTCCGCGGTTGAAGAGTGATGCGCCGATCGAGGATCCCAATCGTCCTCCGCCTCCGAACGGCGTTTTCGGGCGGGCTCCTGGCCGCGCTCCTTTCCAGCTGCGCCAGGGAGGTCAAGGAGGAGGGTCCCTTCAGCGGTCTCGACCAGGTCCTTTCCTTTCCCGTTGATCGGGACAAAGCCTTGATTCACCGCGGCACCTTTCACGGCGTGTCGTTCCTGGTCGAGCAGGAGAACCTCCAGGAGGGCCAGGAAGCCGCTCCCGTCCTCCTCCAGCACGCCAGGCAGAAAGAAATTTACCTCTTTGGCGACGGCCTGGAAGTCGAGTATCAAAACTCCTTCTTTTTCGTCGACTCGATACGTTTTCCCAGCGAGCCGAACAGCTACATCCACATTTTCAAAGGCCTGGAAGGGCGCTGGGCCTTCAATTACCGCGGCCAGCGGATCGCCCTCGAACGGCCGGGAAGGTGGCGGCCGGCCGTCTACCGCCGGATCGTCGAGGTTTCGGAGCCGGCCTCCGAAGAGTTCCAGACGCGGCGCGCCCGCCAGCGGGGCAAATCCTCGGAGACGAAGTCGAAATCCATCGCCACCCTGGAATTCGAAGAGCTCCGCTTCTTCACCTCGATCATCGTCTTCCGGCCAGGCGAGCCCTATTGGGAGCTGAACGGGCAGCGGTTCCTTCCCATCCCCGATAAGATCCTGGTGGTTGACCACCGCCGCAACTTCAAGGTGGTGAGCAGCGTGGAAGGGGAGTAAAATATGGAATCACCCTGGATCCCATGGCAGCCTTGACCGCTGAAAGCCTCAAACTTCAAAACCTCATCGACCTCCCCGGCCTGACCCTGGAGGAATGGGAAGGCGCGCTGGCCCCGCTTCTCAAAGGGGCTTGGCAGCCGGCCTACCGCCTCAACCAGATCCTCAACTGGGTCTACAAGCGTCCGGTGGAGGGCCTCCAGTCGATGTCCGACGTGCCGGCCAGCCTGCGGTCGGCCCTCGCGGAGCGCTTCGTCCTCCACGGCCTGGAGGCCGCCCAGGAGCTGCAGTCCGCCGACGGCACCAGGAAGTTCCTCTGGAAGCGCCGGTGGGGGGAGCCCATCGAGTCGGTGTACATTCCCGAGCCCGATCGCCGCACTTTCTGCATCTCCACCCAGGCGGGCTGCCCGGTGCGCTGCACCTTTTGCGCCACCGGACACGGCGGCTTCAACGGCCAACTGGAAGCGGGGGAGATCGTCGACCAGGTCTTGAGCATGCGCCTCAAGACCGGCGTCACCCCCACGAACCTGGTCTTCATGGGCATGGGTGAGCCCCTGCTCAATTTTCCAAACGTCCTCAAGGCCATCGACATCCTTTGCCAGCCGCGCCAGGTGGGCCTGGGGGCGCGCAAGCTCACCGTTTCGACGGTGGGGGTGCCGCAGCGGATCGTCGAGCTGGGGAAGCGGCAGCCGCAGGTGAAGCTGGCCATTTCCCTCCACGCCGCGCGCCACGACCTGCGCACCGAGCTCATCCCCCTCAACCGCCAGTACCCGCTGGAAGAGGTCCTGCAAGCGGCCCGGGAGCACTGCCGGACCACCGGCAAGAAGGTCACCTTCGAGTACATCATCCTCCCTGGGGTGAACGACCTCGAGCGCGATGCCAGGGATCTGGGGAAGATCCTCCGCGGCTTCCCCTCCCGCATCAACCTCATCGGCTTCAATCCCTTTCCGGGGTCCAGCTACGAGAAGCCGGAAACGAAGCGTCTCCTGTGGTTCCGGGATCGGCTCGGGAAGCACTATCCAGGCGTGGTGACCATCCGCCGCAGCCGCGGGGAGGACATCCAGGGGGCCTGCGGGCAGCTCAGCCTCAAAGCCGCCAAGCTGGCGGCGGTTTGACCCATCGAAGCCGGCCGCGACCCCTCTCTTCTGGAATCTGTACCGATTTTTCACACTTGGTGTGGATTTGGCCGCCCTGGTTTTTTGGCGCCCCGCCGTGGTTTATCGGAAGATGATCCGAACGAGCCACTTACCCCGGCCGCGCGAGAGGGCACAGCGGTTGCTCTTCAGCTCCATGAGCGCAGCAGGACCTGAAGTAGAGAGGTTGCGCTACCCGGCGCCCGGGTGGTGACGGCTTCTCGAAAACCGTCGTGCGATCTTCCTTCTCACTATCTTTTCTTCCCACCTTGCCCCGGGTTTCCGCTCTCCAAACCCGGGGCTTTTTTTTGGAGGAGGAAGAAAAGCAGCTCAAACCTTTGTGGTTACGGTTTCGCCGGGGGCGGTGGAGGGGGGGCCGGCGGCGGCTGGTCTTTCTTGGGCTCGGTGCCGTGCGGGTGTCCTTCCTTCTTGATGGGGATGGGCTTCGGACCCACCGGCTCCTTCTTGGGGCCGCTTCCCTCCGGCGGCTTCTCCGCCTCGCCGCCGGGAGCAACGGGGATGTTCGGGCCGGCCTTCTCCCCCTGCGGGCCGATGGATTTGCCGCCCTCGCCAATGGCCCCCTTGAAGAGCGGCCCCGGCGGGCGCTCGAAAATGGCATCATTCAAGCCCGCGTTGATCGCCAGCTCGGTGTACTTTCTTTCCGTGTCCACCTCGCCGTTTGACTTGATGGTCTGGAGGAGGGCGACCTGAATCCCCTTCGTGGCATCGTCCTTGAAGGGAATCTTGGTGTACTTGGAGTAAAAGGCCTCCTTCTTGTCGAAGCCGCTTTGCCCCTGCTCGCGCCACTCGCGCTTGAGGAGGAGCCCCGAATTCTTGGAGAAGAAGTACCGGGCTTTGCTCTTGCCGGTGAAATCAGTGGTCTCGATCACCTCCACGGGCTCTTTTTCCAACTGGCCTTTATTGTCAAGGGCCAGGGCGTCCTCGCCGACGTAACCGACCGAGTATCCATCCTCCTCCCAGTGGCAGAAGAAGTCATCGATCGGCTTGTCCCAGACGAAAATGCTCAGGGTCCGCCCTTCCAGCGGCGAGACCGTCCCCAGCATCTGCACCCACCCCTCGACGCCGTTGTAGACCTGCACGAAGCGGAGCGGCTGATCCTTGATGTTGAAGCCGGGGAGGTCCCATTCCTCTCGCACCTTGTAATCCCGCTTCAAATAGAGGTTGAGGACGGCCGTGGTCTCGCCCGTGGGGGCGTGCTTGATGGTCTCGAACTTCTGCTGCTTGTCCTTGATGCCGTCGAGGATGGGGCGCCCGCCGATCGCCTCGACGTAGCGGTTGATGACCGCCACCGCTTTTGGATCATTTGGCGGGGCCGGGGCATCCTTCTCCTTGATGGGAGGGGCCAGCTCCTGGGGCAGGGGCTTCTTTTCCGCCGGCTTTTCTTGGCCAGGCTTGTCGGCGCCCGGCTTGTCCGGAACCGTAGTCGGCTTCTCCTGAGCCGGCGGATTGGCGGCCGGCTTCTCTTGGGCGTAAACGCAACCGAGTAAGATTCCAAATGTAAAAAACAAGCCCACACCGAGGGGCCAGAACGTCTGGACAGGGGGGCCGAGGCGGATTGTCTGAGCGACCATACGGTTTTCCTTTCTTCTAGACTTCCTCAACATGATAGTTTTATGAGAAGGTGTATCACCACCGGCAGAAATTCGTAAAGGCCCTTATTGTATTTTGCCGGCTGGAAAACTACAAGGACGAGATCGTGCCGCCTTAAAATCTTGGCTGTTTGCCGTTTGCGGCTGGAAGGCCGAGCGACTGGCGCCAGCCGCCTTGGGGAGAGGGTCTCGCTTCAGCGCGACGGCGGGCTGCCCTTTTCTCCGCTCACGGCCGAGGAGGCGCCGCCGAGGGGGGCGCCGGGGGGGATGCCGATAATTTCCAGCTCCTTGCTGGGGCGAGGGCGGGGAGGCTCCTTGACGCCAGGATCAGGAAGGCCGCGGAGGATGAAGCCGTATCCCTTCCCCTCCAGCCATTCCGCAATGCTGTCCGCCGGCACGAACAGCCCCATGTGCGAGACCACCACCGGATTTTTCTTGCCGTAGGTGTAGATCATGCTGGAAATGCCGATCAGCTGGCAGGTTTTCGAGAGGTAAATCCCGCCCCCCGAATTGCCGAAGAAAGTCGGCGCATTGATCATCCAGAAAATCTTGTCGCCCACCACCTTGGCCTTGGAGGAAATTTCCCCGCAAGTGGGCAGAGGATTATTCCCCAGCGGACAGCCGACCGCGTAAACGCGGGTGAACAATCCCAGATTCCTGATTTCCTCCTTGGGATACAGCTTCGCGACGTGCTTGATCGGCCGGTCGGTCCGCAGCCGCAGCAGTGCCAGGTCCTGATCGCGGTCGAAAATCTCGACGGTGGCGGCGTGGGCCTCCGGGGTGAAAGGATGCTCTTCATCCAAGAGCACAACCTCCTCGAGCGCCCCCTGGGGAAACTGCTCCCCCAGAATTTCCATGACCACATGGCAAGCGGTGATGGCGAAAGTGCTGTACGGGGCAGTGGACGGCTCGTTCCCCGGAGCGCTGGTCTCGCTCAGGGACCGCGGCCGGGAGTAAATCAGCACGCCGCTTCCAACCGTGCCAGAGCCCTTGAGCTGGAGCGTGGGGTAAAGGATCGCCCGCTCCATGCTCTCCGAATTGTACGGGTAAAGGTCCCGCACTTTCTCCTCCACGGAGTCAAGGCGCGCCTGCTGGGCCTGCGATCGGTCCAGGGCTTGCTTCAAAACCTCCTGATAGCGGGCGAACTCCACATTGAAGGTATCTTGAAATCTATCGTCGGCATTGGAGACGAGGCGGGTGAGCTGTTCCTGGTCATCTTCCAGCTGTTTTGCCGACCTCTGGAGGTGGTCGCTCACCCTGATAAGCTGGGTGCGGGAGTTTTCCAGGGTTTCGAGGGCGCTCTTCTGGGCATGGCTCAACTCGTCCTGGTATTCATCTAGCGCCATGGCGAACTTCGATGAATTTCCGGAAAGATCGGAACGGAGGCTAGTGACCTGCTTCTGCAGGAACAGGAACGAGCCCAGGAAGAGAACGATCTTCCCCAGATCCAGAGCGAAGCGTTGAAGTTTGGACTGCATGGACGTTCCTCAACTCGAAGGGCAGATAAACCTGAAGGGAGAATCTCCGAGCATTTTGATTCTTCCTCCGCCACTTCTCCACAGATTGCGGAGAAGTGGCGGATAGCTCGGTTGCGGGCGAAGCCCGCATTATAGGATACGATGGCTGGGGGAAGGGGAGCAAACCCGCGGCTTTATCTGCCGTTTTCCGGAAGGAGGCTGCGACCGGACCAGTCAGATGGGCTCGAGGAGGATGTTGATGACCTGATTGGGGACCGCGATCACTTTTTTTATGGGCCGGCCGGCGATCTTCTCGCTCACCTTTTCATCGGCGAGCGCCATGGCTTCCAGCTTGTCCTTCTCCAGGCCGTTGGGAACCACCAGGCGATGGCGGAGCCGGTTGTTGATCAGCACCGGCAGCTCGAGCTCCACGGGGTGGAGCAGCTCGGCGCTGGCTTCGGGCCACTTTTGCTCTTCGATGCCGCCTTCCGCCCCGGCATGCGCCCACAGCTCCGAGGCCAGGTGCGGCGCGAACGGAAAGAGGAGGATAAGGCAGGTTTGAATGGAGCTGCGATTCATTTCTTCATGAGTCACCGTCGGCTGGCGCAGGAACTTGAAGAATCGATAGAAGGCGTTGACGGCGCGGTGGAGCTGGAGCCGCCGGATCCCCTCGGTGACCTCGTGAATCAGCTGGTGTTTGGCCACCAAAACCTTCCTGGAGACGAATTTGCCGCGCTCGAGCCGGAGGTGGAGATGGTTCCAGATCCGATCTAGGAAGCGGCGAATGCAGCGCAGGCTGTGCTCAGAAAAGGGCAGTTTGTTAGACAGCCGCGTCTGGGACACCAGGTACAGGCGCAGGGCATCGACGCCGTATTTCTCGATCAGCTCTAACGCCTTGCTCTCCGCTTCCCGCTTCGTTTCCCCCGAAACCGGCGCGGCAACAGGCCCGGCAGCAGGCACAGCAGAAGCCCCTTCGCGAGGTCCGGCAAAAGTCACCTCCCGAACCCGCACGAAGCGGTTAAACGGCTCATAAAAAGGAATCTCCCGGAGGTCATAGAGGAACTTGGTCATTAATCGGGTGCACAGAACCTCCACGGTCCGGAGACTACTCCTTGCAAAGGTGCATTCCACCGGCAGCCATTCCCGAACGGCCGGCGCGCGAAAGGGCTGGAAAGCCGATTGCGTCCGCGCATACTGGTCTTGAAAGGAGAATTCTTCCTCCTCCTCTTCATCCGCTTCTGGAGGCAACGTGACCCCCTCTTCCTCCTCGGCCTTGACCGGGAGAGGAGCGGCCGCCGCGACGCCGCTTTCGCCGCTTCCAGCCTCCCCCCCGGCTGGAAGCGGTTCGCCCTCCTCGCCCCCGCCGGAAGCCGGCTCCGATGGGGCTGAGTATCTCACGGCGGCATCGCCGTGGATCGACTCCGCCTCGTTTTCTCTGGCCTTGGCGGAATCTGGCGAGGTTTCTGAGGGGGGAAAAACCTCATCCGGGATGTCGAGGGCTGGAGCTTCCGGTCGAGACGGGCTTTCGCTGTCATCCGCCTCCTCCATCAGAGCGTCCGGCGGCAGCGCGGCGGTTTCCGCGGCGGCATCCCCAACGGCGGTCCACTCGGCCGGGCCGGCATTTTCCGGCTCCTTGAATTCGTCTTCTTCAGCGGCGGTTCCAGCGTTCAAACCGTTTTCAACGGAAATTTTATCCGGCGCTGTTTCCGGTGAGGTCTCGAGCAGCGGATCCTTGCCGAAGAGAGCGAGATCATCCAGAAGCTCCGGGGCAATTTTTTTCTGATCATTTTCGGTTTGGACCGAACTCTGGCCCTCCGGCTCCTCGATCTCCGGTTCCGCCGCGGCCCTTTCCCCTTCCCCAGCGGCAGCGGCGCTTCCCTTCATGCCCTCGACCGCCCCTCCAAGCTCCGGCACGACGTGCCTCAGGAACATCCACGCTTCACCAAGCCAAGGGGCGATCACCTGGGGGTCCCGCTGGGCGGGCGATTTGCATACCGGGCAATCGGCGGCGAGGAATTTCTTGAAGAAGTGCAGATCTTGAGCTTGCTCCTGGGACTTGACCTTCCTGAGCTTGTTCAAGATTCCGGCCGTCACCCGGGGAGGCAGGACGGGCAGTTCCTCCTCGGGAACCGGAATCACCCCGCACTCTTCACAATGGATCAACGGAACTGGAATCCCCCACAAGGAAGGCGTGCTGACCGGGACCTGGTGGAAGAAGTACCGGGTGGTGCGGCAACAGATCCCCCGCCGGGAGAGGTGAGAAATGATACGGTCGCGGGCCGCTTTTTGAGGGATGCCGTTGAAAACACCGGAGTTGGTCAACAACCCTTCACCGGTGAAGGGCTCTTTCAGCTTGCCATGGACATCGTACTTCGAGCCCTCCCCCCGGAGGACCTCACGGATCGGCAGGCGCAGACGCATGGCCATCTCGAAAAGCTGCCGTTCATGGGCGGGAACTCCCATGATCGCGCCGCCGCACTCTGGATCCATCGCCAGGCGGCTGAGGAGGACCGGGATCTTCTGCAGGGTGGCGGGATTGATCGCAAAGCCTCCTGTTCGCACCGCTGAAAGGAGAGGCTCTTCACGCCGCTTCACCCTCTCCCGGTACGTCGAGACCTCTTCCTCATACCCGAGCTCGATGACTTGATCGGAGAGGGGATGCCAGGGATGGAGGAGCAGGAAAGTGGCCCCGTAAATGGTTTCGACGCGCGTCGTGAAAACCTCGATCTGTTCGTACTCGGAGAGGAGGCGCTGGCCAATGGTGAAAACCACATCACAGCCCCGCAGCCGGGCCAGGCGATAGCGCTGACAATTGCGATCCTCCAGGGGCCAATACGACTTCCCCAGATCATTGAGCAGACGGTCGCCATAGCTGGAGACGTTCAGCAGCCAGATGCTGGGCAGCTGGGGCGACGCCACGGTCGCATCCGACCCCTCCTTCCTCTCTGTTATCCCGGCTGGCCGGGTCAGCAAATTCTCGAGGGCGTGCTCCGTCCGGTAAAAAACGGCCTCGCTGGGGGAGAGGAAATGGAGGAGCCGCCTTCTGAAGAACTGGAGGAAAAGCCATTGCGTCCACCGGAAATAAGCGGGATCGCCATCCTCAACCGGCTCGGTCGAGCTGAGGGTAATTCCCATGGTGAGGAGGAGGTCGCGAAAACGGCCATGCTCGCGGCGGGCCGCGGCGGCCGGGTCCTCCTCGTCCGGCCAGGGGAGCTGCGGAAGGTGCTGCCCCCAGCAGGCACAGCCCAGCGAGTAGGTAACCTCTCCACCCATCATCCGCTGCAGCCGGCCCAGCACGTCGCCTGCGACCAGACGGCGCAGGTCGCTCAAGTCTCCCCCGCTGGAAAAAGGGACATGGGGGGTGGCATAGAGATAATGCTTCAGCCGCCCTCTCGGCCGCGGCTGGAAACCGCGATCCCTTCTAAAAGAATCATCCCATCGGGGGGACCGAGGGGGAAGAATAGGATCCCGAATTTCCAGCCCATCTCTGCCAGGCGGGCTGCTCACAACTTTGTGTTCAGCCTGGAGCTCCGCTTTCGACTCAGCTTTGGGCTCCGCTTTCGGCTCGGCAGGGGCTGGAGCCTCGCCAGGGTGATTGGTCTTTTGGCTTTCGACGGACAATGAAGCTTTCGAAAACCAGCGCCCCCGCCAGCGAGACTCGATCTCCCGGTGAGGATAAACTGGAGAAGTCATGTCTACATTTTCTGTAAATCATTGTAATCAACGGATAAACGGCGCAGCGATTATACTCTCGATGAGCTGGCGATCAAAGAAAAACCAAGAAGTCGCAGCGCCGTGATGAAAACCGCTTGACAGCTGGACCACGGCACCATTAAGTTAATGGATCTCTGCTGATTCCAAGCGGACGGTTCGTGGGGGATTAGCTCAGTTGGGAGAGCGCAGCGCTGGCAGCGCTGAGGTCAGGGGTTCAAGTCCCCTATCCTCCACCATTCAAACTCAAGCCCTACGAAAAATCTTTTGACAATCCCTGTTACCCCTCCCAGAATAAGCCGATAATACTTCTAAGCACTTGAAAATTACTGGTTTACGGCAAAATTGAGCGGTTAAAAAGCTGGATTGTCCATGTTTGCACTCGATTCCAGTCTGAAAACTCCTGCGCCGGCAGCGAAATCTTCTTTCCGGCGCCAGGTCTCGATGGCTCTGCTCCTCGGCCTGGGGCCGCTCCTCGGGCCCGCTCCCCTTTTGGCCCAGGACCTGGCCCGGCCGGCGGGGGATCAGGATCCTCGCCGGGCGCGGGAGAAAGTCCTGATCTACAAGATCGAAGGCCTCGTCCAGCCGTCTGACGCAGACCGCCTGGAAAAGCGGCTCGAGTACTGGCTCAAGCAGGAGCCGGCCATTAAAACGTTGATCCTGCGGATCGACAGCCGCGGCTCGAACCCCGGCCAGCTCGAGGCGGTGAAGAAGTGCGCCGACCTCATCTTCAAGCTCAACGAGAAGGGCATCAAAACCTTCGCCCACATCGACAACGGCAAGGAGGCCTCGAACGGCGCCGCCCTCATCGCCATGGCCTGCTCCACCATCTACATGGGGAAGGGCGCGCGCCTCGGCCATGTGAAAGATCCCGGCACGGAGCTGCCCGATGCCAAAGAGAAAGACGCCCTGGAGGCGCGGCGCCTCATCAACTTTTACGCCGGTGCCCGCAGGCGCAATTACCCGCCCTCGTTCGCCGCGGCGCTGGTCTCCCAGCACCACAGCGAGTACTTTGAAGTGACCTTCGACCGGCAAGTGGGCGGAAACAAGATCGAGGAGCGGGAAATCCTCAGCCGAGAGGACTTGAACGGGCTCGATCCGGCAAGAAAAACCATCATGAGGCAGGAGAAAAAGTCCATCACTGCCCCAGGCGATCGCCTGAGCTTGAGCGCCGATGAGGCCTATCGCTACGGCGTCGCCGAAAAGCAGACGGAGAATCCTTTCGAGGGGGGGGGGATCGAGGAACTTCTGAACAAGGCCCGCATCCTCGTCGGCAAAGAGGACATCATCGATGACCAGCGCGGTTTCTTGAAGCCCACCTCTCCGGCCGGACAGTGGCTGGTGGATTTATTGAACCACAATCTGGTTCGGTTCTTTCTCTTGTTAGGCGGATTCATGGGGCTCCTCCTCGAGCTCAAGATGCCGGGGACCTTCGCGCCCATCGCCACCGGCTGCCTTTGCTTCGCCCTCTTGTTCATCGGGGGGTTTTTTCCGGTGACCAACGCCGTCTACCCCACCACCAGCCCTTACGAGGTGCTGGTGGCCATCATCGGCCTGGGGTGCATCGTCCTGGAGTTCTTCCTCTTTCCCGGGGCGATGGTTTTCGGCCTGTCCGGGTTCGCCATGCTGGTCATAGGCGTGGTCCTGGCCATGGTCCCACCCAGCGGCGGCGCTTCGGCCGACACCATGGATTTCAAATCGGCCCTGCTCCTCTTTTCGATGGCGCTCGGCTTAGGACTCGGCATCTTCTTCATGCTGGTGAAATTCCTGCCGCAGACCTCGATCCTCGGCCGCCGCGGGCTGGTGACCCATGCCGCCCTCCACGGCATTCCGACCGCCGACTCGGCGATTGAAGCGCAGCAGCGCAACGCCGCGTTGCTCGGGCAGACGGGAACCGCCGTCTCGCCGCTGCGGCCGGCGGGAAGGGCGGACGTCAACGGGCAGATTTTGGACGTCGTCGCCGACGAAGGATTTATTGAAAATGGAGAAAAAGTGAAGATCATCGAAGCGTCGGACTTTCGGATCCTGGTGCAGCGGTCGCAATAGCAGGCGATGGCCGGCACAAACCGGCCGCGGCGCCCGGCGAGAATTTCTTTCAGGGAAGGATCGAGTGGACGGCTTTTACTTCAACCAGCTTTATTCGGACTCCTACTGGTCAGCGTTTTTCCTGCTGCTGGGATTTTTATGCCTCTTCCTGGAGATCTTCATTCCCTCCGGCGGCATCCTCGGCCTCCTTTCCATGGCCTGCACCGGATTCGCCGTTTTCGGCTTTTTTTATCAAGGAAAGAGTTTCATCGCCATGGTCTCCCTGGCCGGTTTTTTGGTTTATACCATCGCCATTCTTTATCTGGTGCTGCGACGGGTCACTTTCAAAGCCGCCCTGTCGCCGCAGACCTCCACCTCCGTCGACGAGCGCACCGAAGGGCTGCTGGGGAAGGAAGGCGTCGCTTTGACCCCCCTGCGCCCGGCCGGCGTGGCGTTGATCCAGGGGAAAAGAGTCGATGTCGTTACCATCGGCGACTTTGTTGAAAAGGACATTCCGGTTCGTGTTGTTGAAATTTCTGGTAATCGCGTGGTCGTTCGCCATATCGAAGGAAGGAGTAAAGGATGACGAATTTAAGCAACGGGGTTTTCCATCTGCTGGCGGAAGGACTGATTTCTGATGTGCTGCAGTTCGTTCTCATCGGCTTGGTCATCATTGCGGTGCTGGCTTTTTTCTTGTTTTTCGTCACCTTCGGAAAGTTGTGGCTGCAGGCCATCTCGAGCGGCTGCCCGATACCCATCTTCGAGTTCGTCGGCATGTACCTCCGCCGCGTTCCATCGCGGGTGATCGTCGACTCGCTGGTCACCGCCCACAAGGCGGGCATCCCGGTGGACATCCAGAAGCTGCAGGCGCACGTCCTGGCGCGCGGCAACGTGCGGGCGGTGATTCAAGCGCTGGTCGCCGCCTCGCGAGCCGGCATCAACCTCACCTTTGACCGCGCCACCGCCATTGACCTCGCCGGCCGCGACGTCCTCGACGCCGTGCGCACCAGCGTCAATCCCAAGGTGATCGACTGCCCGCATCCGGGGCGCGGCCAGACCACCATTGACGCCGTGGCCAAGAACGGCATCCAGCTCAAGTGCAAGGCCCGCGTCACGGTGCGGACCAACCTCGCCCGGCTGGTAGGCGGAGCCACGGAAGAGACGGTGACGGCGCGCGTCGGCCAGGGCATCGTCGCCGCCATCGGCATGGCGGAGGATCACAAGGAAGTGCTGGCCAATCCGTCGCGCATCTCGAGGAAGGTGCTGGAGGAGGGGCTGGACGCCGGCACGGCCTTCGAGATCGTCTCCATCGACATCGCCGACATCGACGTCGGAGAAAACATCGGCGCCAAGCTGATGACCGATCAAGCAGAGGCCCAGAAGAAGCAGTCGCAGGCGGAGGCGGAGGCGCAGCGAGCGCGCGCCGTCGCCCGAGGGCAAGAGATGGAAGCCCTGCAGAAGGAAAACCGCTCCAAGGTCATCCTGGCCGAGGCCGAGATCCCCAAGGCGATCGCCGAATCTTTCCGCTCCGGCAATTTGGGGGTCATGGACTATTACAACCTCCTCAACTTGCAATCGGACACGCGCATGAGGAACCGCCTGGGCTCGGCTTCCGAGCAGGACCAGAAGGCCGATTAAAGCTCGAACCGGGAAAGAAACATGGACATCGAAGACTTCCTGCAACCCCGCTGGATTCAGGTTTTCGTCATCTTGATCATCGTCGTCGCCGCCCTCGGCAACGCCTTCCGGAAGATCTTTCTCAGCCTTCCCGAGGAACTGAAAAAAGCGCAGCGCAAGCTGGACCAGGGCCTGCCGCCGGTGCAGCCCGGCCAGGGGGGGAGGGATCAAGCTTTCGACCGCCTGTTTGGGCGAAAGTCGGACGTTGATGAGTTTTTCGAGGCCCTGCGCCGCGAGGCGGATAAGGAAGAAAAGGGGATCGCCGAGGAACAGCTCGCTCGGTCTCAGGATTTTCCGGCCCCGGGAGCCGAGCCCGTCCAGGCCCGCCAGGCGGCCTTGGAGGAGAGGCGTTGGGAGGATCTGAAGTGGGAAGTGCTCGAGCCGGAGGCGCCCCCCTCGAAGCCCGCGACTGGCAAGGCCCAGGAGCCAGGCTCCGAGCCGCCGCCGGCTCCTGGAAAACCGAGAGCGCTGGCGCCTGCGGCCAAGCCTCCGGTGTTGAGAGATGCGGAGCTAGCCGGCGGCTATTTCATCGATACCAGCTCCACCTCTGGAGAACAGCCGGGCTGGCTTTCCTTGAGCGACCTCACCCGCACCGGCGGCGTGGACAAGCTCCTCGGCGCCAGCCTGGCAAAAGCCATGCTCCTCAAGGAAGTCCTCGGCCCCCCGAAGGCGCTCAGAAACCGCAGGCCGCGCCGGATTTTCTGAAATCGGTTTCCAGAAATTAAAGGAGATCATCCCAAGTTGATTCTCCGCCGGTGGTCTGCTATAAATACGCTTCCCCAAAAAAACCAAGGGCGCCAGAGTGGCGAAATTGGCAGACGCGCTGGATTCAAAATCCAGTGGCCGCAAGGTCATAAGGGTTCGACTCCCTTCTCTGGCACCATTTACCCACAAGGACTTATGACAATCTCCCATCCCTCAAGTCCCGCCGAAAGATCGAAAAACGTAACCACTTTTGAGAACAAAAGAGACGGCTATCCCGAAACTTCCTCGATTCGACGGAAACGGAGGAAGTCCCACGTGGGGAATACGTGAGCAGGGCCCCAAAGTGAATCTCAGAAGGGGAGGTCGATCCGCTCATTGCGGCTCCCTTCGGGGAGCCTCTCGAAGAAGACCTCGAGTTCTTCATCCGAGAGGATCTCCGCCCCGTAGGAGAGCATCTCTTTCGTCCAGGCGAGAGTCTTGTCCTCGAGCAGTGAATCCATAATGAAGAGTGGTCTCCCGAGCCGCAGGGCCTCCCAGCCCTGATGAAGCGTGCCGCTCCCATCTTTCGCTTCGACTATGACGGTGGCGTCCGTTATGAGCGCCATGGTGCGGTTCCGCATTGGGAAGTTCTTCTTCATGGTCGGATGACCAGGGGGAAACTGGGATACGAGCAGATGTTCACTTCGTATGCGCTCCTGGAGAGCCGTGTTTTGCGGCGGGAAGCACCCGTCCAGAGGAGTCCCGATTACGGCGACGGTCCGGCCGCTGGCGGCCATCGTACTCTGGTGCGCGGCGGTATCGATGCCTTCAGCAAGACCGCTCACCACGACCACGTCGCGCTTAACGAGGAGCCCTGCCAATTTCCCGGTTCGCCGGAGCCCTTCCTCCGAAGGATGGCGCGTTCCCACGATAGATACTCGAACGCCTCGGCGGAGGAGCTCGATGTCTCCGGCGAGGTAAAGTCGCTCTGGGGCATTCTTCTTCTCCGTCTCATTAAGTGGACCTAGGACCTCTTCCGGTTTGACTTCAATGGTTGCGATCATGGCGTCACTCCTTTCCTCTTCGCCATCGCTTTGCCATCTTTCAACCTCTTGATCTATTGTTGCGTAGTCTTTTACCTCCAATGCCCTCCTACCACCCATGATTATAAACGCGATGCGACGGATTTTGAATTCTTTCCAGCCCGAGACCGCTGGCCGTCGGTGCGGAAAAGCCACCCTATCACGGCGTCAACGCGCTGATGGTATTGACGGTGCCGGAGGGCCCCAGAACCCGCAGTTGCTGTGCCTTCCCGTTGTCGAAGATGTAGAGTTTCCAGATGCCGGAAGCCGGCGCCGGATCGGATGAACGGGGAGCGAGCGAGATCGTTCCGTCTCCGGCGACGTGCAGCGTTGAGGCCGGCCGCGAGGTCCCGATGCCGACCTCGCCCCCTTTGGAGATGGTAACCAGGGGCGAGCCCGTGCTGTCCTGCCATTCAGAGATGCTGTCTGTCTGATTGGAGTGGGCCCTGACGACGAATTGCTTCTCGTTTTTGCCACCCACAACCCCCAACCTGGCAACGCCGGATGCGTTGTTCGGCAGGCTGTAGCCGACCGACACTTTCCCGTCCTCGTCGAGGCCAAAGTAGTTACCCTGCATGTCTCTGGTGATCCACAGTTTCATCTCGCTGGTGCTTGGGGGAATATGCATTATCCAGGGATTGAGCCAGAACTCACCGCTGCCACTGTCATCCCTGGCCTTGTTCAGTCGTATCGACACCTCCCCGGCCTTGAAATTGTAAAGGTTCAGAATGGGGGCCTGCCACGTTGAGTCGGCACCGATGCTCGTGCAAAGCACCCACTCTTTCGAACGCGGCAGGTACTTCAAAATATCGGCCACGCCCAAAGATGTTGAAAGGGAGATCTTGAACCTGTCCTCGTCGGAGTTGTCTATCCCCATTGAATATGCGGTAGCCCCGCCAACATCGAATCTCAGGTAGGGATCGCCGCCATTCCCACCTGCCACGAGCAACTGGAGAATGGCATCTGCGGCACTGTTGCCGCTATTCCCATTTTCGATTATTTGCAGCGCAGCGCTTCCGGGATCCGTGGTCTTGACATGAACCTTTGCCGCCGGATCATTCGTTCCGATGCCGACGCGGTCAGCGGCTGTGGTGAGCCGCACCACGGCCCCGCCATGCGTCCAGCCGCCCGCCTGTGCAAACGCCTTTCCGGAGCCTGGTCCCAAAGTTGCGCCGAGTCCCAGGATACCAACAAAATGAATGGCGAAAAGTCTCGGTTTCATTCCGTTTTACTCCCTTTACAAGCACCAATGAATAATCCTTACGAGCCGTCCCATCGCAGGACTCCAGGATTGTCGTGGACCATCAGATCAGAAGAAGGGCTTTTCAGGAAGGACCTTTCAGCGTTCGCCTATCTGGCCAGCAGCCCCGCGACCTGGAGGCGAAACTGGCGCAGCTCCTCCTCTTGCTCAGGGCTGAAGGACCCGAGTTTTTGCCCATAGGTGTCCATCCAGGTGGCCAGGCGGTTGAAGCTGTCTTCATCCAGCGAGACAGCCGGATGGGGGCCGCCGCCCTCGAGGAGCTTGAGCACGGGACTGGCCCTGGCTCCGCAGGCGCCCGGAATGGACCTCCCGAGCTGGTGGGCCATTTTCACCTGGTCGCGGAGGCTCGGCTTCCCGAAGGCCACCAGATTTTCATAAGAGCAGAGGGCCGTGAGGTCGAATTTCGCCGCCGCATCGGGCCCGCCGGGCTGATGGCAGACGGCGCAGTGCTTGTCCAGCACCGGCTGGACCAGCACGTCGAAACGCAGCGGCCAGGAGCCCTCGGGGCCCGGAATGATCAGGGAGGGATCCCGCCGGGTGGCCAGGGGCAGCGCGTTTCTGGGCGCGCTCGTCCTGGGCTCATGGCAGCCGGCGCATGCGAGCGTCTCCCCCGGCTGCACGCTCGTGGCGCTGCGCATCGTCTGGACGGCGAGTCCTCGCGCCTCGAGCGCCTGGAAGAAGAGCGGCATCCCGGCCGGCACCCGGAAATAAGCCGAGCCATCCTCTTCCACGGGGATGGTGCCGAGGACGCACTTGCCCGGATCCTCGCCCGTCAGTCCGAGGACCGGCGTGTTTATCCGGGGCTGGGTTTTCGGCGGGATGCCGACGATGCGCAGGCTCTTCACCGTTCCCCGCTCGAGGCCTTCGAGGCCATCGTAGACATCGAGGAGGATGAGGCGGCCTTCCGCTTCCATGTCCGCGGCCGCGATGGCCGATGTCAGGGCGGGCGGCTTTTCCAATGGCCGGAGCGGTATGGGGCGGAGGCTCGAGATCATCGGATCGCGGTAGAGCAGCTCGAGCTGGCCGCTCCGGGCATCGAAAAGATAAAGCCCCAGAGCGTTGGGAGGATTGGGGCGGCCCTCGGTGACCACCGGTTCGGGGCTCCATGCGGTCAGGTAACACCATTCCGAGAGCGGGTAAGGGCTGGCGTAATAGCTGGAGGGCCAGCCCTCGCCTTCCGGGAAGCAGACCTCGGGAGTCAAGCGCTGGAGAGGCTTCAGACCATCGATCCCGCGGCTGGGATCAAGAAGAACCAGGCTGCCTCCGGTGATGGAATGATGCGCGGAGGCAGTGAAGACGATTTTGTTCGAGCCCGGCACCGACCGCGCCTCGAAGATAGAGTAGGGGGTGACGGTAAAATTCCCGTAGACCGCCCGGATATTCGCGCCATCGGGATTCATCGACCAGAGGCTCATGAAAGGGCCGTTGTTCCTGTCGACGTAGTCCCAGCGGGCGTAAAGGATGCGGCCATCGCTTGCGACCGAAGGATTCCACTCGAAGTTCTCAAACGGCGAGAGGGCGCGGATGCCCTCTCCGCCAGGCCCCATGCGGTGGAGAGTGTAGACGGCAACGGGGCGGTATTCATCGCCCCCGCAGCGCACGTAGCTGTCGGGAAGCGCTCTTGGATCCGATTGGGATTGGCTACCTCCCACGCAACGGCTGACCTTGCCGCGCCGGGTTGAGAGAAAAACCAGGTCGCCATCTGGAAGATAACGCGCATCGAAATCATCGTAACGTCCATGCGTCAGCTGCCGGAGTCCTGTCCCATCAACGGCCATCTCGAAAATGTGGTAAAAACCATCCTCGGGCAGCCGCTCCTTGTCGACCTTGTTGGCGATGCCGGCCACCTGCGGATAGTGTTTGCAGTAGGAGAAAAGAATCCTACGGACATCGTAAGAGAGATCGATCGAGGAGATGCTTCCCGGCGGCAGCGCTCCGGTCAGGAGCAGCGGCTCCGGGGCGGCGGTTTTGAAGCCCTTGAGGAGGTAAATGCCGCCGCCCGGACGCGACCACCAGCCGTAGTTCTGGTCCGACATGTGGCTGTAGATTCCGGGCACGCGCTTGATAAAAAGAAGATCTTCGAAATCGAGGAGCGCGCTCGCGAGAGCCTGGGCGCGCGCCGCCCAGCGGGCCCCGAGAGCTTCTTGACTTCCGGATCCAGCGGCTATTTTCAGCGCGCTTCTCTTTCTTGAAGACCAGGGGCTGGTGCTGCTCTGGCTGCAGGGCCGGCCCAGCGCCAGATTTCCGGCCCTGTCCCCGGCGGCGTAAACCTCCACTTCATCCAGGTGGAGGTAAACGCGGCCGGGAAGCTGGATGCGGACGAAGCGGGCCGGGGCGCCGCCGAGAAGGACTCCCAGAGGCTTGCCATCCGGCGCGCCGAGGAAGACATTCCCGCCGTGGCGGTAAACCTCGCGCCAGCTCGCGCCATCGCTGGAAAGAAGAATCGCCAAGCGCGCGGCCCGGCCGGCGGTTCCATCGCAGCGGTTGAAGATGGCGACGCGCTCGATGGCCTCGGCGCTCCCCAGATCCACTTGCCACCACGGATTCTCCTCCTCGGCGGTGTGAAAACCCCAGCGGCCGTCCTTCACGCCGTCACAGCCCCCGGCGGCGTCTTCCTCGGGAGTCACCTGCGCCTGCCGCCCTGGCAGGCCGCGAACGGATTGCTGGAGCTCCCAGTCCGCCTCGATCTGGCCCCTCCACCCGCCGGCGGGATCGGCCCCCGGTCCGGAAACGGCAATGGGAGGAAGAAGGCTTGCGGCCGCAACGATGGTCCAGAAAAAAATATGGGTCTTCATGCAAGTTCACGATCCGGAATGGGCCAATTGGCTCCTGTTGCCTTCATGATCGAAAAACACTTCCTGTGAACTCCGAATCTTAGTCGAAAAGGGCGGGGCATTTCGTGACCGAGATCACTAGCCAAGTTCCTGAGCCTGGAAAACCGATAAATTGGTTGCGCCTGTTCCACAGAGGGAGACAAAGGGCCATATCCGCAGTGAGCCAGTCGATGGAGATTACAAAATCGAGGTCAACGACGATCCCCAAAAGAAAAAAAGCCTCCTCGGAAACCCCATGGCATCTTATCGGACTGACCATTCTGGCGGCACTGCCGATCGCTCTCTCGATTTACTATTTGACCACTGCTGCCCCCTTGAAAATTCCGGTGCCGAAAGGAGTTAGCGTGCCTTTCCCGGCCGCCACTCACTTCCTGGAAGGGGTGGTGATTTGGTGCCAGGGGCATCCCTTCCTCGTGGTCATGACCGGCGTCGGCCTGCTGATACCAGGCTTCATTTCTCGAATTTTCGCAGAGCGCTATTACATCTGGCTGGCTGTCTTCATGAGCCTGGCTCTCGGTTTCACCTACCTCTCCATCTCCGCCCCCATTGACCGGCTCCTCGAGACGGTGAAGGAAAACCTCCCCGAGGAGAGAAAGACGCCCGACTTCCTCCCCGGCGAGGTGAATCGCTAGCCGCGAGTTCCGCCCGAAATCCTTTTGCAAGCCGAAGACCGACAAGAGAGAATGCCGGTCATGATTTCATCGGCATGGGAGATTGGATCGAGAACGCGGTCCTGATCGCGCTATCAGGAAGGTAGGGCCATGGCGAGATTCAAGAAACCGCCGGCGGGCGGCAAGCATAAGGTGAAGGATGGGGAATGGGCGGGGAGCATCGCCGCCTCTTATGGTTACTTCGACTGGTTCGATCGGGTCTGGCAGCGCGAGGAGAACAAGGCGCTGCGGGAGAAGCGCAAGGATCCGCACGTGCTGACGGCCGGAGATCAGCTTTTCATTCCTCCCCTGGAGCTGAAGGCGGAGCCGGGGTCGACGGAGCAAAAAAATCGCTTCCGCCTCAAAACCGCCCGCGAAGCCTTGCGCATCCGGCTCCTGGGTGCGGATGGGCAACCGCTGGCCTCCGAGCCCTATGAGCTGCGCGTCGAGCACGGGGGAGCGCCGGACAAGTTTGAGCAGCAGAACGAAAACACGGATGACGATGGGATCCTCGAGGAATCCATTCCCTTGAGCGCGACCAAGGCGGTGCTCAAGCTCAAGAACCTGGGGAATGAGATCGAGCTGTTGATCGGGCATCTCGAGCCGCTGGACCTTTCCAACAAGAAAATTTTGATCAAAGGAACCCAGCAGCGCCTCGCTGCGCTGGGCTTCGAGCCCGGGCCGATCGATGGGATCGACGGCCCGCTGACACAGGCGGCCGTGAAGCGCTTCCAGCAGTTCTGCAAGGACAACGCGGGGAGCGATTCTTCGATCATCGACTCCGGCCCGGTGGATGGAATCGTGGGCGAGAAGACGGTGGCGGCGTTGCTGAAGTATTACGGCTGCTAGTTCCGGGGGAAAGCTTGGATGGCACGAAACGACGCGCGCACGGTTAAAGTCACGATCTCCGCGGATGGCGAAGTCTTGCGGGTGCGGGACCCGATCTTGACCGTCCGGCCGTACGTCGATGCGGCCTTTCCGAAGCGCGGCGTGGTCTATGGATGGAACCTCGAGCCGCGCCTCAGCGGCCGGCAAATCCAGCAGCCGACTTACGCCAGCTCCGTCGCCGCGGCGCCGAACGCCTCGGAGGATCGCTCCGACCGCCAGACCCTCCAGGTCCAGCCGACCCAGTTCGTCAAGCTCGACTGCGGCTTCTGGGGGAACTACAAGGATCCCCAGCGTGACTTCGGCATCATCGAAGGAACGAATGTCTGGCTGTGCAAGTACACCGGCACCACCAATCCCGGCAACGATCCCGACAAGCTCCCCGCCAGCGGCACGCTGGCGGCCATGCTGTTGGAGCGACTGGCGGCTCACGGCAAGTACATCCACCTGGTGAGCCACGCTTCCATCCCGCCGAACGCCAGGGCCGCCGTGCCGCCGGACCAGAAGCTTTACATCTGCTTTCCCGATCTCCATCTCCCCGAGCAGTGGCCGGATTTGTACCCGGCTTCTTCGCGCCTGGCTCCCGGTCGCCGGCGCGCGGGGCTGCGCCGGCTGCTGCACCAGTGCCAGTGCAAGGTCGGGCCGCAAAACGACTCGCTGCTCACCCAGGCCGACCTCGACCTCATCCAGACCAAGATAGATGCCTGGGAAGGCGGCAGCGCCGAGACCATCACGATTTCTTACGCCGTCTCCACCTCCGTGTATGTCCCGCCGGTGGAGAATGCGATGCCGGTCTTCACTCCCAACCGCGTCACCGAGACCTTCGTGCGCGATGAGTTCCTGGCCGAGAAAGCCCATCTGGACCGCGAGATCCAGGGCAAAAGCGCCTGGTTCTACCGCGTCACCGCGGCGCCCGGCGCCGATGTGGCCGTGCCTCCGATCGACCAGAACGAGATGAATCCGCCGGTCGACTCCGTGGTTGATGACCCGGTGGCTGGCGACGTGTCTCCCGCCATCGATCTCTCGAATTTCCTTTTCATCATCCGCGAGCTGCGGCAGAGCCAGGGGGCCAATAAGGTGGTCGTCGTCCAGGTCGGCGACCTGTACGAGCTGTGGATGAATCGCGAGTTCATGTACAAGCAGCACGCCACCATTCCAGCCGATGAGATCGGCGGCATACGCCGCGATGGATACGCCGCCGTCACCGCCATGGTCGCCATCAATGTCTCCGCCGACTACACCGAGGCCTTCCAGCTCCGCATGGACCCGACCTGGACGGGATCTTCCGGCGGACCGCATCCGGCCAAACGGTATCCTTACCACTCGTGGCCCCAGGCCGAAATGCTCTACCGGCACGACATCAGCGGCAATCCCGGCGCGCCGGCCCTGACGCGGCTCCAGGGGCGGCTGATCGCGCGCTGCGACAGCGTCGAGGCCTGGACCTGGCCCGGCGGGGCGCCGGCGGATCACAGCGCGCTGATCGTTCCCCTGCGGGACTGGATCCGCGCCAAGCCGGCGGGGTATTTCCAGCGCCAGAACCGGCGCGCTCAGATGGAAATCCGCTGGAACCGTCTGATCCTGGAGCTGCTCCTCGTGGAGCTGGACGCGAAGCGCATCCACGGCAACCACGACGGCTACCGCTCCGACCCGCAGCTCATGACCAACCCCGGCCATCGCGCCGCTTGCAAGCCGTGGTTCTCCGAGCTCGGCGTCTGGGTCGAGCACAGCCACCGGTGGGACTACTACAACCGCGATGGCGTGGCCATGGGGGCGGGCATGACCAACGTCGTCTATTATCACAACCAGGAGCTGATCGCGGCCTCCGGCGGCTTCGCCGCGGCCGCCTTCCGCCTGGAGCAGGCGTTTTACCAGGCCGGGTCGGCGCAGTGGTATTTGTTGACCAACTACGGCCAGCCCTCGACCTGGTTCAATCCGGGGATTCAGAAGTTCGGCGTCTATGTCGGGGGCCACACGCACGGCCCGGACCTGGTGAAGATCGTTTACGATCTCGCCACTTCCGATCAAATCGCCCAGTGGGCCCGCGAGCGCCAGGCCGAGGCCGAGCAAGCGCTGCGCGATGCCCAGGACTGGCTGCGGCGGCAGCGCGAGGAGGCCTCCCGGCGGGCTCAGGAAGCGTTGAACGCCATCGCCCGCGGGCTGCGACGGGCCGGCGACTACGTAAATGAACTTCGGGACTCAGCCGCCAGGCGCCTCCGCCAGGCCCAGGAGTGGCTGCGCTCCTGGAGGCCTTGGTGAAAGGATGGATATGGAAGAACCCGTTCCCATTAATTTGGCTTATCATTTCAAGCAGAAGGTGGAGCGCCTGGAGCGCGATCAGGAAGGGGCGCCTGGAAAGTCGGAAGCCTACGACCGGCAAGGCCTGCTGCTCCTGATCTCCAAGCGGGGATTGCTCGACTGGACGCGCTTCGCCCGCGAATACGAGTCCAGCGAGAAGTTTCTCGCCGAGGCGCGCCAGAAAAGCTCCTTCAGCCGGGCCCAGCTGCTCGCCGAGCACCGCCGGGCGCGGCAGGCCCGCCAGCTCGAGTTCGGCCTCGAGGGCGAGGTGGCGATCGGATCCGATCCAACCAACCAGGATCCGCTGGTCCAGGGGCAGCCGGTGCCGTTCCACTCCATCGATCTCCCCACCATCGTGCCGGCCCTCTTCGCGGGCGCGCCGGAGGAAGGCAAGCAGTGGCGTGGAGTCGTGAGGCTGCAATACGGCTTCGGCGAGTTCAAGGTCGGATACTCCGCGCGCCTCGGGGCCATCACCACCGACGGCCCGCGCCAGGACATCGAGCTGGATGGGAAGGAGCCCTGGGCGGCGGGAGCCAACGTGCTCCTGATCATGAAGCCCGCCGGCTCCTGGAAGGTCTTCGTCAACCTCCTCGACCAGTGCCCGGTCCGGTCGGAAGGCAAGTTTCAGCTCGCCATCCGCACCGAGTGGCAAGAGGCCGGGAAGAAACGGAGCTTCGAGGTCGGGCGCTGCGGCTGCGAGTTCGCGTTTGAAAGGGTGCCGCTCTCCTTCGATGACGATAACATTTACCCCGCTGCCTGGGAGCAGCAGTTGAAGGGAAAAAAATAGTCGCGGCGACTCTTTTTTTATTCCCGGATCTCGATCAGCCGGTCCACCCCCTCGACGGCATAGGTTTTTTTCTCGCCCGAGGGCCAGAGGACCTCCAAGCGGTCGACCTTCTCCTCGCGGCCCAGGCCGAAAGTCACCGCCAGCTCCGACTGGCTCAAGTACGAGGAGCCGGTGTGCACCAGGCGGGACTGCGTCACCCCGCCGGCCATCAAGAAGACGTGGGCCCCCAGGGCGGCGGTGTTCTTCCCCTGGCCGCGCAGCCGCAGGCGCAGGTAGTGGGGAGCGGCGCCGGCGGATCCGTCCATCGCATCGTTCCTGAGCAGCGCCGGGGGGCCGCCGTTCGTGGTGAGGAGGAGGTCGAGGTCGCCATCGCCATCGACATCTCCGGCGGCCAGGCCGCGGCCGACGCGGGGCCGGTTGAAGTCCGCTCCCGCCCTGGCTCCGACCTCTGCGAAGGTTCCATCGCCGACCCCCTTGAAGAGCTGCGGGCTTTGAGCGTACTGCAAGTTCGGAAAGGCACGAGCGATGTCCGGCTCGATGTGCCCGTTGGCCACCACCAGGTCGAGGGCGCCGTCGAGGTCGATATCGGCGAAGAGGACGCCGAACGCCAGCGGCTCGTAGGTCGCCTGGGCGAGGCCGGCGCGCGCCGCCTCGGAGGCGAAGCCGGCGCTTCCTCCCCAGCGGTAAAGCGACATCGGCTCTTTGCTGAAATTACCGATGGCGACGCCCGGAACGCCGTCGTTGGCGTAGCTGGCGATGTCGATGCCCATGCCGGCGCGCGCCCGGCCGCTCTCGTCGTAGGCGATCTCCAGCGCCTCGCCGGCTTCCTTGAAGGAGAGGCCCCCCTGGTTGAGAAAGAGAAAGTTGGGGCGGGTGTCGTTGGCGACCGCCAGATCGACGAAGCCGTTCTGGTCGAAGTCCCAAATCGCCAAGCCCAGCCCCTTCCCCTTGTGCTCCTCGAGGCCGGCGCGCGCGGTGGCATCGGTGAATTTGCCGGCGCCGTCGTTCGCGAACAACCGGCAGGGGAGCCCCGGGTAGCGGTCGGGGGTGGTGAAGGCCTTGCTGACGCCGTCGAGGGTGGTGAAGATCTCCAGCTCCGGCGTCCACTCGACATAGTTGGCGACGAAGAGGTCGAGGTCGCCGTCGTTTTCCACATCGAGCCACGCCGCTGCCGTGGACCACTCGGCATGGGATCGTCCCTGCCGGTCGGTCCACCGCCCGCCGGCGAGACCCGCGTCGCGGGTGGCGTCCCGGAACCGGCCGCTTTCATTGCGCAGGAGGACGTTGTCCCCCGCGGCGGTGATGTAAATGTCCTCATCCCCATCGCCATCGTAGTCGGCGGCGGCGCAGCCCATGCCGTAGAGCGAGATGCCGGCGCCCGCCGCGGCGGTGACGTCCACGAAGGTTCCATCCCCTTGGCCGCGGTAAAGCGCGCACGCGGGTTTCCGGGCCCCCTCCGGCTCGTGCCCCGGCCAGTAGCACGAGTTGACCAGGAAGAGGTCAAGGAGTCCATCCCGGTCGAAATCCAGGAACGCCCCGCCGGAGCCGAGGGTTTCGGGCAGCAGTTTCTTACCGTAGCCGCCGGTGACGTGCTGGAAGCGCAGGCCGGCCGCTTGACCGATGTCGGTGAAGACGCGCGACCAGGGCGCCGGCCCCGCCGGGCGGGCTGCCGGGGCGGCCGCGGGGAGAGAGGAAGCGGGGCGCGCGGCGCCGGTCGGGCGATCCCCCTCGCATCCCGCGAGGCCCCCGAGCGCCAGCGCCAGGAGCACCGGGGCGCGGCTCATGGGCTGTCCTCGGGGTTGTCGAGAGCCTCTCCGGAAATCTGATGCTTGGCGAGATAGTAGCCGAGGTTCTTGGGGTCGATGCCCAGCAAGGCCGCGGCCTGCCGCTTCTTCCCCTTGGAGCGCGCCAGCGCCTCGAGGAGCAGTTTGCGCTCGAGCGCATCGACCCGCCGGCGGATCTGGAGATCCTCCTCCTCCTCGGCGGCCTTCGGGCTGCCGGAGGCCGTCCCGAGGATCTGGCGGAAGAGCGGGGCGTCCGGGATGCCGGGGTGCGCCAGGATCACCGACCGCTCCATGACGTTGCGGAGCTCGCGCACGTTCCCCGGCCATGGATAGGCGCACAGCACCGCCAGGGCCTCCTGGCCGATCGATCCCGGCTGCTCCGCCGCCGGGGTCGAGGCTCCGGGGCGGGCGCGCGCCAGGAAATACTCCGCCAGGGGGGGGATGTCCTCGACGCGCTGGCGCAGGGGCGGCACCTCGACCGGAAAGACGTTAAGGCGGTAGTAGAGGTCGGCCCGGAACGCCCCCTTCTGCACCCGGGCCTTCAAGTTCTCGTTGGAGATGGCGACGATCCTCACATCGGCGACGCGCGTCTGCGACTCCCCCACCACCTGGTACTCCCCCGTCTCGAGGACGCGGAGCAGCTTGGCCTGCATCTCCGGCCTCAAGGTGCCGATCTCATCGAGCACCAGCGTTCCTCCTTCCCCCTCGGCGAAGCGCCCCTGGCGGTCGGAGACGGCGCTGGTGAAGGAGCCGCGGCGGTGGCCGAAGAACTCGCTCTCGAACAAGTTTTCGGAAATGGCGGCGCAGTTAACCCGCACCAGGTTCTTGTCGGCGCGCTTGCTCAGCCGGTGCACTTGCGCGGCCACCAGCTCCTTGCCGCTGCCGCTTTCGCCGGTGATGAGCACCGTGGCATCGCTGGGGGCCACCTGCGAGA